>NZ_FNUD01000002.1:827500-1132325 GCF_900106095.1 Pseudomonas deceptionensis | reverse complement strand
GTCATCGCGAAATGTCCCGCCCTTGGCATCGAAAACCACTGCAAAGGGGCTGTCCGGATACTGTTTTCGCAGACTTTTGAGCATATTCAGCACGCCCTTCACGGCGCCCGTAGGCAAGCCCTTGGACGTAGTCAGCGGCGGCAGCGCGTGGAAGGCGCGGTACAGATATGAAGAACCGTCCACCAGGACGAGGGGAGCTTGGCTCATGAGCAGGATCAACCTTTTCGGCGAGTCCGGCGCTAGAATGTCCGGACCAATGACGACAAAGGGACAAGGTTATCATGCGCACACTCAATCGCCTGTTGCTGACCGGCTTGTTTGCATTCACTCCGCTGTTAACCTTTGCGGCTGATGATCCAGAAGTAACCATTCGCACGGAAGGCGATAAAACCATTCAGGAATACCGTCAAAACGGTTTCCTATATGCCATCAAGGTCACCCCAAAAGGAGCACCGCCGTACTTTCTGGTACGCGCTGATGGTACTGATGCCAATTTCATCCGTTCCGACCAGCCGGATATGCTGATTCCTTCGTGGAAAATCTTCGAATGGAAATAGCGTCTTAACTTTAATCGGCGCCGACTCGATGCGGCGCCCGTACTGGCAGTTTTAAACCATGTCTGTATTCACCCCACTGACTCGCAGCGAGTTGGAAGCCTTCCTTGCGCCTTACGGGCTCGGCCGTCTGCTCGATTTCCAGGGGATTGCCGCTGGCAGCGAAAACACCAACTACTTCATCAGTCTGGAGCAGGGTGAGTTTGTCCTGACCCTGGTGGAGCGCGGCCCGATCAGCGAAATGCCGTTCTTTATTGAACTGCTGGACGTGCTGCACGATGCCGACTTGCCGGTGCCTTATGCCCTGCGCACGCAGGACGGGCAGGCCCTGCGCGAACTCAAAGGCAAGCCGGCGCTGTTGCAGCCGCGCCTGGCGGGCAAACACATTCGCGAGGCCAACGCCCAGCACTGCGCCCAGGTGGGCGATTTGCTCGGCCACTTGCATACCGCCACCCGCCACAACGTGTTGGTGCGCAAGACTGACCGCGGTCTGGACTGGATGCTGGCTGAAGGGCCCGCACTGATGGCAGATTTGTCACCTGATTCGGCACAATTGCTGCAAAAGGCCTTGAGCGAAATCACTGAGCGCAAGGCCCAGATCCTGGCGCTGCCTCAGGCTAATCTGCACGGGGACCTGTTCCGCGATAACGCCATGTTCGAAGGCACACACCTGACAGGCTTGATCGACTTTTACAACGCCTGCTCCGGCCCCATGCTGTATGACGTAGCGATTGCCCTGAACGACTGGTGTGCTGACGAAGACGGCAAGATTGACGGCCCGCGCGCGCGCGCGCTGCTCGGCGCCTATGCCGCACTGCGCCCGTTCACCGCCAGCGAAGCCGAGCTGTGGCCAACCATGCTGCGCGTTGCCTGTGTACGGTTTTGGTTGTCGCGCCTGATTGCGGCACATTCCTTTGCCGGGCAGGACGTGCTGATTCACGATCCGGGCGAGTTTGAAAAGCGCCTGGCATTGCGTCAGACGGTGACCGTACAACTGCCGTTCGCGTTGTAAAAAACACCAAATCTGTAGCCGCTGCCGCAGGCTGCGATAAGGTTCGCAGGACCTTTGCTTTCAACCCGAAAGCAGGGTCGCTTCGCGAACCATCGCAGCCTGCGGCAGCGGCTACAAGACTTGCAGTTGGCTTACAAACTTTCCAGACACCCCGCCAGCTCATTGCCCAGCTTTTCCATCAACTGCTCATAACCCTGCGCTGTCGCGGGGGTGTAGCCGCCCAACGCATCCAGCTCCGCCAGCTTGACCGGCAGCCCTGCCGTCAAGGTGTCAGCCAGGCGCGGGCGCAGTGGCGGATCGCTGAATACGCACGTCTTGCCCGCTTCCTGCAAACGCTTGCGCATTGCCGCTACGTGCTGGGCACCGGGCTGCACTTCGGAAGCCACGCTGAACGTACCCGCGTGCTTGAGGCCATAAGCGCTTTCGAAATAGTCGTAACCTTCGTGGAAGACGAAGAACGGTTTGTCGGCAATCGCGGCCATACGGGGCTTCAGACGGGCGTCCAGTGCATCCAGGCGCTCATTGAATGCCTTGAGGTTGCTTTGGTACCTGGCCGCATTGGCGGGGTCTTTGGCGCTCAGGTCCGCCGCCATTCTGGCCGCAATCACCCGTGCATTGTCCGGGGCCAGCCACAAATGCGCATCCAGCGTGCCGGGGCGATGATCGTGATCATGTTCGGCGGCATCTTCTTCGTGCGAGTGGCTATCTTCGGCGAAATGACGAAGTTTTAAACCTGGCAGGCTTTGCACCGTCACCGATGGCAATGTACGGGTCTTGATTACCCGCGGCATGAAACCTTCCATGTCCGGGCCGATCCAGTACAAAAGATCGGCCGACTGCACACGCCGTACGTCGGATGGGCGCAATGCATAGTTATGCGGTGATGCGTTAGGTGGCAAAAGCACCTCCGGCTGACCCACACCGTCCTGCACGGCGGCGGCAATCAGCTGCAAGGGCTTGATGCTGGTCAGCACGCTGACATCGGCCTGGGCCGGGCCAATCGCAAGCAAACTGGCGCTTAGAGCAAGAAAAAGAGAAAAAAGACGGGGCACGATGAGCACTCATGGTGGCTGAAACAGGTAACATAATAACGTCTCTCTCAAAAAACGTCGCCGCCCATGCCCATGACACCGCTTGCCAGCCGTCCCCATGACCACTCCCACTGTGTCCACAGCGCGCTTTCAGAAGCCGACGTCCTGTGTGCGCAAAAGGGTTTGCGCCTGACCGCATTGCGGCGCCGGGTGCTTGAGCTGGTGTGGCAGAGCCACAAGCCGCTGGGTGCCTACGACATTCTGGCCGTACTCAGCGAGCAGGACGGCCGCCGCGCCGCGCCACCGACCGTGTACCGGGCGCTGGATTTCCTGCTCGACAATGGCCTGGTGCACCGCATCTCGTCGCTCAATGCCTTTATTGGCTGCAGCCACCCCGAGCATCCGCATCAGGGCCAATTCCTGATTTGCCGCAATTGCCATGCAGCCATTGAACTTGAACAAAAAACCATCAGCGACGCGATTATCAACAGCGCGCGCGATGTCGGCTTTACTGTCGAAGGCCAGACCGTCGAAGTGGTCGGCTTGTGTTCGGGTTGCCGGGAGGCCTGATGAGCGCTGCACTGATTCGCCTGGAACACGTCACCGTGACCTATGCCGGGCAAAACGTACTCGACAACATTGAGCTGAGCGTTGAGCCGGGCCAGATCGTGACCCTGATCGGCCCCAACGGCGCCGGCAAGACCACGCTGGTCAAGGCGGTGCTGGGCCTGCTCAAACCCACCAGCGGCAGCGTATGGCGCAAGCCCAAACTGCGCGTTGGTTATATGCCGCAAAAACTGCACGTCGACCCGACACTGCCGTTGTCCGTGTTGCGTTTTTTGCGTCTGGTGCCCGGTGTAGACCGCGCCCAGGCATTGTCCGCACTCAAGGAAGTCGGCGCTGAAAAGGTCATCGACAGCCCGGTGCAGAGCGTGTCGGGCGGTGAAATGCAGCGCGTGCTGCTGGCCCGCGCCCTGCTGCGAAAACCCGAACTGCTAGTGCTCGACGAGCCGGTACAAGGCGTGGACGTGGCCGGTCAATCAGAGCTGTACGCCTTGATCACCCGCCTGCGCGACCGCCACGGCTGCGGCGTGCTGATGGTTTCTCACGACCTGCATCTGGTGATGAGCACTACCGATCAGGTGGTGTGCCTCAACCGCCATATCTGCTGCTCGGGCCATCCAGAGCAGGTCAGCAGCGACCCGGCCTTTGTTGAGCTGTTTGGCCAAAACGCACAAAGCCTGGCGATTTATCACCACCATCACGACCACGCCCATGACTTGCATGGCTCAGTGGTCAGCGACGGCACCCCTGCGGCGCCCGCTCACGTACATGGAGAAGGCTGCAAGCATGGCTGATTTTCTGATTTACGCCCTGCTGGCAGGCCTGGCTTTGGCAATCGTTGCAGGACCACTGGGCTCGTTTGTGGTGTGGCGACGCATGGCCTACTTCGGCGACACGTTGTCGCACGCAGCGCTGCTGGGTGTGGCGATGGGCTTTCTGCTGGACGTCAGCCCCACGATCGCAGTGACCGTGGGATGCCTGCTCCTGGCCGTGTTGCTGGTCACGCTTCAACAGCGTCAGTCGCTGGCTTCCGACACGCTACTCGGAATTCTTGCCCCCAGTACCTTGTCCCTCGGGCTGGTCGTACTAAGCTTCATGCATGAAGTTCGGATCGACCTCATGGCGTACCTGTTTGGTGACCTGCTGGCCATCAGCCCCACCGACCTGATGTGGATCCTGGGCGGCAGCGCCGCAGTACTGGCGCTCCTGGTCGCGCTGTGGCGGCCACTGCTGGCCATTACCGTGCACGAGGAATTGGCTACGGTTGAAGGCTTGCCCGTAGCAGCGTTACGCTTGACCCTGATGTTGCTGATCGCGGTAGTCATTGCCGTGGCGATGAAGATCGTCGGCGTGCTGTTGATCACTTCCTTGCTGATCATTCCGGCTGCGGCGGCCCAACGCCACGCCCGGTCTCCGGAGCAAATGGCACTGGGCGCCAGTGTGCTGGGAATACTGGCCGTGTGTGGCGGCCTGGCATTGTCATGGTTCAAAGACACGCCGGCAGGGCCATCGATTGTGGTGTGCGCCGCGGCACTGTTTCTGCTGAGTTTTGTTCTGCCCCGTCGAGGGGTGTAGACTTGCTTGTTTTTTGCGCACTTAGAGAGCCGCAGGAATGAAGCTGTTCAACTCCCGTTACTTGCTCCTGGCCGCATTTTCCTTGCTGCTGGGCGCCTGCCAAAGCACGCCGTCGGCCGACACTACTGCCGCTGACGCACGCGCTGTGGCCATCGCACAGCTGGAACAAAACCTGGCCAGCAGCGAACTTGCGACCGCAGAAGACCAACTGAGCGCCTTGCAGGCCCAAACGCCGGATGATCCGCAGTTGGTGCAGTACCAGCGCCAGCTGGCAGAAGCCTACTTGCAGCGCAGCCAGATCGTTCTGCAAAAAGGTGATGTCAACGCCGCCGCCACAGCCCTGAGCCGTGCCCGTGCCTTGATGCCCACGGCCCCGGCCCTGACCGGCGGCGTCACGGGTGCCATTGCCCAGGCGCGCAAAGCCGAGCTGGAGAAGGCTGAGGCTGCCCTCAAGGCTGCCGAGGCACGACCACAGGCCAAAGTGATCGACCCTGCTGCCCCAAGCACCACCGTAACGCTGAACATCACCGATATTGCGAAACTTCGCCATCAACTGGATTTGATCGCGCAAGATATCGTCAATTACCAGTGCGCCGTCAGCCTGCAAGTCCCGCGTACAGCGGACTACCCATGGTTGGCCACACTGATCGGCAAACGGGTTAAAAAGCTCGACCCCGGGTTTGATCTGAGCCTTGAGCGTCAGATCATTCGCCATGTGCCTGCGCAATTGGTACTGACACCGCGCAAGCCTTGAAACAAAAGATCGCCGCCTGTGCCAACCCAGAGTTCTGCGCCCTTGCGCAAAACTGGCGCACGCGGCGATTGGCATTTTCTGACCTTTGAATTCTTATTCCAAAATCAAAGGTTTTGCCACCAATAAATGCTAAGTCAAGCATATGCGAGCACGATAAGATGCGTGCCCGGCTTACCGCTGAACTTCTATTTACGCGCCCACAAGGTTCGCTACGTGATTGAGTTTCATAACGTTCATAAAACTTACCGGGTTGCCGGTAAGGACATCCCCGCGCTGCACTCCACCAGTTTGCGTGTTGAGAGCGGCCAGGTGTTCGGCCTGATTGGCCACTCCGGTGCGGGTAAAAGTACATTGCTGCGCCTGATCAACCGCCTTGAAACCCCAAGCGGTGGCAAGATCATCGTCGACAACGAAGACGTAACCGCAATGGACGCCAATGGCCTGCGCCGTTTCCGTCAGCAAGTGGGCATGATTTTCCAGCACTTCAACCTGCTGGCATCCAAGACGGTTGCCGATAACGTTGCGATGCCGCTGACACTGGCCGGTGAATTGTCCCGCAGTGCCATCGATCAGCGTGTTGCCGAGCTGCTGGAGCGCGTGGGCTTGTCTGACCACGCCAAAAAATACCCGGCGCAACTTTCGGGCGGCCAAAAACAGCGCGTGGGCATTGCCCGTGCCCTGTCCACCAAACCCAAAGTATTGCTGTGCGACGAAGCCACCAGTGCCCTCGACCCGCAAACCACGGCCTCGGTGCTGCAGTTGCTGGCTGAAATCAACCGCGAGCTGAAGCTGACCATCGTGCTGATCACGCACGAGATGGATGTGATCCGTCGCGTGTGTGACGAAGTGGCGGTGATGGATGGCGGCGTTATCGTTGAACAAGGCCCGGTGGCTGAAGTGTTCCTGCACCCCAAGCACCCGACCACCAAGCGCTTTGTGCAGGAGGACGAGCAGATCGACGAAAGCGAACAACGTGACGATTTCGCCCATGTTCCTGGCCGCATCGTGCGCCTGACCTTCCAGGGCGAAGCTACCTACGCACCGTTGCTGGGCACTATTGCCCGCGAAACAGGCGTGGACTACAGCATCCTGGCCGGTCGCATTGACCGCATCAAAGACACCCCTTATGGGCAACTGACCCTCGCCATCACCGGTGGCGACATGGAAGCGGCTTTCGCCCGCTTCGTTGCTGCAGACGTTCATATGGAGGTGCTGCGCTAATGGAATCTTTCCTGGGCTTTTTCGCCAATATCGACTGGTACGAAATCTGGCTGGCCACCGGCGACACCATGATCATGCTCGGCGGTTCGCTGCTGTTCACCGTATTGCTCGGTCTGCCGCTGGGCATCCTGCTGTTCCTGTGCAGCCCGCGTCAGCTGCTCGAACAAAAAAGTCTGTATGCAGCGCTGTCGTTCGTGGTGAACATTTTGCGTTCGCTGCCGTTCATCATCCTGCTGGTGGTCATGATCCCGCTTACCGTGGTGATCACCGGAACATCGCTGGGTGTTGCCGGGGCCATTCCGCCGCTGGTGGTGGGGGCTACGCCATTCTTTGCACGCCTGGTTGAAACCGCCTTTCGTGAAGTGGACCGCGGCATCATCGAAGCCACTCAGTCGATGGGCGCCAATACGCGTCAAATCATTACCAACGCCCTGCTGCCCGAAGCGCGCCCCGGCATCTTTGCCGCGATCACGGTCACAGCCATTACGCTGGTGGGCTACACCGCAATGGCAGGTGTGGTCGGCGCAGGCGGTCTGGGCGACTTGGCGATCCGGTTCGGCTACCAGCGTTTCCAGCCTGACGTGATGATTGTCACGGTGGTGCTGTTGCTGATTCTGGTGCAAATTCTGCAAACCGTTGGCGACAGGCTGGTGGTGCACTTTTCGCGCAAATAAACGCGACCCGCGTTAATAAACGTAACCGCCAGCCAAGGCTGGCAGATACCTGAAATCAGGTGTTCACAAGGAGTTGCTGAATGAAGAAGTTATTTGCTGCTGTGGCCGCTGTAGCGGCGTTCTCGGCCCACGCGGGCGATCTGTCGGTGGCTGCGTCCCCGGTACCCCACGCTGAAATCCTGGAGTTCGTGAAACCTGCGCTGGCCAAAGAGGGCGTCAACCTCAAGGTCAAGGTTTTCACCGACTACATCCAGCCAAACGTGCAAGTTGCCGAAAAACGTCTGGACGCCAACTTCTTCCAGCACCAGCCGTACCTGAATGAGTTCAACAAAGCCAAGGGCACGAACCTGGTCAGCGTTGCCGCTGTCCACCTGGAACCGCTGGGCGCTTACTCGAGCAAGTACAAAAAGCTTGATGAGATCAAGGACGCCAGCACCGTCGTGATCCCCAATGATGCCACCAACGGCGGCCGTGCCCTGCTGCTGCTGGACAAGGCCGGGCTGATCAAGCTCAAGGACTCGACCAACATCCTGTCCACGGTCAAGGACATCACCAGCAACCCTAAAAACCTGAAGTTTCGCGAGCTGGAAGCGGCCACCATTCCACGCGTGCTGACCCAGGTTGACCTGGCACTGATCAACACCAACTACGCGCTGGAAGCCAAGCTGAACCCGGAAAAAGACGCACTGGTCATCGAAGGCAGCGACTCGCCTTACGTGAACATTCTGGTAGCTCGCCCGGATGACAAAGATTCGGATGACATGAAAAAGCTGGTAGCTGCCCTGCACACTCCAGAAGTGAAAGCTTTCATTCTTGAGAAGTACAAAGGCGCCATCGTTCCGGCGTTCTAAGTACTACCGTGTAGCCGCTGCCGCAACCTGCAGCAGCGGCTACATCGCTTTCACCCCTCCTTGATTTACTTCCTCTGCACCAACCCCGGCAATTGGGCAACCATTTTGGCGGTGTTGAACGGTGCGCGAATAAATCCCCGCTGCGTGCCGTCCGGCCCGATCAGCGCCAGATTGCCGCTGTGATCGACCGTATAGTTCGGCTTGCTGGTATCGGCCGGAATGAACGGAATGCTCACCGCGTTGGCCAGTGTTTGCAGCTCATCGATTGAACTCGGGGTGAGGCCCACAAACTGCGGGTCGAAGTAGCCCAGGTACTGCTTGAGCTGCTGCGGCGTGTCGCGGTTAGGGTCGACGCTGACCAGCACGATTTGCAGTTTGTCCTGCACCTCTTTAGGCAGCTCGCTTTTGATCTGACGCAGCTGGGCGAGCGTGGTCGGGCAGATATCCGGGCAGAAGGTGTAGCCAAAAAACAGCATGCTCCACTTGTCCTTCAGCTCGTTCATCACCACCGGCTGACCGTCCTGGTTGGTCATCTTCAGGTCCGGCAACTGACGGCTTTGGGGCAACAAAATGATCCCCGCATCAATCAGGGTGGTGTTATCGCTCTGGCTTTTACCCGACATCATTTTGTTAAACGTCAGCCCCATGACCAAGGCCACCAGCGCGACAAGGATAAAGACGGTTTTTTGAGTTTTAGTCATAGGTTCAACACTAAGTAGTGATCGACAAGCAGCGCGATAAACAGCAAGAACAGGTAGTAGATAGAGTACTTGAACGTGTTGATCGCAGCGTGCGGCTGGGTGCCACGGTACAGCACCCACGCCCAATGCAGAAAGCGTGCGCCCAACCCTAGCGCACACGCCAGATAGAGCAAGCCGCTCATGTGAATCACAAACGGCAGCAAGCTGACGGCCAGCAATACGAAGGTGTACAGCAGGATATGCACCTTGGTGTAGTGCTCGCCGTGGGTCACCGGCAACATCGGGATATCCGCCTTGGCGTACTCCTCCTTGCGATGAATGGCCAGCGCCCAAAAGTGCGGCGGGGTCCAGGCGAAGATAATCAGCACCAGCAGCAACGGCTCGGCCGTGACGTGCCCCGTCACCGCCACCCACCCCAACAGCGGCGGTGCAGCCCCGGCCAGCCCGCCGATCACGATATTTTGCGGCGTGGCACGCTTCAAAAATCCGGTGTAAATCACCGCATAGCCGAGCAAGGAAGCCAGGGTCAGCCAGGCCGTCAGCGGGTTAGTGAATGCCAGCAACAACCCCATGCCCGCCAATGCCAGCAACAGGGCGAATGCCAGCGCCGCCAGCGGCGAAACACGACCCTGGGCCAATGGCCGTTTGTGGGTGCGGGCCATGAGCGCGTCAATGCGCCGGTCCACCACATGATTGACCGCCGCCGCGCCGCCGGCACACAGACTGATCCCGAGGTTGCCGAAGACCAGCACCGTCCAGGGCACACCGGAGCGTGTCGCCAAAAACATGCCCACCAATGAAGTAATCAGCATCAACACCAGTACTTTGGGCTTGGTCAGCTCCAGGTAATCACGCCATAGCGCTTGCTGCGGGCGCTCGACAATCAAGGTCGCCATGGCTGCTCTCCTTTAAGGCTGAAGGTCCAGCGGGCAAAGCGCGGGGCCTTGATCCTGACCAGTGCGGTGCGGGCGTGGTAGTTGACCAGCACCAGCGTCATCAGCAACACCGCGCCTCCGGCGTTATGCGCCACCGCCACCGCCAGCGGCAAACCAAACACCACGTTGCTGAGCCCCAGGCTGATTTGCGCGGCCAACGCCACCAACAGCAAACCCGCCAGCCGGGTCATGCCGACCTTGCGCAACTGCCAGGCCAGCCCCAGCAATACCAGGGTCAGCAGCAACGCGCCGAGACGGTGGGTGAGGTGGATCGCAGTGCGGGCCTCGCTGTCCAGCTGCCCTCCCAGATAATTGGGGCCGATGTGCTGAGTCAGATGGAAACCATTGGCAAAATCGGCTTCGGGCCACCATTGCCCGTGGCAGGTCGGTACGTCGACACACGCCACAGCGGCATAGTTGGAACTGACCCAGCCACCCAACGCAATCTGCATGATCGCCAGCACCAGCCCGGCCGTGGCCCAGCGCTGCAAGCGGCGCGGCACGGCCAGTGCCGGCAATACGCCGGACAAGCGCAAGGTCAGCAAAAACAACAGGCTCAAGGTTGCGAACCCGCCCAGCAAATGCCCGGTGACCACCTGGGGCCACAGCTTGAGCGTCACCGTCCACATGCCAAAGGCCGCTTGGGCAATGACCACCAGCAAGATGAACAGCGGCAGCTTGAGGGGTTGATCGGGTAGATGGCGTTGCGTCCAGGCCCGGGCGGCCAGCAGCAGGATCAGCACCCCCAGGGTGCCGGCGAAATAACGATGGGTCATCTCGCTCCAGCCTTTGTCGGCCTCCACCGGTGTATCGGGAAAGTGCAGCTCGGCATGGGCCAGTTGCACCTCGGTCCTGGGCACGCTGATGAAACCATAACAGCCGGGCCAGTCGGGGCAGCCCAGCCCGGCATGGGTCAGGCGGGTGTAGGCGCCGAGCAGCACCACCACCAGCGCCAGCAAGGTGGCCAGCAAGGCGAGACGAAATCCGGCTTTGGCCATGACATTCCCCTATCCGATATTGGACAGCTTGAGCAGGTGGCGCAGGTCGTTGAGCACGTCCTTGCCGTTGACCCCGGGGCCGTAGCGCAGCACCAGATTGCCGTGGGGGTCGATGATCCACAGTTGCGCCGCACCGTTGCCCTCGGCGCCCTGTGCGTAGGTCGGCAGGTCCAGGGTGTAGCGCTGCAATTGCGGGTATTCGAGCTGCAACTTGGCGGCGTAATCCGCACTCACCGGTTGTGCAACCGCCAACCCGTGGGACGCACGTGAGGCATCACGGCCCAGGCCGATTTGCAGCTGTCGGGCCAGGTACACCAGTTGCTGGCAATCGGCCGCGCAGCCTTGAGGTGCGGTCACCAGCAGTTGCCACCGCTGTTCATCCGTGGCCACGCCAAGGGCGGCGCGGCTTTGCCCGTTACCGATCATTTCACCGTGATAGCTGCGGCTTTCGGGCACCCAGAACTTGAGTTTGTACATGCCTGTAGCCAGCACCATCGGACCGACGGTGAGCAGCAAGATCAGGATCAACTGCAACCGCCCGCGCCGCCGTGTCGCCGGGGCGATGGCGTGCGGGGTATCAGGCGGATTGATGGCCGTTCCCATGGCGTTTCTCCTGAGCATTGTGCCAACCGAGGTACAGATAAAGACCGAGCAGGGCCAGCGCCATGGCGAACCATTGCACGGCATACGCGGTGTGTTTTTCCGGGCCCATGCCCGTGGAAATCAGCGGCCAGTCAGCCTGATACGCGCCCGGGCCGGGGGCGATACGCACTTCATCGGCAAAGCCTTCGCGCCCCAGTTCGGCCCACAGTTTGGCCGGCATGACCGCCGTCACCAGCCGTGGCCAAGGCGCATCGGCCGGGTCGGCGTGCAATTGAAAGGGGGCGCCCGGCGACTCATAGACCCAGGCCTGAATGTCCAGTATCTGCTCGGGGGTGCTGAACTGCGGCGGCGCAAGGCGACTTGGCCAGGGCAGCCAGCCACGATTGAGCAACAGCCACTGGCCGCTGGCCTGATCCTGAAACGGTTGCAGTAACTCGACACCGACCTTGCCGTCGCGCACGCGGTTGTCCAGCAGCAGGCTGTGTTGCCCGTCGAAATGCCCGCGCAGCTGCACCCGGCGAAACGCCGGCTCATCGGTACTCAACAATTGCCCGGCCGTCACCGGCGCGGCAGCCTGGCGCTGGGCATAACTGTCGAGCAATACACGCTTTTGCTCGCCGCGGGCAAGCTGCCAGAAGCCCAAAAATACCAATAACGGCAGCAACGCCAACACCACCAGGGTGGGCGCGATGCCGGGGCGAAAGCGCGTCATGGGCGGCTCACAGCACATACACAAACAAGAACAGGCCGAGCCACACCACGTCCACAAAGTGCCAATACCAGGTCGCAGCCTGAAACCCGAACTGATGCTCGGCTGTGAAATGCCCGCGCACGATACGAATCAGCATCACCAGCAAAATCAGCGCACCAATGGTCACGTGGGCGCCGTGAAAGCCGGTGAGCATAAAGAACGTCGCGCCATACACCCCAGAACCCAGGGTCAGCCCCAGTTCCGTGTAGGCGTGGATGTATTCCTCGGCCTGAAACCCCAAAAACCCGATACCCAGCAATATCGTGAGCCCCAGCCAGAACTTCAACGCCCCGCGATGGCCTTTGTTCAAGGCATGGTGAGCGATGGTGAGGGTGACGCTGGAGGTGACCAGCAACACCGTGTTGAGCAGCGGCAAGCCCCACGGGCTGATGGTGCCTTTGGGCGGCGGATACAGCGCAGGGTCGGGGGTGTGCAGCAGCGGCCAGGCAAACTGAAAGTCCGGCCACAGCATGTGCGCCACCGCCTTGCTGCCTTCGCCACCCAGCCACGGGCCAGACAAGTGGCGCACATAAAACAGCGCACCAAAAAACGCGATGAAGAACATCACCTCCGAAAAGATGAACCAGGTCATGCCCCAGCGAAACGAGCGGTCCAGCTGCGGGCTGTAGAGACCTGCGCGGCTCTCCTTGATGACCGCGCCGAACCAGCCAAACATCATGTACGCCACTATCAGGGCGCCACAGAAAAAGATCAGCGGGCCATGGGACTCTGGCCGCGCCGCCTTCAGATCGTTGAACCATGTCCCCAGGCCATACACCGTAACCAGCAGGCCCACCGTGGCAATGATCGGCCACTTGCTTTGCGCCGGGACGTAGTACTGATCGTGAGTTGCCATGGTGCATTCTCCTTATCGGACAGGCCGCTCAGCATCCTTGCCGACGACAGCGGCGACGGGCGGATGGCGAGCGGTGATGTCGAAAAGCGTGTAGGCCAGGGTCAGGTGTTTCACATCCTTGGGCATGGCACGATCGACGATAAAGCGCATCGGCATTTCGATCCGTTCACCCGGTTGCAGCACCTGTTGGGTAAAGCAAAAACATTCGGTCTTGTGGAAGTACTGGGCCGCTTCGGCGGGGGAAATACTCGGCACGGCTTGCGCCGACATGGGGTGATCGGTGGGGTTGTAGGCCACAAAGACCATCTCGTTGACCGAGCCCGGGTTGACCACCAACTGATCGCCCTTGGGGTAAAACTCCCACACCATGTCGATGGCATTGGTGGACAAAAACTGCACCCGCACCTGACGACTCGGGTCCACCACCTGCTCACCTTCGTACTGCCCGGCGGTCTTGCCGTTGATGCCGAAGGCTCTGCACATCACGTCGTAAATCGGCACCAGCGCAAAGCCGAAGGCAAACATCACCACCACCAGCAGCAGCAGGCGCAGAACCAGACGTTTGATCGGCTTTGAGTTGTTCACACTCAATCTCCTTTAGAAGAGCAAAAGCCCCTCACCCTCTCCCTCCGGGAGAGGGTGAGGGGTTTTTGAGTGCTCACTTGATCTCCGGGGGCGTGGTGAAGGTGTGGTACGGCGCGGGCGAAGGCACGCTCCACTCCAGACCTTCGGCGCCGTCCCAGGGTTTGGCTGGCGCTTTGGGGCCGCCGCGAATGCATTTGATGACGATAAACAGGAACAGGAACTGCGTAGCGCCGAACATGAACCCGCCAATCGACGACACCATGTTGAAGTCGGCAAATTGCAGGTTGTAGTCCGGCACCCGACGCGGCATGCCGGCCAGCCCTACAAAGTGCATCGGAAAAAAGGTCAGGTTCATGCCCACAAACGACAACCAGAAATGCAGCTTGCCCAGGGTTTCGTCGTACATGTGGCCAGTCCATTTCGGCAGCCAGTAGTAGGTCGAGGCGAAGATGCCAAAGATCGCGCCCGGCACCAGCACATAATGGAAATGCGCCACCACAAAATAGGTGTCGTGGTACTGGAAGTCCGCCGGGGCTATGGCCAGCATCAGCCCGGAAAACCCGCCAATGGTGAACAGAATCACAAAGGCCACGGCAAACAGCATCGGCGTCTCGAAGGTCAGCGAGCCTTGCCACATGGTGCTGACCCAGTTGAACACCTTGACCCCGGTCGGCACCGCGATCAGCAGTGTGGCGTACATGAAGAACAGCTCGCCCACCAGGGGGATCCCCACCACGAACATGTGGTGCGCCCACACGATAAACGACAGGAACGCGATGCTGGCCGTGGCGTAAACCATCGAGGTGTAACCGAACAGCGGCTTGCGCGAGAAGGTCGGGATGATCGCGCTCACCGCCCCGAAGGCCGGCAGGATCATGATGTACACCTCGGGGTGCCCGAAGAACCAGAACACATGCTGGAACAACACCGGGTCACCGCCACCCGCGGCGCTGAAAAAACTGGTCCCGAAGTGAATGTCCATCAACATCATGGTCACCACACCGGCCAGCACCGGCATCACCGCGATCAGCAGGAAGGCCGTGATCAGCCAGGTCCAGACAAACAGCGGCATTTTCATCAGTGTCATGCCGGGGGCACGCAGATTGAGGATAGTGGCGATCACGTTGATCGCGCCCATGATCGAACTGATACCCATCAAATGAATGGCAAAGATGAAATATGTAACGCTTTCGGGGGCATAGGTCGTGGACAGCGGCGCGTAGAACGTCCAGCCGAAGTTCGGCCCTCCGCCTGCGGTGAACAAGGTTGAGACCAGCAGCAAAAACGCCGCGGGCAGCAGCCAGAAGCTGAAGTTGTTCATCCTCGGCAAGGCCATGTCCGGCGCACCGATCATCAGCGGGATCATCCAGTTGGCCAGGCCGACAAACGCCGGCATGACCGCGCCGAACACCATGATCAGCCCGTGCATGGTGGTCATCTGGTTGAAGAAGGCCGGGGCCACGATTTGCAGCCCTGGCTGGAACAGCTCGGCGCGAATCACCATGGCGAACGAGCCGCCGAGCAGGAACATGCAGAAGCTGAACCACAGGTACAAGGTGCCAATGTCTTTGTGGTTGGTGGTCAACACCCAGCGCATCAAGCCTTTGGCCGGTCCATGTGCCTGACCGTCTGCATGGCCGTGGTCATCGATAACAGCACTCATGTCCTGACTCCTGCAAACAGCTGGACCAAGAAGCCAGCGGCACGTTGCCCCCGACCGTTGTGCACGCACATCCCTGAGCGGCTCATTTGCCTTGCGCCTGTTTGAGCGCCAGTACGTCTTTTGGCGTCACCATGTCGCCCTTGTTGTTGCCCCAGGCGTTGCGTTCGAAAGTGACCACGGCCGCAATATCAACTTCTGACAACTGCTTGCCGAAAGCGGCCATGGCGGTGCCCGGCTTGCCGAAGAACACGCGGTGCAGGTGATCGGCCGCCGGGCCGGTGGCTATCGGCGAGCCCTTGAGTGCCGGGAACATGGGTGGCAGGCCCTGCCCCTCAGCCTGGTGACAGGCCACGCAGGCGGTGTGGTAGACCTTGTCGCCACGGGCCACCAGTTCGTCCAGGGTCCAGTCCTTGCTGGTCAGTTCCTTGAGCTGTGCCGCTTGCGCCTTGCGCTCGGCCAGCCAGGCGTCGTAGTCCGGGCGGGTTTTGACGTCGACCACTATCGGCATGAACCCGTGGTCCTTCCCGCACAGCTCGGCGCACTGACCGCGATAGATGCCGGGCTTCTCGACCCGGGTCCAGGCTTCGTTGATAAAGCCGGGAATGGCATCACGCTTGACCGCAAAGGCCGGCACCCACCAGGAATGGATCACGTCGGCCGAGGTCACCAGAAACCGCACCTTGGCGCCAATGGGCAACACCAGCGGCTCATCGACCTCAAGCAGGTAATGTTCGCCCTTGGGGGCCTGGTTATGGATTTGCTCGGCGGGGGTGGCCAGGTTGCTGAAGAACTCGACGTCCTGACCCAGGTATTTGTAGTGCCACTTCCACTGATAGCCGGTGATCTGGATGTCGACATCCGATTCACTGCTGTCATAGATCTTGATCAGGGTAATGGTCGCAGGCACGGCCATGGCGATCAGAATAAGCAGGGGAATTACGGTCCAGAGAATCTCGACCGTGGTGCTTTCATGGAACTTGGCCGCCACCTGACCGGTGGAGCGGCGGTGAACGATCATCGACCAGAACATCGCGCCGAAGACAATGATGCCGATCACCACACAGATCCAGAAGATGGTCATGTGCAGGTCGAACACCGCATGACTGACTTCGGTCGCACCCGGCGCCATATTCACGGTCCAGGCCGCTTGCGCCTGGCTGAAAACTGACCACAACAGCAGGCCCATCCATAGGTGTGGATGTCGCATCGCTGGGTTCCCCTTTATTTTTCTTGTTATTGCGCCAGTCTGCATCGTGTTACGGGCAGCGCTACAAGGGGGCGGTTTTCAAACCTGCGAACTCTTACCGCCGAGCCTCGTCTGCTCAGGCAGTCGGGCGTCATCAAAAAACGGTTACAAAAACGAGTATAGACACCGGGACCAACCCCGCAACGCGAGGGGTCAAAACAATGAAATAAGGCCCCATCGACAAATGGCACTCACTGCCCGGTCATAAAATGAACGACAATAGCCCCCCTGAAAAAAGCCCTCTCCTTGACTTGAGGACGGCTACTTTTAAAGTACTTCCCTGCCTAGCGCCTCCCCTGGAGTTCCCATGAACACCGCCGCCATCCGCGTGCAGATCTCGCGTGCCCAAGAACATGAGGCCGAAACGGGCCTGCTCGCCAAGCATCTGGCCGCTCAATTGCCACACCTTCACACCGCCATTCAACTGCCTGAAGTCGACCGCAATGTAGTGATGACGCGTTTCGTCAGCGCCTATATCGACCAGGTACCCGACTTGCTCGATGCGGCCAATGAAGTCGCTCGCGAGGCCGGTATCGAATCGCAAATCAAGCCGATCCTGAAAATCGCCGAGCAGTTTTTTGCTCAGCCTCTGCCGCTGCTTGATGGCCACCAAGGGCTTGAAGGTTTACTGGACGAGGCTTACCTGGCGCACCGCCTGGTCGAAGAGGTCAACGATCTCTACATCAAGCACTTCCAGCAGCCGTTGATCCCGCTGGACATGACCGTGGCCAATCTGATTGCCCACCAGTTGATCGGCGAAGATTTTGCCAACCAGCTCGACGCAGCCGTGCACCACGCCGTTGACCTGATGCTCAACGACGACAGCTTTGCCCTGGAGTCGGTCGAGGCCTACCGCGAGCGCCTGACCAGCCCGCAGACCGGTGCTGCCTGGAAGCGCTGGCCGTGCCTGTCCAAACAATTGGGCGTTGGTTTGGCGCTGTAACAGTGGTTGCAGGAAGACTTCAGCTGTGGGAGCGAGCCTGCTCGCGAAGGCCATTCGCGAGCAGGCTCGCTCCCACAGTTCATGCAGTTTAAAACCGCGCTTTGGGCGTCGCGCTCGGGATCGGGCTGGTGCCGTCCAGCGGCAGGAAAGCGCCCTTGTCGGCGTCGTAGGCCTTGATCTCGCTGGTTTCGATGTCGTACACCCAGCCGTGAATGAACAAATGCCCGTTGGCCATGCGTGACGCCACCGACGGGTGCGTGCGCAAGTGTTGCAGCTGGGCGATCACATTCTCTTCGGTCAGCACGTGCATGCTTTCCGCTTCGTTGGCGCAGTTGCAGTTGTCCTGCACCATGGTCTTGGCCACTTCAACGTGGTGCAACCAGGCTTTGACCGTCGGCATTTTTTTCAGGCTGGCGGGGTTGAGCACCGCACGCATCGCGCCACAATCCGAATGCCCGCAAATGATGATGTGCTGCACGCCGAGTGCCAGCACCGCGTACTCGATGGCCGTCGAAACACCACCGTTCATCTGACCGTATGGCGGCACAACGTTACCCACGTTACGCGTTACGAACAGATCACCCGGAGCACTCTGGGTGATCAGCTCCGGCACGATGCGCGAATCGGCGCAGGCAATAAACATGGCGCGCGGGTTTTGGGCCGTGGCGAGCTTTTTGAAAAAGGCTTCTTGCTCGGGGAAGATTTCGTGATGGAAATGCAAAAAACCATCAACGATATGATGCAGTGCCGTGTCGGCACTTTCAGACGCGGTCGAGGGCTGCGGTTTTGGCTTGTCAGTCATCGTGTATCCCCTGGGCAAAGTGGCACCGGATGTTACCTGAACTCAATTCCCCGCTCTACAAGGCCTTGTGGCCACTGGCTGTCAGCCGACGTCATCACCGGGCATCAAGCTGCGCCAACGCCTCGGCGGCCTCTTCCAGCTGCAACTCACTGAACACCTGAACGCCTGCACGGATCAGCAACGCCGCCGTCACGCCCTGGCCCTCAACCTTGGTGGCGCTGAAGCTGCCGTCATAGGTCAGTACATTGCCGCAAGACGGGCTGTTGGCCTTGAGAATAGCAATGCCGATACCGTGCTGCTGCACCAACGCCAATGCCTGACGGGCCCCGGACACAAACGCTGCGGTCACGTCCTCGCCTTCAACGGTCATCACCGGCGCCGTGCCGTCGAGCACTTGAGCCCCCTGGCCGCCGGGTATTTCCGCCGGAGCACGGGGCGTGGGCAAACCGCCCGCCACTTCCGGGCACAGCGCAATGACCCGGCCTTCGGCCTGCCATTGCGCCAGTTGCGCGTACGGGCCGCTGGCGCCACCGTCGTAACGCACCCGATGACCCAACAGACAGCGGCTGATCAACAGCTTGTGGGTCATAAGAACACCTCGGTAGCGCGGCGGCGGAACCAGCCGGTCAACGACAGACGGTCACGGGTCGCCGGCATCACTTCGTGCGGGATCTCCCCGGAGAGAAATACCACCAGGCAACCGCCGGTCGGCAGCACGTCATAGTCGACATTACCGTCGAGGTACATGCGCAAATGCCCACCGTGCTCTGGCAGCCAGCTTTGATTGAGGTACACCACGGCCGACACCATGCGCCGGTCATCGTCGCGAAAACGGTCCAGATGCTTGAGGTAAAACGCACCGGGCGGGTACAGCGCAAAGTGACTTTCAAAGTCCTCCAGGCCCAAAAAAAGCCTGCGATTCATGGCGATTCGCAGGCTTTCCATTAACCCCAGATAACTGTCGCAGGCCAAAGCCTCTCCCGGCTCCAGCCATTGGATATGGTCTCCGCGGATACCTTCGCGAACCTCCTGCGTCAGGCCGCGCCCAACCGCTGCCGGGGTCAACTCACCCTCGGCAGAACGTTTATGGCACTCAGCCGCCAGTTCGAGGGTCAAAGCCTCGGGCAGGAAAATATTTTGCTGTGACCATCCCTGCGCGTACAGGTCGTCGACGATGCGTAGCAACAGCGGATGATCAGAGGGTATTTGCATGGCGCGCATAGTATCGAGCCGCCTCAAAATCTGACAGCTCCGTCTGGCTGGCAACGTCGAAAAAATTCATCTGCGCACTTTAAGCCGAATACAGAGAGACGAATTCTCGACAAGTCCTACACCCACCCGGACAATAGCGCCCTGCAGACAGGAGTCCCTCATGCGCCGCTTGCTTTTACTGATCGTTATGTTTTGTACGTTACCCGCATGGGCAGACAACCTTGATGACCTGTTTACGGTTGCTGGCTGGCCGCAACAACGTGCGCATTTCAATGACGCGCTCAGTGCCGCCCAGGAACGCTATCGCAACAATTTGCCGCCGGCTGTTTACCAGGCACTGGTCAACAACAGCAACCAGCGTTTTGCGCCCGAGGCAATGGACAAGCGCGCCAAAGAGCAGATGCGCAAACATCTGCCTGACCCTGATCCCGCACTGACTTTTTTTCAGTCGCCATTGGGCAGCAAGATTGTGGCCGCAGAACTGCTGGCGACCCGCCGCGATCAATTGGCCAAGCACGCGCAGGGCTTGCCGCGTATGGAAGCCAGCGCCACGCGCCAGTTGCTGATCAATCATTTATCCCGCGCGCTGCCCGCCCGTGAAGCCGGAGCTGAAGTCAGCCTGGCGATTGCCGGGGTGGCCGCTGACAGTTTGAGCTCCATGATCCCGGGGCTGCTGGGCGGCGGGCAGGCCCAAAGCATGCTCAATGGCCAGCGCCAGCGCTTGATGGATCAGATCGCAGGTGAGCTGGATAACACATTGCTCTACGTCTATCGCGACCTGTCTGACCCGGAGCTGGAAGAATTCGTCACCTTTGCTGAATCGTCTGAAGGCAAAACCTATTACCAGGCCGCGCTGGCCGCGATCCGCGCCGGGCTGGCGGTGGGGCAAAGTACTTCCAACCTGACTCAATAGGCCTGCTGTTTCAAATGTCCCTGTGGGATTTTTATCGCAGATCAGAAGTACTTATCCAGAAACGCGAAATACCTTTCGCGAATCTCAGCCGTTTCATTCGCCAGATGGTGCCGCGCTTCAGGCAACAACAGCACCTGAGGCTGTTTGAACTTGGCCTTCAACACCTCAAGGTTATGCGGCCAATCCACCGTTTTGTCGGCCTGCCCCTGGATCACCAACGGCTGACGCGCACACGGTGGCGCGCCTTCGATGCGCGGAATCCAGCGCGACAGCGCCCCCACCCAGGCCGTTGGCAGACGTACCGGTTGCAGCGGATCAGCCTGCAGGAACGGCAAGAAATCCGGGTCGTTGGAGTTCTCGCTGAAACGGCGGGCAATGCCTTTGACGAAAGGGCGCAGCAGGTAATAGCTGAGTTTTGACCAGCGCCAGCCCATGGGCCGAACCAGCGGCGAGAGCAGGATCGCCTGTCCCTGAGCCGGGCTTTGCGCCCCGTAGTGCAGCAGATGATCCAACACAACCGCGCCCCCCGTGCTCTGCCCGCACAGATGCCAGGGCTGCGGCAGTTGCAGCGATTGCGCCTCGATAAACAACCCCTGCAACGCCGCCTGATACTGCGTGAAATCGTCGATGCTGGCCCGCTCGCCACTGGACAGTCCATGCCCCGGCAGGTCACAGGCAATCACCGCGAACCCCCGGTTCAGGCCCCACTCGATGACATGCCGATACAGCCCCATGTGATCGTAAAACCCGTGGATCACAAACAGCGTCGCCACCGGCGCCGACTCCGGCCACCACACCTGGCTGACCAGCTCGTAACTGCCCGCGCTAAAACGCCCCAGCTGGCGCTTGACCGCCACCGGGCGGTGGGGGAAATCCAGCCCGTAAAAGTGCTGATACGCCAGGCCCTCACTCGATAACGGCTGACCCGCGACCAAGGGCTGCAAGCTGGCGCGCAAGGAATCGGGAGTAAACGGGGCTGGCATAAGGGTTTCCAAACAGAGCGGGGGAATGACGAAACAAGCTTTATAGACCGTCGATGTTCATCTGTCAGGTCAAGCATGGCAAGCTACGCAGCCCTCCAGGAACTATTTGCATGCCGGTGCCCACCTTCAAGACTCTGCTGGCCTGCCTGCTGACGCTGATCTGCGCCGTGGGTTTGTGGGTCGCTTACGACTGGTTTCAGGGCCGCTACATCCGTGCCTTCAGCGATCAGACCGCACTGTTCGCCGGGGATGTGCTGAGCCTGCCCGCCGAACTGTCCGGCCCGGGACCGATCCGCGTGGTGCACTTCTGGGACCCGGCCTGCCCGTGCAACGTCGGCAACCAACAGCATCTGACCGAGCTGCTGGCGCACTATGTGCCCCTGGGCGTCGAGTTCTATTCAGTGCAAAAGCCCGGCACCCAGGGCCAGTTGCCCGCCACTCTGGGCGCCATCAAGCCCCTGGCCAGCCTGCCCGGCGCCGAGCACCTGAGCGCCAGCCCGGCAGTGGCCATCTGGGATCACAGCGGCCAGCTGGCCTATTTCGGCCCCTACAGCGAAGGCGCCACCTGCAACGCCAGCAACAGCTTTATCGAGCCGATCCTGCAGGCATTGAGCGAAGGCCGCCCGGTCAAGGCCACTCACACCATGGCCGTAGGCTGCTATTGCCCGTGGCCAAAGCCATCACTCAGTCTCCCGAAGGCCAGCATCAAAACACCCACCGAGATCAACTAACCACTGCCCGGCCATTGCGGTACTGGTACAGATGGGCGTTAAGCGCCGAGCCCAGAAACAGCGTGCAGGTCGTGCGCTCATGCTCCGAAGGGCGGGGCTCCAATTGCGCCACGCCGTGGATATTCGCCCTGACCGGTGTTGCCAGGCGCTCGGTCAACACCTCGAAGTAGCTGCCGAAATTGATGATGAAATAGCCTGGCAAAGGATTGATCGCGCGTATCTGCCCATCAACCCAAGCGAACATACCGGGCTCAATGGAACGCCGCACCGTCACCCAGCCGGGGTCGCGGTGAAATTTGCAGCCCCGGGCATTTTTCGAAGAGCGGAAATGGTTGAACGCCAGCATCTGGTAGCCGCCGTTATCGCTCAGGCCTCCCGACACCCGGGGCCAGTCGGCCACGGGCAGCTCCAGAAACGCCAGTGTGTTGCGCAGCACATGCAAACCGATCGACGCCATGTGTGCCCCCGGCATCGCGACTGCTTGCGGCAACAGGTGCCAATTGCCGCGCTCGATGTAGAAGTTCTCCCACTGATCGTCGGGGCGATCAAAATAGCCCTGGTAGAGCCCGGGCACCTCCATATCGCGATAACCGCCGGCAGGCAGGTAAAATTGCCGCGCAAACTGGTCGACGGGCTCGCACACCAAACCTCGGGGAATTTTCAGCAGGAAAAAACCCTGGCTGATGCTGCGGACAAAACCATCGGCTGAATCGAACACCAGCCGGCTGCCCGAAAGCCGCGCCCGCTCCAGCGCCAGGGCCGGATACATGGCTTGCGCGTGCGCCTGAAGCAACGGCGAGGGCAAGGTGAGGCCGCCACGGTAGCTGGCGCTGCGGGGGTCAACCATGGGCGCAAGTACTCGGACATGGACAAGCCCTGCAGCATCGCTGCCCGGTGAAACGCCGCTCCATGCCCCCGCACCGGGCAGGCAGGCAGCCCAGCGCGGCCTGTCCACCCGCAGGTACTTTAAGTAGCAACAGGACTTGCTTAACTGCACCGCACACACTTTCGTTGTTTTTAAATACCCATTTATTATTCATAAGCCTTGCGCAGCTCAAGTGGCCATCAGGGTAATTCATCGCATACACCTTCCGGATTAAAAGTGCTCTGGCAAATCTCCCGCTTATTGTTATCAATCAACTCACGCGTATCACACACGCCATGTAAAACGCGTATCGGGCAATAATTAAAACACCCTGATCACGGGCGGCTAATAGTTGCGTGACCCCGCCAGCCCGCCCATGAAAGCCAAGCGTAATAATTCAGTTCAACAAGATTGATCGTAACGAGCCTATTCAAAAACCAAGTCAGGCCAAACTATTGTGTGCTGTATATAAATCACGCCACCTACTTATAGATAGGTAGTCTGATCCGCACAACGTATTGCAGCGTAGGATGCAAGCACTAATATCGTAGGCCGAAACCTACATATAATTAAACGAACTCCCGCACTACTTGAAGACTGACTTTCTCTATCAAGTCCAAGCCCCTACACTCGCCGTAGCACTCACCCGTCAAAGGACGCTCCATGAAACGCAGCCTGACCGTCATCGCCCTTATCGTCGCCGCCCTCGCAGGCGGCGGGGTCTGGTACGTGCAAAGCAAGCTGCCCGAGCGTCAGGGCCAGGCTGCGCTGGACGGGCTGCAAGGGGTGGTCACGGTGCGTTATGACGAGCGCGGGGTGCCGCATATTCGCGCGGGCAATCAGGCTGACATGTACCGCGCCCTTGGCTATGTGCAGGCGCAAGACCGGCTGTTTCAGATGGAAATCATGCGGCGCCTGGCCCGGGGTGAGCTGGCCGAAGTGCTGGGGCCCAAGCTGGTCGATACCGACAAGCTGTTTCGCAGCCTGCGCATTCGCGAGCGGGCGGCCAGTTACCTGAGCGAGCTGGATCAACAGTCTGCGGCCTTTGTGGCCCTGCAGGCGTATCTGGACGGGATCAATCAGTACCAGGCCACCCACGCTAAACCCGTGGAGTTCGACCTGCTGGGCATCACCCCACGGCCCTTTACCGCTGAAGACACCATCAGCGTTGCCGGTTACATGGCCTACAGCTTTGCCGCAGCCTTTCGTACTGAGCCGCTGATGACGTACGTACGCGATCAATTGGGCAGCGACTACCTGAAAATCTTTGACCTCGACTGGCAGCCCCAAGGCGTATTGGCCCCGGCACTGGCGGCCAGCGACTGGAAAACCCTGGGCGCGCTGGCCCAACTCAGCGACCAGGCCCTGAGCCGGGCCGGCTTGCCGCAGTTTGAAGGCAGCAACGCGTGGGCGGTATCGGGCGCACGCACGCAAAGTGGCAAACCGCTGCTGGCAGGTGACCCGCATATCCGTTTTTCAGCGCCATCGGTGTGGTACGAAGCCCAGCTCTCGGCGCCCGATTTTGAGCTTTACGGCTACCACCAGGCCCTGGTGCCGTTTGCCTTTTTGGGCAACAACCGCGACTTTGGCTGGAGCCTGACCATGTTCCAGAACGACGATCTGGACCTGATCGCCGAGAAGACCAATCCGGACAATCCGAACCAGGTCTGGTACCACGGCCAGTGGGTCGACATGACCCGCACCGAGCAACAGATTGCGGTCAAGGGCGAAGCACCGGTGACGCTCACCCTGCGTCAATCGCCCCACGGGCCGATCATCAACGATGTACTGGGCGCCACGGCGGGCAACACCCCGATCGCCATGTGGTGGGGCTTTTTGGAGACCAAAAACCCGATCCTGGAAGGTTTCTATCAACTCAACCGCGCGGACAGTTTGAGTAAGGCCCGCACGGCCGCCACGTATATCCAGGCGCCGGGGTTGAACCTGGTGTGGGCCAACGCCAAAGGTGACATCGGCTGGTGGGCGGCCGCGCAACTGCCCAAGCGCCCGGCCGGGGTGAACCCGGCGTTTATTCTGGATGGCAGCACCGGCCAGGCTGACAAGGACGGGTTTTACCCGTTCAGTGCCAACCCACAGGAGGAGAACCCGCCACGGGGCTATATCGTGTCGGCCAACTTTCAGCCGGTCTCACCGGCTGGCATCGAGATCCCCGGGTACTACAACCTGGCGGATCGCGGCCAGCAATTGAATCGCCAGCTCAGCGAGCCCGGCGTGAAGTGGAACCTGAAGAACAGCCAGGCACTGCAACTGGGCACCACAACCGACTATGGGCAACGTGTACTCAAGCCGCTGCTGCCGGTACTGCGCGAAGTGGTCAGCGACCCGGCTGAACGCAAACTGGTGGAACAAATGGCGCAGTGGAAAGGCGATTACCCGCTGGATTCGACCGCCGCCACGCTGTTCAACCAATTCCTGTTCAGCCTGACCGAGGCGGCCATGCGGGACAAATTGGGCGATGCTTTTTTTGACGCCATGCTGAGCACCCGAGTGATCGATGCGGCCTTGCCGCGTCTGGCCCAAAGCCCCGACTCCCCGTGGTGGGACAACCGCACGACAACGCAAAAAGAGACCCGGGCCGACACGGTCAAGGTGGCGTGGCAGGCCAGTATTGCCCAGCTCAAGGCCACGCTGGGCGATGACCCTGCGCAATGGCGTTGGGGTCGCGCCCACACCCTGACCCACGACCACCCGCTGGGCCGGCAAAAACCGCTGGACTGGCTGTTCAACGTAGGCCCCTTCGCCGCCCCCGGCAGTCACGAAGTACCGAACAACCTCAGTGCCAAGCTCGGCAACGCACCCTGGCCGGTGACCTACGGCCCGTCTACCCGACGCCTGATCGACTTCGCAGACCCATCCCACGGCCTGACCATCAACCCGGTAGGGCAAAGCGGCGTGCCGTTCGATAAACACTACCGCGACCAGGCCGAGTCCTACATCGAAGGCGACTACGACATCACCCACATGGATGAAGCCGAAATCCAGCTCAACACCCGCAGCACTTTGCAGCTGACACCGGCGAGGTGAGGCAACCCCGGCACATTGGGCTCCAGCCAGGGTTAGCGCACTGGCTGTCGACTAACGCAGCGCATAATCCAGAACAATCCCCACAAAGATCGCCAATCCTGCCCAGTGGTTATGCAGAAAGGCTTTAAAGCAGCGCTGCGGGTCACGGTTGCGGGTGTACCAGAACTCCCACACAAAGCATGCCGCTGCCGCCAGCAGGCCAAGGTGGAACCAGCCCCCGAGCTCAAAGTGCGAGCCCGCCAGCAGCAGGCAGCCCAAGGCCAGGCCTTGCAAAGTAAGGATGATCACGCGGTCGGCATCGCCAAACAGGATGGCAGTGGATTTGACCCCGATTTTGAGGTCGTCCTCACGGTCGGTCATGGCGTAATAGGTGTCGTAGCCCACAGTCCACAGCAGGTTGGCGATGTACAGCAACCAGGCTGCAGCAGGCAGGCTGCCGGTTTCAGCGGTGAAGGCCATGGGCATCCCCCACGAGAACGCCGCGCCCAGCACCACTTGCGGGTAGTAGGTATAGCGCTTCATGAACGGGTAGCTGGCGGCCAGGGCCAGACCGCCGAATGACAGCCAGATGGTCGGGGCATTCGTGCACAGCACCAGCAAGAAACTGACCCCCATCAGCAACGCAAAAAACACGAGTGCTTCTTTGCTGCTGATTTTTCCGCTGACCAAGGGCCGCTGTTCCGTGCGTTTGACGTGGCCATCCACCTTGCGGTCGGCAAAGTCGTTGATCACGCAGCCACCGGCTCGAGTCAGGATCACGCCGAACACAAAGATCAGCAGATTGCTCAACGACGGTACGCCCTTGGCGGCGACCCACAACGCCCACAGGGTCGGCCACAGCAGCAGGTAGATGCCGATGGGTTTGTCCATGCGGGTCAGCTGGATAAAGTCCCACGCGCGAGGGTTCAGGCGATTGAGCGATTTGAGCAGGCGCACATACATCAATTGTTCTCCGACCGGGCACTCAGGGCGGCCCACAGTTTGGGTAAAAACACTTCGGCCACCAACACGCTCAGTGCTCCGCGTACAAAGCGCGAACGCCGTGCCCACAAGTGATCGGCCTGATCGGCCAGCGGCAACCAGTCCCGCGGGTAGTGGCACACTTGCAGCGCGCCGCGCTCAAACGCCTGATCGCAAAACAGCAGCTCACCCAGGGAGCGGGTGCCCAGCGCGTCCATGTTCAGGCCGCCATCCTCCAGCGCACTTTTGACCACCACGCTGCGGGCAAACACCCACGGCTGGCCGTGGCCGCGCAAATACACTTCACGTACCCAGCCCTGAGCCCCCTGAGGCAGGTTCAACGCTGCACATTCGTCTGGGCGGAATACCTGCATGCCTTCGAAAAGCGGAAGCACACTGAAGGAATTTTCGGAAACTGCAGTGAGACGCCTAGTCAGGGAACCTTGGTCAAACAGCCAGTCCATGGCCTGTGCGTCAGGCAGCGCAGGAAGTTGGCCTTGTTCAAGCCAGACAGGGGAGATCAGCGGGGAAGTTATGTGCGGCACGGTGGGTCATAATTGGCAGCCATTGAGGCCGGCGAGCTTATCACGCCGGTTCCTGAATGAGCGCCCGAGGGCTTGTTGGCAGTATTCGTGCTTGCATCTGCCTGTCGTCATCAGTACAAAACGCCCTGAATTTGATGAGCAACACAGCCGGCGTTAAAAGTCTGTGGTCTCGTCCAGGCCTGAATCTCTAGGAAGTACCCCCATGAAAAAGTGGCAATGCATTGTATGTGGTCTTATTTATAACGAAGCCGACGGCTGGCCGGATGATGGCATCGCCCCCGGTACACTGTGGCAGGACGTCCCTGAAGACTGGCTGTGCCCAGACTGTGGTGTCGGAAAAATGGATTTCGAGATGATTGAAATCAACTGATTGACCCTTTAAAAACCTGATGGACCTATGGAGATTGGAATGAGCGCACCTGTCGTGATCGTTGGCACCGGGCTGGCTGGCTATAACCTGGCCCGGGAGTTTCGCAAGCTGGACAGCGAGACACCGCTGCTGCTGATCACCGCCGATGACGGGCGTTCCTACTCCAAGCCAATGCTGTCCACCGGTTTTGGCAAGAACAAAGAGGCCGATGGTCTGAGCATGGCTGCACCCGAAGCCATGGCCGGGCAACTCAAGGCCCAGGTGCGCACCCACACACGTATCAGCGGGATCGACCCCGGCCACAAGCAGTTGTGGATTGGTGAAGAAGCGGTGCCGTATCGCGACCTGATCCTGGCGTGGGGCGCCCAGACCGTGCAGGTGCCGGTAGAGGGCGATGCCCAGGACGCCATCTTCCCGATCAATGATCTTGAAGATTACGCACGCTTTCGTGCCGCCGCGGCAGGCAAGCGCCGTGTGCTGATCCTGGGTGCCGGGCTGATCGGCTGCGAATTTGCCAATGACCTGATCGCTGGCGGCTATGAAGTTGATCTGGTTGCACCTTGCGAGCAAGTAATGCCAACCCTGTTGCACCCGGCGGCGGCAGCGGCGGTTCAGACCGGGCTTGAAAGCCTGGGCGCCCGCATGCACCTGGGCCCGGTCATGACGCGCCTGCAGCGCACTCAGGCCGGGCTGGAGGCCCATCTGTCAGATGGCAGCGTGATCCCGTGCGATGTGGTGGTGTCCGCCATCGGCTTGCGCCCGCGCATTGATATGGCCGCCGCTGCCGGCATTCAGGTCAACCGCGGGATCGAAGTCAATCGCCAGCTTAAAACCTCCCACGACAACATCTACGCGCTGGGCGACTGTGCCGAGGTTGAGGGTTTGAGCCTGCTGTACGTGATGCCGCTGATGAGCTGCGCCCGCGCACTGGCGCAAACCCTGGCCGGCAACCCGACGACGGTCAGCTACGGGCCCATGCCCATTACGGTCAAGACCCCGGTTTGCCCGCTGGTGGTTTCACCCGTGCCACGTGGCTACGAAGGCGTGTGGACTGTGGAAGGGCAAGGCGGCGATATCAAGGCACTGTGCCGCGACGCTGATGGCAAATTGCTCGGCTATGCCCTGACCGGTGAAGCGGTTCGCGACAAACTGGCGCTGAACAAAGAGTTGCCTGCACTTTTGGCGTAAACACTGCTCGATCTGTCGTATACGCCATTGCCTTGACTCAACAAAGCCCATACCGAGGCTGGCGCCGGCCTTGGCCGCGTGCCATTCTCACACCGGTCTGCCGCAGTTTAGAGCCTGCGGCGCCTTGGGCGCTGCTCCGTAGAGAGCAGCACGGACATAACAACAAAAAACCGTCAATGAGGCTTCATCATGCGTAAACCAGATCTCGCCAACGCTATCGCTGAAAAGGCTGACCTAACCAAAGAACAAGCCAACCGCGTACTCAATGCAGTGCTTGAAGAAATCACCAATGCACTGCACCGCAAAGACAGCGTCACGCTGGTCGGCTTCGGCACCTTCATTCAGCGCCATCGCGGTGCCCGTACCGGACAAAACCCGCAAACCGGTCAGCCGGTCACCATCAAGGCCAGCAACACCGTAGCGTTCAAGCCAGGCAAGTTCCTCAAGGACAGCGTTAATCCTTAAGGGCCTGAAGAATGGGCAGGCTGGCGCTGCCGGCAGCCCATTCTTGATAGTTAACGGGTCGATTGTGCGGCCATAAGTGGCAAAACCCATCCCATCAGCGCCTATCTCTGCACAAATATGGTGTTCTTCGCTCAAATCGTTACACTGCGCCGGCCATTTTTTATTCCCCCCGAGGCCGCGCACATGAAATTTCGTTTTCTACTCTGGATGCTGGGCTTTTTGATGGGCAAAGCCAGCCGCAAAAACCCTGCCTTTGCGCAGCAACTGGCTGACAAGGATCTGGTTTTCCAGCTGCAGACCCTCGACGGCAAAGTGGCACGTCATTTCAAAGTCAAAAACCAGCGCATCACCAACCATGCGGGCCTGTACCCCGAGCCTGCGTTTTCCATCGCCTTTAAAGATGCCGCCTACGGCTTCGCCACGCTGCAGGCGAAGAACAAGCAGCTGGCGTTTATGACCGGGATTCAGGACAAGTCGATTCAGATCAAAGGCAACCCGGCACTGGTGATCTGGTTCCAGGGCCTGACCAAGTACCTCAAGCCGCGTAAAAAGCCGAAAGCCTGAGATCAAAGCCCCCTCACCCCAACCCTCCCCCAAAGGGCGATGGAACTGATTGGGAGTGGCTTGGGGAGATGCGTTTTAAGGCTGACCGAACTGCGCCACCATTTCACGCAGCATCACTTCAGCCTCAAGCACTTTGCCGACCACCGCTTCTGCCTTGTCACGGGGCACGCCCAAACGCTCGAACAACGCGTCCGGCAACGGCGCACAATCCCCGTGCCCAATGCCTCGGCTGCGCAGCAACCCCAGCGCAACGCACACCAGATTCGGATAGTCGCTATCAGTGCCGATGTAGGCCGGATCATGTTGAAAGCGCACGGCGACCGTCAACTCGCCCGGCATGCCCCAAAACCCCATCAACCAAGCCCCCATCTGCTCACGACTGATGCCCAGCAAATGCTGTTCAATCAGGCTGTGGCTGACGTGCGGGTTAACCTCAAGATGACGGCAGATCAGCGAAAAATGCGGCGGAAATACGTGGGCCAGCAGTAAATAGCCGAAGTTGTGCAACAGCCCCGCCAGATAAGTCAGGCCGACTTCCGGGCGTTTTTCCCGAGGCATGGCACGGGTCAACCCCTCAATAACCGCTGCGGTGTAGATCGATTGCTGCCAGTAGGGCGTGCTTGATTGCGGGTTGTCCTTGGGCAGGCCCAGGCTCTTGCCCAGCGACAGGCTCAGCGCCAGGTTGATCACCAGATCGACCCCCAGCACGCGCACGATGGCGTCTTCGACCGAGCGAATCTTGCTTTGCGACGCGTAGTACGACGATGACGCCCAGCTCATGACTTGTGCCGCCAGGGCCGGGTCGGTTTCGACAACACTGGTAATTTCGTCGATGGTGACGTCGGGGTCGGACCGCAGCCGCATGATCTTGCGCACACTCTCGGCCAGCGGCGGCAATTCGATGGTGGCTTCGAGCCGTTGCTGGATGCGCCGCGCCGTGAACGCCTGGACCGCCCGGGTAATGGCTTCACCGTCATCACCGGTATGATCCAGCTTGATTTCACTCAAGGGCTCGCCAAAACGGCCAGCACTGGCATTGTTGAGCAGGCGCTTGAAGTCCTTTTGAGTCACTTCCAGCAACAAACCCGGCTTGCCGGCGCTGATCAACAGCGCGGGTTGCAGCAACAGCTGCTCTTCGTACAGGCAGGGCGAGTTGATCAGCGCTGGCAAGCCGGGCAGCTGGGTCAGGCCGTGCTTGTCGAGCATGCGTTCCAGACGCTCTGCCGAGACCGCTGTCATGCGCCGCCCGATCAAATCGGCCAGGCGGTTGAGATCCAGCAAATGATTTTGCGTGAACAACACCATCAGGACGCCGACCGTGTCATCGAGCAGTACGGCCTGTACCTTTCTGGCAGGATCGAGCCCCGGGTGATCGGGCACTTCGCGATAGGTGATGGCCAGGTCACCGAGCAGTTGCCCAATTACCGACGGCGTGCGCAAAACGACAGGGGCACTGGCAACTTCAGTCATGGTCGGCATCCGTTCTTTACAACCCAAATTTGATAACCCGTTACTTGATCGGCCGCAGGTCCATTTACTGAACGATTTTTTACACCTGCCCGTATTGCTGCCCGTGACGCAGCCAGCGGTCCAGCAAGGGGCTGACATGGCTTGGCCAACGCTCAATCAGTGCCTGGGCGGCGTCGCGTACGGCAGGCAGCAGGTCGGCATCGCGCATCAGGTCGGCAACCTTGAATTGGAGAAGACCTGTCTGGCGGGTGCCGAGCATTTCGCCAGGGCCGCGCAACTCAAGGTCTTTTTCGGCGATCACAAAGCCGTCGTTGGTTTCACGCATGATGCCCAGACGCTGGCGGCCAATTTGCGAAAGCGGCGGGTGATACAGCAGCACACAATGGCTCGCGGCGCTGCCCCGGCCAACACGCCCACGCAGCTGGTGCAGTTGGGACAGGCCCAGACGCTCGGGGTTTTCGATGATCATCAAGCTGGCGTTGGGCACGTCAACGCCCACTTCAATCACCGTGGTTGCCACCAGCAATTGCAGTTCACCGGCCTTGAACTGGGCCATGACGGCGGCTTTTTCGGCTGCTTTCATGCGCCCGTGAATCAGGCCTACACGCAGTTCGCCCAGAGCGCTGGAAAGGTCTTCGAAAGTGGTTTCGGCCGCCTGACACGTCATCTCTTCAGACTCTTCGATCAGGGTACAGACCCAGTAGGCTTGCCGCCCCTCGGCACAGGCGGCTCGCACCCGCTCAATCACTTCAACTCGACGCGTGTCGACCACCAGCACAGTGTTGACCGGAGTTCGGCCGGGCGGCAGTTCGTCGAGGATCGAGGTGTCGAGGTCGGCGTAAGCGCTCATGGCCAGAGTGCGCGGGATCGGGGTGGCGGTCATGATCAACTGGTGCGGGCACATCACGCCGCCCACGCCTTTGTTGCGCAGCGCAAGGCGTTGCTGCACGCCGAAGCGGTGCTGTTCGTCGATGATCACCAGCGCCAGGTTCTTGAACTGCACATGGTCCTGGAACAAGGCATGGGTGCCCACGACCATGGGTACGCCGCTCGCGATCTGCTCCATCGCCGTCACCCGGGCCTTGCCTTTAAGTTTGCCGGCCAGCCAGGCTACTTCGAGCCCCAGGGGCTCGAGCCAGCGCTTGAAGTTGATGAAGTGCTGCTCGGCGAGGATTTCCGTGGGTGCCATCAGTGCTACTTGATAACCCGCCTCAAGCGCCTGCAAGGCCGCCATCGCAGCAACGACCGTCTTGCCCGAACCCACGTCGCCCTGAATCAGGCGCAGCATGGGTTCCGGCTGACTGAGATCGTAGGCAATTTCGTTGCCTACGCGGGCTTGGGCGCCCGTCGGCGGGAAGCCCAGATTGGCTAGAAACTGCACTGGCAGCTTTTGCGCCTTGGGCAAGACCGGCGCCCGCAGGGAACGCAGGCTTTCGCGCAGACGTTGCTGGGACAGCTGATGTGTCAGCAGTTCTTCAAAGGCCAGACGGTGTTGTGCCCAGTGATGGCCCAAGGAGAGTTCTTCGACATCGGCATCGGCGGGTGGCTGGTGCAGATAGCGGATGGCTTCGGCCAGCGGGGCCAGCTGGTAATCCTTGGCCAGTTCACGCGGCAGCCAGTCGGGCAAGCTGCGCGGGCCAAGCATGTCCAGGCTCTGCAGGCTGAGCTGGCGCAAGCGCTGCTGGGTCAGGCCTTCGGTTGTGGGGTAAATCGGCGTCAGCGTGGTGTCGATGGGCGGCGGCTCATCACCGGTAATGGCGCGGTATTCGGGGTGGTAGATCTCCAGCCCCGAGGAGCCGGGCCGGACTTCACCATAGCAACGCACCTCAGTACCGCGTTTGAGGCTTTCTTTTTGCGCATTACTGAAGTGGTAGAAGCGCAGGCTCAAGCCCCCGGTGCCATCGTTGATGCGCACCAGCAAGCTGCGACGCTTGCCCATGACCACGTCGGCACCGATGACCCGGCCTTCGACCACGGCATCCTGGCCGGGGCGCAGGGCGCCAATCGGCACCACGCGGGTACGGTCCTGGTAGCGCAATGGCAAATGGAACAGCACATCCTGTACGTTTTCCAGTCCCACCTTGGCCAATTTCTCGGCCATGGCCTCGCCCACGCCCTTGAGCGCGGTGACCGACACATTCGACAACTCGGTCATCGGCGTACTTACTTCGCAGCAGGCGGCTTGGCCACCGAACACAGACGGATCGAGTCCGCGAGGATTTCAATCGCCTTTGGCCGCGGGAAGCTGGCTCGCCAGGCGATGGCCACGGTGCGAAACGGCACTGGCGGGGTCAACGGGCGCACGGCCAGGATGCCGGGAGCGTAGTGATGGCTATCGACCGCCGACAACGGCAGGATCGAAATCCCCAGACCTGACGCCACCATGTGACGGATGGTTTCCAGCGAGCTGGATTCAACCGTGGTATGCATGGCGCCATCATTGCCTTTGGCCACTGTCGGGCAGGCTTCAAGCACCTGATCGCGGAAGCAGTGCCCTTCACCCAGCAACAGCAAACTCTTGTCGTTGAGCAGCGCGGCGTCGATGGTTTCTTTTTGGGTCCACGGATGCTCGCTCGGCATCAGCACGTAGAACGGCTCGTCGTACAGCGGCAGGGTCAGCACGTCTGCTTCCTGAAACGGCAGGGCGATGATGATCGCATCCAGCTCGCCGTTGCGCAGTTTGTCGCGCAGCACGTGGGTGAAGTTTTCTTCGATATACAACGGCATCTGCGGGGCAACCCGGTGCAGTTGCGGGATCAGATGCGGGAACAGGTACGGGCCCACCGTGTAGATCGCACCCACTTTGAGCGGGGCAGTCAGCTGGTTCTTGCCGGCCTGGGCCAGTTCGCGAATGCCTTGGGCCTGCTCCAGCACTTTTTGGGCCTGGGCCACGATGGCTTCACCCACCGGAGTCACACGCACGGCGCTTTTGCTGCGCTCGAAAATCAGCACACCGAGTTCGTCTTCCAGTTTTTTCACACCCACCGACAAGGTCGGCTGGCTGACGTGGCAACGCTCAGCGGCGTGACCGAAGTGCTGCTCTTGGGCGAGGGTAACGATGTAGCGTAACTCTGTAAGCGTCATAGCGGCGTCCCTGTGGTTGCGGGCCAAGCATAGCGGCTGCAATCGATAGACGCACGTTATCAGACATTACCCTCAGAGCTACAGTCGCTAATCAATGGCGGGGCTGATTTATCTTGCTCACAGATGCACAAAGGGCACCCTGAGGTGCCCTTTGCGGTGTTATCGCCGACGTTTATCGATGGAATAAACGAAGGGTGCCACGATCTCGATACTGCCATTGGTCAGCATTTCAGGCGGTGGCTTGGGCAACGGCTGTGCCCGGCGGATCATTTCCAGGGTGGCCCGGTCCAGATCAGCATTGCCAGAGCGCCCTACCAACTCGTAGGACAACACCTTGCCTTCAGCATCCACCACGAAGCGCAGACGGTTCAGACCTTCCTTGCCGCGGGATTGAGCAGCAGGCGGGTACTTTTTGTACTTGCCCAAGTGGCTGAGCAAAGTACCTTCCCAACTGGCTTTGGCTGCCAGTTGTTGCGCCGACGGCCCCGGGGCCGGTGCAGCGGATTTCTCGCTGGTGTTCTTGGTCGGCGTCGCGTCGCTGGGTTTCTCTTCTGAAGGCTTCTCTTTGACCGGGTCCGGTTTTTCCACAGGCTTGGGCGGTTGAGGCTTTTGCTTGGGTTTGACCGGTTTGGGCACGGAAATCTTCGGTTTAGGCGCTTCGGCCAGCTTGGGTATCGGCAACTCTTCCACTGGCGCCGGCGGTTGTGGCGGTGTCACCACTTTAGGCGGCGCAGGAGGAGGCGGTGCCGGCAGGGGTGCCAGATCAACCATCATCGCTTGCGGCGGAAGTTCGATCGCGCGCGGGCTGGACCATTGCAGGGCAAGAATCACTGCCACTGCATGGACACCCAATACCACGGCCAGGCTGGTTGCGTAACGCGTCATCTTTTGGCGCGCTATGGTCATTTCTTGGCTGCCGTCTCAAGTCCGACCAGACCCACCTTCAAGTAACCGGCTGCGCGCAAAGCATCCATCACGCTCATCAGGTCACCGTAGTCCACGCCCTTGTCGGCCTGGAAGAAGATCGTCGTGTCTTTGTTGTTGTGGGTCCTGGCATCCAGGGTCGGGCCCAAAGCCTCAACCGTAACCGGTTCTTCGCCCAGGTACAGGCGCTGATCAGCCTTGACGCTGAGGAACACGGGTTTCTCAGGCCGAGGTGCCGGTTTGGCGCTCGAAGCGGGCAGGTCAACCTTGATATCCACAGTGGCCAGCGGTGCTGCCACCATGAAGATGATCAGCAGTACCAGCATCACGTCAATAAAGGGGGTGACGTTGATTTCATGGTTCTCGGCGAGATCGTCATCGCCTTCTTTTAAATGCAGGCCCATGGCCGGTTACCCCACTTTCACCATGTGCGGTTGCGAGCTACGCTCGGGCGGCAGGTGATCGAGGTCACGGCTAACCAACAGCAACACTTCAGCAGACGCATCCGCCACCTGAGCCTTGTAGCCGGTGATGGAGCGGGCGAAAACGTTGTAAATCACTACGGCAGGAATCGCTGCAACCAGACCCAGTGCCGTGGCCAACAGGGCTTCAGCAATACCCGGCGCTACGACGGCCAGGTTGGTAGTCTGAGTTTTGGCGATACCGATAAAGCTGTTCATGATGCCCCATACCGTACCGAACAGACCGACGAACGGTGCAGTGGAACCGATGGTGGCGAGTATGCCCGTGCCGCTGCTCATGTTGCGGCCGCAAGCGGCTACCAGACGCTCAAGACGGAAGCTCACACGCTCCTTGATGCCTTCTTTTTCGCGGCTATTGGCCGACAGGCGCATTTCTTCGAGGGCGTCCTGCACCAGCAGGTGGGCCAGCGTGCCTTCTTTGGCCGCAGTGTCGCTGGCTTCTTTAAGGGTACGGGCTTTTTTCAGATGGGCGATTTCAACCCGCAGACGACGCTTGGCGCCCAGGACTTCAAAGCCTTTGGCAATCCCGATGGTCCAGGTAATGATCGAGGCGATGGCCAGACCGATCATCACGATTTTGACGACGATGTCCGCGTTTTTGTACATGCCCCAAGGCGACAGGTCATGGGCCATGCCCAGGCTGTTATCTTCTTCGGCAATAATTTGCGGCGCGTCATCGGCCGGGGCAACAGCGCCCTCAACCAGTGTAGGATCAGTCGCACCCGGTGTTGCAACAGGTGCCGGGGCAGCAGCCTCAGTGGCGGCGTGTACAGCTGGGGCAGCAGGTTCGTCGGCAAATGCCGCGACCGGTGCCAACATCAAGCTGAACATTAGCGCCGCAACCCCACGCCAGACGCGTGTTGGGCTCAAAGGCTGGGTTGGCGAAGCGGTGGGATGATTGCGTGTCATGCTAGCCGGACCTGAGAAAAGTAATGAGTTAATGCCCTACAACGCGGTGTAAGACCAAGGGCAAAATGATGCGTTATTATTGCAAGTAATTCTTGTTAACAAAAGCAATAGCATCTGTTTTTTTCGAAAGCCACGACTTTGGTCGTGTCTATTTAGGTCATTTTGTAACTCTTCATTAGGAATCTTGAGATGCCCAAAGCCTCTGTTTTGATCGCCGGATGCGGTGATATCGGCAGCCGCATGGCCACTCAGTTGCTCACCAATGACTGGCAGGTACACGGGCTTCGGCGCTCGATCGAGCGGCTGCCCGCGGGTGTCATCGGGGTGGCTGGCGATTTGTTCAGCGAGCAGTGCCCGGCGCACTGGCCATCGGGAGAGATCGACTATGTGGTGTACAGCGCCGCTGCAACCGAGCATGACGAAGCGGGTTACCAGGCGGCGTATGTGGACGGGTTGAAGCACACCCTGAGCTGGCTCAAGCAACACGGCCAGAAGCCAAAGCGGCTGCTGTTTGTCTCCAGCAGCAGCGTTTTTGCCCAGAAGGACGGGGAATGGATTGACGAGACCTCACCCGCCCAGGCAACAAACTACTCGGGGCGAATCATGCTCGACGCCGAGCAGGTGGCGCTCAACAGCGGTATTGCCGCCAGTGTGGTGCGTTTGACCGGGATCTACGGGCCGGGACGTGAGTGGATGCTGGGGCAGGTACGTAAAGGCTATCGCGTAGCCATCGACCCGCCGATGTATGGCAACCGCATCCATGCCGACGACGCGGGCGGCCTTCTGGCCTTTTTGCTTGAGGCTGACCGTCAGGGTAAAGCCCTGGACGACTGCTACATAGGTGTCGATAACGCACCGGTGCCACTGGCCGAAGTAGTGGGCTGGTTACGTGAACGCCTGGGAGTGACCGAGTGGGCTGCCGAGACAAGCACCCGCCGGGCGGGCAGCAAGCGCTGCAGCAACGCCCGCGCCAAGGCACTGGGCTGGGAGCCGCGCTACTCGAGCTATCGCGAGGGGTATGCCGGGATTCTGGACGGCAAAGCGTAGATTTATGGGGAAACCGCAGCAGCTATAACAGTTTCTCCAACACCCACTCGCGCTTGCCCGGGTAAAACTGGGGCATGTCATCCGGAGCGGAGGCGTCCAGCGCCTGGAAGATTTCAAGCCGGCGGCCATCGCGCACAAAAATGTGCGCAGCGCCCGTCTCACCCTGCTGTAACCACAGGCTGTCGTACTCGCCACTCATCGATGCGCAATCACCCGCCAGGCACAGTACGTAACGCTGGGTATTGGGCAGGCCCTTGACCTGACCGTCCGCTGAAAACGTCACAGGGTTGCCCTGGCCCGCACCACTGACGACACGCCACTGCCCGCCCATATAAGCGGAGTTGAGTGCCGCCTCAAAGCTCGTACCCAATGGCGCGTCGCTTGCAACATTGACCTGCGAGCGCACAAAAGGCTGGCGCGGCTCTGCATCCGTCTCGGCCTGGATCAGCGTTTCACCTTCCAGGCTCAAGCCGGTGGATCCACTGCCATAAAAGCTGACCTGCCACCCACCATCGTCTTCAGGCAGCAATTTGCCTTCAACCCGTTCAAAGCCGTTGGTGTAATTAGCCGTAGCGTTTTTGGCGTCGATGTCCCATTCAAGGTTCGGCCCGTAGGCCAGCAGGGCTTCGCGCAAGTTGCCGCCATTGGCAGCTGCGTCGATTGCGGCCTGATTGATCCAGACACCACTGATGTCGCGGTGGGCGGGTACGCTGGCACAACCCCCCAGAACAACAGTGAGCAGTGACAACACGAGCGCTTTGCGCATGGCGGGGTCCTTTTGAAACAAGGAGGAGCGGGGGTTGGCGCAGCATGAAGACGCTGCGCCGAGGGTGTTACTCAAGTACCAGAATAGCGTCCATCTCTACCTGCGAACCCTTTGGCAGGGCTGCAACGCCGATGGCGGCGCGGGCCGGGTATGGCTGCTCGAAGTACTTGCCCATGATCTCGTTGACCTTGGCGAAGTGGCTCAGGTCTGTCAGGAAGATGTTCAGCTTGACGATGTCCTTGAACGAACCACCCGCGGCTTCGGCCACCGACTTCAGATTTTCGAAAACCTGAACGGTCTGGGCTTCAAAGCCTTCAACCAGCTCCATGGTTTTTGGGTCCAGCGGGATTTGACCGGACATGTAGACAGTATTGCCAGCTTTGATCGCCTGAGAATAAGTACCGATTGCAGCAGGTGCCTTGTCGCTGGTGATAACAGTCTTGGACATGGGTGACTCCTTGTAATTAGATGGCTACGCACGCATACGAGTGATGCGGATAACCCCGGTAAGGGCGCGCAGTTTTTTGATCACGCGAGCCAGGTGCACGCGGTCGTGCACGCTGACCACCAGTTGAACGACGCTGATTCGACCATCGCGTTCGTCCATGCTGATCTTTTCGATGTTGCCGTCGGCGGCGTTTACGCTGCTGGCCAGCAGCGCAATCAGGCCGCGCTGATGTTCCAGCTCGACGCGCAACTCGACGTTGAATTCGCCGGTAACGTCCTTGGCCCACGAAAGCTGGATGCATTTTTCGGGGTTATGGCGGATTTCACTGATATTGCGGCAGTTGTCCAGGTGCACAACCATGCCTTTGCCCGCGGACAGATGACCAACAATCGGATCTCCCGGGATCGGCGTACAGCATTTGGCGTAACTGAGCACCAAACCTTCCGTACCGCGAATCGCCAGCGGACCTTCCGGGCTCGGCAGTGCCTCGCCTTCACCCAACAGACGTCGGGCCACCACGTAGGCCATGCGATTGCCCAGGCCGATGTCTTCGAGCAGGTCTTCGATCTGCTCCAGACGATACTCCTGAAGCATTGCCTGGACGCGCTCGGCCGGGATTTTATCCAGCGCACTGTTGAAGCCGTTGAGCACCTTGTTCAGCAGGCGCTCGCCCAGATTGACCGACTCGGAGCGACGCTGCAGCTTGAGCGCATGACGGATATGCGTGCGCGCCTTGCCGGTGACCACAAAGTTGAGCCAGGCCGGGTTGGGACGCGCGCCGGGCGCACTGACGATCTCGACCGTGGAGCCACTTTGCAGCGGCTCGGACAACGGCGCGAGCCGGCGATTGATCCGGCACGCAATACAGCTGTTGCCCACGTCGGTGTGCACCGCGTAGGCGAAGTCGACTGCCGTGGAGCCTTTGGGCAGCTCCATGATCCGGCCTTTGGGCGTGAAGACGTAGACCTCGTCCGGGAACAGGTCGATTTTCACGCTTTCGATAAATTCGAGGGAGTTGCCTGCGCGCTGCTGCATCTCCAGCACGCCCTTGACCCACTGCCGCGCCCGGGCGTGTGTACCCGTGTGCTGCTCGTCGCCACTGGATTTGTACAGCCAGTGGGCGGCGATACCGTTGTTGGCCATTTCTTCCATCTCACGGGTACGGATCTGAATTTCGATCGGTACGCCATGCATGCCAAACAGGGTGGTATGCAACGACTGATAGCCGTTGGCCTTGGGAATGGCGATGTAATCCTTGAAACGCCCCGGCAGGGGTTTGTACAAATTATGTACAGCACCCAGCACGCGGTAGCAGGTATCGACCTTGTCGACGATGATCCGGAACGCGTAAACGTCCATGATCTCGTTGAAGGCCCGGCGCTTGCCGCGCATTTTTTTGTAGATACCGTAGATATGCTTTTGACGACCGCTGACTTCGCCCTGAATGCCATCAATGGCCAGACAGTGGCTGAGCGATTCTTCAATTTTATTCACGATCTCTTTGCGATTGCCCCGGGCGCGTTTGACGGCCTGATAAATGCGCGCGGAGCGCATCGGGTACATCGCCTTGAAACCGAGGTCTTCGAATTCGATACGAATGCTGTGCATACCCAGCCGATTGGCAATGGGTGCATAGATTTCCAGGGTTTCCTTGGCAATCCGTCGGCGTTTTTCGCCGGACAGCACTTCGAGGGTACGCATGTTGTGCAGCCGGTCAGCCAGCTTCACCAGAATCACGCGAATATCACGCGCCATGGCCATGGCCATTTTCTGGAAGTTTTCAGCTTGGGCTTCGGCCTTTGTTTCGAAGTTCATCTGAGTCAGCTTGCTGACCCCGTCGACCAGATCGGCCACGGTTTCGCCGAACTGCGCGACTAGCGCTTCCTTGGCAATACCGGTGTCTTCGATTACGTCATGCAGCATGGCCGCCATCAGGCTTTGATGGTCCATATGCATATCGGCAAGGATGTTTGCCACTGCCAGCGGATGCGTGACATAAGGCTCGCCGCTACGTCGGCGTTGGCCGTCGTGGGCTTGTTCTGCGTAGAAGTACGCCCGGCGGACCAGATTGACCTGGTCCGGGCCGAGGTACGCCGACAAGCGATCGGCGAGGGCGTCTATGCTCGGCATGAGGAAACCTCCTGCCAAAACTTTTTACCCTTCGCCGTGCTATGTCGACCGGGCATAGGCTTAGTTCGCCTCGTTGGACTCGTCCTCGAACGCTGCGAACAGCGGTTCGTCTTCGACGATTTCAGCGTTAGCGATAAACTCGTAGCTCATCAGGCCTGCAGCGATTTCACGCAAGGCAACAACGGTCGGCTTGTCGTTTTCCCACTCAACCAGTGGCTCTTTACCGCCGGTGGCCAGTTGACGGGCACGCTTGGTAGAGAGCATGACCAGCTCAAAACGGTTATCCACGTGTTCTAGACAGTCTTCAACGGTTACGCGGGCCATGGTCTTCCTCGTAGCAAATGCAATATGCGCGCTGCCCGGATGGGCGAGCGGACTAAACAGTTTAAAAAATCACCAGCCATTAGGGAAGCGCTGATTTTTCGGGCGTTGCCCCAAAAACCTCTGTAAGCGCCAATGTAAAGCCCTTACAGGGGTTTTGGGAAGCGCTCTTTAACCGAGCAATTCGGCCAGTAATTTGCCGAAACGCTGCTGCTGGCGCTTTTGCTGGAGCCGGTTGGCCCGGAAAATGGCCTTCAGGTCCTCGAGTGCCAGAGCAAAATCGTCGTTGATGATCAGGTAATCGTAGTCAACATAGTGGCTCATTTCACTCACGGCTTCGCGCATGCGGCCGTCAATGATTTCGCTGCTGTCCTGACCGCGATTGTCCAGACGCTGACGCAAGGCTTCCTGGCTAGGCGGCAAGATGAAAATCGAGCGCGCCTGGGGCATCAGCTTGCGAACCTGTTCGGCACCTTGCCAGTCGATTTCCAGAATCAGGTCGTGACCTTCATCCAGTGTTTGCTGCAAGTGGCTCTGGGACGTGCCGTAAAGGTTGCCGAACACTTCGGCGCGCTCCAGAAAGTCACCGTGCTCGATCATTTTCACGAACTCTTCGCGCTCGACAAAATGATAGTTCACGCCGTTCACTTCACCTGGGCGCATGGCACGGGTGGTGTGCGAAACCGAAACCCGGATCTGCGGCTCAACGTCGATCAACGCTTTGACCAGGCTGGTCTTGCCTGCGCCCGAAGGTGCAGAAACGATATAAAGGGTGCCAGTGCTGTGGGTCATGTCAGGGGATGCCTTACTCAATATTCTGTACTTGTTCACGCATCTGCTCGATCAACACTTTGAGGTTGACCGCCGCTTGAGTGCTGCGTGGATCGAATGCCTTGGAGCCCAGGGTATTGGCCTCACGGTTAAGCTCTTGCATCAGGAAGTCCAGACGACGGCCTGCGGCACCACCCGACTTGAGCACGCGACGCACCTCAAGAATATGGGTGCTCAGGCGGTCCAGCTCTTCGGCCACATCGCTTTTTTGCGCCAGCATGACCATTTCTTGCTCAAGACGCTGCGGATCAAGCTCGGCCTTCATGTCGGCAAAGCGATCCAGCACCTTTTGACGCTGGGTGGCGAGCATCTGCGGTACCAGTTCGCGCAGGGTGTCGACATCGCTTTCAATGGCACTCAAACGTTCGCTGATCAAGCGAGCCAGCTCCGCGCCTTCGCGCTCGCGGCCGCTCTTGAGCTCCTGCAGACCTTGTTTGAACAGTGCCAGCGCCTGACTGTTCAGGGCTTGCGGGTCGCTGGCATCCGCCACCAGAACACCGGGCCAGGCCAGTACTTCCAGCGGGTTGAGGGCAGCCGGCTGCTTGATCAGGCTGGCGATGGTTTCAGCGGCGGCCACCAGTTGCGCCGCGCGCTCACGATCAACCTGCAAGGGCTTGCCCGTGGTTTCTTCAGTGAAACGCAAGGTGCATTCAAGCTTGCCCCGCGAAATGCCCTGACGCAGCGCTTCACGCACCGCACCTTCGAGGTCACGGAAAGATTCAGGCAGACGCAGGTGCGGCTCCAGGTAGCGGCTGTTGACCGAGCGCAGCTCCCAACTCAGGGTGCCCTGAGTGCCGGCGCTTTCGACGCGGGCAAAGGCGGTCATGCTATGCACCATGGACGGTACCTCGCGATTCAATGAATTAAGCCTGACGGCAATTAAGACCGACAATTGTAACGCAGTGCAGCGGGTGGCCCCAAATGACGTCGGTCGTAAATACGCTCTCACGACGACAAACCGACGCGTCCTGCGCCGTCATGGCCTTTCCTTTATAATGCTCGGCAGTTTTCCGTCCCGTACAGGTATCCCACATGAAACGTCCAAGTGGTCGCGTTGCCGATCAGCTCCGCCCGATCCGCATCACCCGCAACTACACCAAACACGCAGAGGGTTCTGTACTGGTCGAGTTCGGTGACACCAAAGTCATCTGCACCGTCAGCGTCGAGAACGGCGTGCCGCGCTTCCTTAAAGGCCAGGGCCAGGGCTGGCTGACTGCCGAATACGGCATGCTCCCACGCGCTACCGGCGATCGTAACCAGCGTGAAGCCAGCCGCGGCAAGCAAGGCGGGCGCACCCTGGAAATCCAGCGCCTGATCGGCCGCTCCCTGCGTGCAGCACTGGACATGTCCAAGCTGGGCGATATCACCCTGTACGTTGACTGCGACGTGATCCAGGCTGACGGCGGCACCCGCACCGCATCCATCACCGGTGCCATGGTTGCACTGATCGACGCACTGAAAATCATCAAAAAGCGTGGCGGCCTCAAAGGCGGCGACCCTATCAAGCAGATGATCGCAGCGGTATCGGTTGGCATGTACCAGGGTGTTCCGGTCCTTGACCTGGACTACCCTGAAGATTCGGCAGCCGAAACCGACCTGAACGTAGTAATGACCAGTTCCGGTGGTTTCATCGAAGTTCAGGGCACCGCCGAAGGCGCGCCGTTCCAGCCTGAAGAGCTGAACGCCATGCTCGCGCTGGCACAGAAAGGCATGAACGAAATTTTCGCCCTGCAGCAAGCTGCATTGGCCGATTGATTGTCCAAGCCTTAACGACTACCCGGAGAACGCCATGAGTGAGCTGGACCTTTCAAAACCCGAACCGAGCCGCGACGCTCGTAAATGGGCCATGTTTTGTCATTTCTCCGCGTTCCTCGGGATGTGGTTTCCGTTTGGCAGCCTGATCGGCCCGCTGATCCTGTGGCAGATAAAGCGCGAAAGCGATCCCTTTATCGACGACCAGGGCAAGGAAGCGCTGAACTTTCAGATCACCGTGGCAATTGCTTCGGCTATTTGCTACCTGCTGATGTTCGTTCTGATCGGCTTCGCCCTGCTCGGCCTGGTGCTGATCGGCGCAGTGGTGCTGGTGGTGATTGCAGGCGTCAAGGCCAATGACGGGGTGGTGTACCGCTACCCCTTCACCTGGCGCCCGCTCAAGTAAATCAGCGCCCACAAAAAAGCCGACAGCGATGTCGGCTTTTTTGTATCAACGAAAAGACACTTAGATTGTCAGTGTCCAGTCGTAGTCCACGATCAATGGCGCATGTTGCGAGAAGCGTGGCTGACGCGGCAAACGAGCGCTTCGTACAAAGCGACGCAAGCCCGGTGTCAACAACTGGTAGTCGAAACGCCAGCCCAGATTAAGCATCTCGGCTTGTTCGTTGTCCGGCCACCAGCTGTACTGGTCACCTTCACGACTGACTTCACGCAGGGCATCGACATAGCCCATGTTGCCGACAATCTCATCCATCCAGGCCCGTTCAGGCGCCAGGAAACCAGGCGATTGCTGGCTGTCACGCCAGTTTTTAATGTCGAGTTTCTGCTGCGCCACATACAACGAGCCGCAGTAGATGTACTCACGACGTTTGCGGCGCTGCTTATCAAGGTAGCGTGCAAAATCGTCCATTAGCTTGAATTTTTGATTCAAGTCTTCATCGCCGTTCTGCCCCGAAGGGAGCAGCAAGGTCGCGATGCTGACCTTATCGAAATCGGCTTGCAGGTAGCGCCCGTAGCGATCGGCCGTCTCAAAGCCCAGCCCAGTGATGACTGCTTTCGGTTGCAACCGCGAGTACAAAGCCACACCGCCTTGGGCAGGGACTTCAGCTTCGCAGGCATAAAGAAAGTAGCCATCGAGCTGGTAAGCTGGATCGTCCAGTTCAAAGGCGGAGGCGCGGGTGTCCTGCAGGCAGATAACGTCGGCATTCTGAGCTTGCAGCCAACTGAGCAAACCGCGCTCGACTGCCGTCTGAATACCATTGACGTTCACACTGATGATCCGCATAAATGGCCCCAAAAATCACGTGCGTGTATGATACACGCGGTCTTACTAATTAGCTAAATCCGTGGTATCTGGGGCTTTTTTCATGCAAGCGTATCAGCGCGACTTCATCCGTTTTGCCATCGATCGCGGCGTACTGCGCTTCGGTGAGTTCACCCTGAAGTCGGGGCGTACCAGTCCTTACTTCTTCAATGCCGGCCTGTTCAATACAGGTTCTGCGCTGGCTCAACTGGGGCGCTTCTATGCTGCCGCCATCGTTGACAGCGGCATTTCCTTCGATGTGCTGTTTGGCCCGGCCTACAAGGGTATCCCCCTGGCCGCGACCACCGTTGTCGCACTGGCCGAGCACCACGACCGCGATCTTCCGTGGTGCTTCAACCGCAAGGAAGCCAAGGCACACGGCGAAGGTGGCAGCCTGGTTGGCTCGCCGCTCGAAGGCGATATCCTGATCATCGACGACGTGATCACGGCCGGCACCGCCATCCGTGAAGTCATGCAGATCATCCAGGCCCAAGGCGCCAAGGCCGCAGGCGTGATAATTGCCCTGAACCGTCAGGAACGCGGCAATGGCGAGCTGTCGGCGATCCAGGAAGTCGAACGCGACTTCGGGATTCCGGTGATCAGCATCGTGTCGTTGAACCAGGTCTTGCAGTACCTGGCCGAAGACGAAACGCTCAAGCAATACCTGCCAGCCGTTGAAGCGTACCGGGCGCAGTACGGGATTTAACCCCCGCCCATGACTCACTAGAAGTGTGGGAGCGAGCCTGCTCGCGAAGAGTTGAAGAGCCGCGTGGTTCTTGACGGCCTTCGCGAGCAGGCTCGCTCCCACAGATTTTCAAGTAAAAAAAGCCCCGCCCGGCGATTACCGGGCGGGGCTTTTTCAGTTCGGTTTAAACCGATTTGCTGTTGGTAATCAGCGTACCCACACCGGTGTCGGTGAAGATTTCCAGCAGTACCGCGTTCGGTACACGACCGTCGACGATATGCGCCGTGGTCACGCCACCTTGCACAGCTTCCAGCGCACAGCGGATTTTCGGCAGCATGCCGCCGTAGATGGTGCCATCGGCAATCAGGTCGTCCACCTGGGCAGTGGTCAGGCCGGTCAGGACCTTGCCCTGCTTGTCCATCAAGCCCGCGATGTTGGTCAGCAACATCAGCTTTTCAGCTTTCAGTGCTTCGGCGACTTTACCCGCCACCAGATCGGCGTTGATGTTGTAGGACTCGCCGTTTTCACCCACGCCAATTGGCGCGATGACCGGGATGAAATCACCCTTGGTCAGCATGTGCAGCAGGTCCGTGTTGATCCCGACCACTTCACCCACATGACCGAAGTCGATGATTTCCGGGGAGGTCATTTCTGGCGTCTGGCGGGTTACCACCATTTTCTTGGCCCGGATCAGCGTGGCGTCTTTACCTGTCAGGCCGATGGCGCTGCCGCCATGGCGATTGATCAGGTTGACGATTTCCTTGTTCACATGGCCGCCGAGCACCATCTCAACCACATCCATGGTCTGCGAGTCGGTCACGCGCATACCGTCGATGAAATGACTCTCGATGGACAAACGCTTGAGCAGATCACCGATTTGCGGCCCGCCACCGTGAACTACGACCGGGTTGATACCCACGGCCTTCATCAACACGATGTCACGGGCAAAACCGGTTTTAAGCTCGTCGTTCTCCATGGCGTTGCCGCCGTACTTGATCACCAGCGTCTTGCCGACGTAACGGCGAATGTAGGGCAGCGCTTCGGACAAAACCTTGGCGACGTTGGAGGCGGCATCACGTTCGAGGGTCATTCAGGGCTCCGGTAGAACAAGTCGATCAAAACGGTAGTTGGAGATCAGGGGCCACACGCCCGAGCTGGGCGTGAAAGACGTCCTTGATACGTTGCAGTTCGGCCTCGGTTTCGGCCTCAAATCGCAGCACCAGCACCGGCGTGGTATTGGACGCGCGAACCAGGCCCCAGCCATGCGGGTAGTCGACCCGCACGCCATCAATGGACGTCAGCTCGGCGCCGTCACCCCATTGGGCGTCGTGCAGGGCTTCAATGATGCTGAATTTGCTCTCATCCGTCACATCGATATTGATCTCAGGCGTGGAAATATCGTTCGGGAAAGCCTCAAACAGCTCTTCGCACGTCTCCTGACGCTTGCTGAGGATCTCCAGCAGGCGCGCAGCGCTGTAAATACCGTCATCGAAACCGAACCAGCGCTCTTTGAAAAAGATATGCCCGCTCATTTCACCGGCGAGCAAGGCACCGGTTTCTTTCATCTTCTTTTTGATCAATGAATGGCCGGTCTTCCACATCAGTGGCCGACCGCCACACTCTTCGATCCAAGGTGCCAGGCGGCGTGTGCATTTCACATCGAAAATGATCTCGGCCGCCGGGTTGCGCTCCAGCACATCCTGGGCGAACAGCATCAGTAAGCGATCCGGAAACACCATGGTGCCCGTATTGGTCACTACACCCACGCGATCGCCATCACCATCAAAGGCCAACCCGATATCGGCATTGGTCTCTTTAACCTTGGCGATCAAATCCACCAGGTTTTCTGGTTTGCCGGGGTCCGGGTGATGGTTGGGGAAGTTGCCATCCACCTCGCAGAACAACGGAATCACCTCACAACCCAAGGCCTCAATCAGTTGCGGTGCAATTACACCCGCAGCACCGTTGCCACAGTCCACCACTACTTTCAGACGCTTGACCAGCTTGATGTCCTGAGTAATTACATCTGCGTAGCGCGACAGAATATCTACACGCTCGATGCTGCCCTCGCCCCAGCTCAGATCGTTGGTTTTCAAACGCGTGTGTAGCGCCTGAATCTGTTCGTTGGCAAGAGTATCGCCCGCGATCACGATTTTAAAACCGTTGTAGTTCGACGGGTTATGGCTGCCCGTGAGCATTACGCCCGACTTGCCCGCCAGCACGTTAGCCGCGTAATACAGCGCTGGCGTCGGCACCAGGCCCACATCGCTGACCTTGCAGCCACTGTCTGCCACACCCTGTATCAAACGCTCGACCAATTCAGGGCCGGACAAGCGACCGTCCCGCCCAACTGACACGTGTGGCTCGTTCTTGGCCAGACTCTCGGCACCAATAGCTCGGCCAATCCAGTACGCGGTTTCAGCGGTCAGGGTTTGGGGGACCACGCCACGAATGTCGTAGGCGCGAAAAATGCTGTCTGGGAATTGGGGGGCGACCGAAGCTTGGCTAATCATTGCAGAGGGGACTCCATGTTCTGAGGATTCGGGAGGGGGCGACATCGATGTGGACAACGAAGAGGGTAAATACATCTGCGTGAATTTCATCCTGAATTACCACGCCAAACGGATCAGGTCAGGCAGAACGCCTGACCTGACACGGCATGCTCAGAGCTTGCCGGAATGGCCGAAACCACCAGCGCCACGCTGGCTTTCGTCGAATTCTTCGACCAGCTCAAAATGCGCCTGCACCACCGGCACCAGCACCAGCTGAGCGATACGCTCGCCGATCGTGATGTTGAATGCGGTCTGGCCACGGTTCCAGCACGAAACCATCAATTCACCCTGGTAGTCAGAGTCGATCAGACCAACCAGGTTGCCCAGCACGATACCGTGCTTGTGACCCAGGCCCGAGCGCGGCAGGATCAGCGCGGCAAGGCCCGGATCGCCGATGTACACCGACAGGCCGGTCGGGATAAGCAGGGTCTGACCCGGCTCCAGAACGGTGTCTTGTTTAAGCATGGCGCGCAGGTCAAGGCCGGCGGAGCCGGGCGTGGCGTACTGCGGCAGCGGGAATTCGTTACCAATGCGTGGGTCGAGGATCTTGGCTTGCAAAGCGTGCATACGAGTTAAACCTGGTTCAGACGTTCGGCGATAAAAGTGATCAGCTGGCGGGCAATCTTGCCCTTGCTGGTCTGGGCAAACACAGTGGCGTGCAGTTCGCGGTCAATCACGCTGCACGCGTTTTCCTCGCTGTTGAAGCCAATGCTGGGGTTAGCCACATCGTTGGCGACAATCAGGTCGAGGTTTTTATCCTTCAACTTGCGCGCAGCGTAATCGAGCAAGTGCTCGGTTTCTGCGGCGAAGCCGACACTAAAAGGGCGGTCAGGACGCGAAGCGATGGTGGCCAGAATGTCTGGATTACGCACCATCTGCAGCAACAGGCCGTCGCCCTTGGTAGGGTCTTTCTTGAGTTTTTGCGGGGCAACGACTTCCGGGCGGTAGTCGGCAACCGCCGCAGAAGCGATAAACACGTCACACGGAATCGCCGCCTCACAGGCTGCGAGCATGTCACGGGCACTGACCACGTCAATACGGCTGACCCGGTCCGGGGTCGGCAAGTGCACCGGACCGGTAATCAGCGTCACGCGGGCACCGGCTTCGACCGCCGCTTCGGCCAGGGCAAAGCCCATTTTCCCGGAGCTGTGGTTGGTGATGTAGCGCACCGGATCGATATTTTCCTGGGTCGGGCCAGCCGTGATCAGCACGTGCTTGCCGGTCAGCAACTGACGCTGGAAGCACTCGGCGGCGCAGTGCACCAGGTCATCGGCTTCGAGCATGCGACCGAAGCCCACGTCACCACAGGCCTGGCTCCCGGAGGCCGGGCCAAACACGCGCAGACCGCGACTTTCAAGCAATCGGGTATTGGCCTGGGTCGCCGGGTCACGCCACATGGCCTGGTTCATCGCAGGCGCGATAGCCACCGTTGCATCGGTGGCGAGCACCAGTGTGGTCAGCAGATCATTCGCCAGGCCTTGGGCAAGACGGGCGATCAGGTCGGCCGTCGCGGGCGCGATCAGCACCAGGTCCGCCCACTTGGCCAGCTCGATATGGCCCATGGCGGCTTCTGCCGCAGGGTCGAGCAAGTCCAGATGAACGGGGTGCCCGGACAGGGCCTGCATGGTCAGGGGGGTGATGAACTCACTGCCGCCACGGGTCATGACAACGCGCACTTCTGCGCCTTGATCGAGCAGGCGGCGAACCAGCTCTGCACTCTTGTAAGCAGCAATGCCGCCGCCGACGCCCAAAACAATGCGTTTTCGATACAGCCGCTGCATAGGCCTGCCTTTTAGTTCGATGATGACTGCGCGGAAAATGGCCAAATGCCACGCAAAAATGATGGGCTAAGATAACACAGCGACTGTCAGGGAACTCACAAGGAGGTGTTATGAGCATAAGAGATTGGCCCGCGGCGGAACGTCCGCGAGAGAAGCTTTTGGAGCACGGATCATCCAGCCTTTCCGACGCCGAACTGCTGGCCATCTTCCTGCGCACCGGGGTTTCGGGCAAAAGCGCGGTCGATCTGGCCCGTCATTTACTCACTGAATTCGGCAGCCTGCGAGCCTTGCTGGAAGCCGATCTGCGCGCGTTCTGTCGCCAGCTCGGGCTGGGCCCCGCCAAGTTCAGCCAGTTGCAGGCGGTGCTGGAAATGAGCCGCCGTCACTTGGCCGAACGCCTGCGCCGCGACTCCGCGCTAGAGAGCCCGCAAGCGGTTCGCGACTACCTGAAGTCGCTTCTGCGCCATGAACCCCACGAAGTTTTCGGCTGTCTGTTTCTGGACTCCAAACACCGCATGCTGGCCTTTGAAGTGCTGTTCAGAGGCTCCATCGACAGCGCCAGCGTTTACCCGCGCCAAGTGGTCAAGCGCGCCCTTGCCCATAACGCGGCAGCTGTGATCTTTTGCCACAACCACCCCTCGGGCATCACCGACCCCAGCCAGGCCGACCGCACGCTGACCAAGCGCCTCACCGAGGCGCTGGATCTGATCGAAGTACGAGTGCTGGATCACTTCATCATTGGTGATGGCGAACCGCTGTCGATGGTCGAATACGGCTGGATGTAAGGCTCAGGGCTTGAGGCTGACCGTCGAAAAGTCCTGACGTCCAAAAGGACTCACCTGATAACCCTGCACATTACTTCGGGTTAGTGCGTAGGCCGTTGGATGCGCCAGCGGCAGCCACAACGCCTGCTGCTGGATCAGTTCTTGAGCCTTTTGATACAACGCACTGCGCTTGTCCTGATCGCTGAGGGTTTTACCCTGGCTGATCAAACCATCCAGGGTCTTGTCGCAATAGCGCGCAAAATTGGTACCGGACTTCACTGCCGCACACGAAAATTGCGGCGTCAGGAAGTTATCCGGATCGCCGTTGTCACCCGCCCAGCCCATAAACAGCAGGTCGTGCTCGCCCGCCTTGGCGCGACGGATCAGCTCGCCCCACTCGATAACCCGGATGTCTGCCTTGATCCCGATCTGGGCCAGATCGGCCTGCAGCAACTGCGCGCCCAGACTCGGGTTGGGGTTTAGCACGCTGCCTGTAGGGCGCGTCCAGATGGTGGTTTTGAAACCGTCTTTAAGACCGGCCCTGGCCAGAAGCTCGCGGGCCTTTTTCGGGTCGTGGGCATACCCCGGCAAGTCCTTGGCGTAACTCCAGGTGGTGGCAGGGTAAATGCCGTTGGCCGCCTGCGCGCTGTTTTCGAATACGGCCTTGAGGTAGGTGTTCTTGTCGAAGGCCAGGTTGATGGCCTGGCGCACCTCTGGCTTGTCCAGCGGTGGATGCTGGCTGTTAATGGCCACAAACGCAGTCATGAAGGCCGGGGTTCGAGTCACCGCCAACGCAGGGTCTTTGCTGGCGGCTTCCACATCCAGCGGCTTGGGCGAAAGTGCAATCTGGCACTCATTGCGCCGCAGTTTTTGCAGGCGCACGTTGGCGTCCGGGGTGATGGCAAAAATCAGCCCATCAACCGCGGGTTTGCCTGCGAAGTAGTCCGGGTTGGCCTTGTAGCGCACCACGGCATCTTTCTGGAAACGGTTGAACACGAAAGGCCCTGTACCGATCGGCTGACTGTTCATCAGCTCCGGAGTGCCGGCTTTCATCAGCTTGTCGGCGTATTCGGCCGAATAGATCGACGCAAAACCCATGCTCAGCGCCGGCAAAAAGGTCGAATCCGGGTGGCTCAGGGTGAAGCGGACGGTTAGCGGGTCCGGGGTTTCGATCTTTTTGATCAACTCAGGCAACTGCAAGGATTGCGCGTGGGGGAAACCGCTTTGCGCCACCTTGTGCCACGGGTTGGCGGGGTCCAGCATGCGCTCGAAGCTGAAACGTACGTCTTCGGCATTCAACTCACGGGTTGGCGTGAAGTAAGGCGTGCTATGGAACTTGACCCCGGGACGCAGTTTGAAGTCGTACACAAGCCCATCAGGGGACACTGACCAGCTTTGCGCCAGCCCCGGCACCAACCGGGCCGCCTGGGCGTCAAAGTCCACCAGACGGTTCATCAGCACGTCTGCCGAGGCATTGGTGGTACTGAGAGAGTTGTACTGCACCACATCGAACCCTTCAGGGCTGGCCTCGGTGCAAACGCTCAAGGTGGCCGCCTGGGCCAACGGGCTCAAGCCAAAGGCAAGCAAAAAGGGGATGGCAGCAAGGCGCATGAGTTGTTTCCTGTGCAAGTCGATGAGTACCATCTGCAAGTGCAGTCTGGAAAACTCTTACCCTAGTGTTCTGCTCGCCAAATGACTACTTTTTAATCGTATTACGGGCCTGTAGCCGCTGCCGAAGGGTGCGAACAGTTGCAAAACAGCCTGTTTTCCGGCACTTCCACACTCCCTGTCGCAACCCGCAGCAGCGCACACAGGTGCAATTGCCACCTGAAACCTTTCACCCTGCGACGAGCGGTAAAACCCAGTCAGGCATAGACGCCGCGTGGATTGGCGTTAAAATGGCAGCTTCATTAATCACACCAAATCACACTGCTTGTTGTTGCTCTTTAGTCTTTCTGGTATAAAGCAGCGCTCTTTTCTAGGGGCCCGGTTCCTGCTTTGTAGGTGTAGCCGGTAAGACCCTTAAAGAAACGCGGCGCCTGGCGCCATGACTGAGAGATTAAGCGGCCAACCCATGCCGGGTTGGGCATGTGGTTTTAGAGGGCTGAGGCATGTCGAGAGTCTGTCAAGTTACCGGTAAGGGTCCGGTGACTGGGAATAACATTTCCCACGCAAATAACAAAACCCGTCGTCGTTTCCTGCCGAACCTGCAGCATCACCGCTTCTGGGTTGAAGAAGAGAAACGTTTTGTGCGTCTGCGCGTATCTGCTAAAGGCATGCGTATCATCGACAAGCGTGGCATTACTGTCGTGCTGGCCGAAATCCGCCGTGCTGGCAAGATCTAAGGGAGCTAATCATGCGTGAATTGATCCGTTTGGTGTCGAGCGCTGGTACAGGCCATTTCTACACCACTGATAAGAACAAGCGCACCACTCCGGACAAAATCGAAATCAAAAAATTCGATCCGCGGGTTCGCAAGCACGTGATCTACAAAGAAGCCAAAATCAAGTAATTGGTTTTACTTCTTACAAAAAAGGCCCATATCTCACGATACGGGCCTTTTTTGTTGCCTGTTATTCAGCCTGTGCCGCCATCCTCAGCCGCACATGTAGCTCTGCATGATGTTGTTCTCATCGACGATCACGCGAAGACGATCATACCGATAGTCCTTCGAATAACCCTTGCCGGGCACCTCAACGCGAACCTCTGTTGCACCCGATTCCTTGCGCAGCATTTCCAGCAGGGCAGGCGTTGCTTCAGGCGCAACCAGAAAGTTGATGGTGACGGCTTTGCACTGCCCGGGTTCGTCAGCCATCGCTGGCATCGAGCAAGCACCCAGAACAACACTGGCCGCCAGAACAAGACTTCTTGAAACAGTAGAGTCAGACATAAAACTTCCTTTTTAATAACGTCAAATATGAGCGATAACGCCAAGGGCCTGTCCATTCCATGGATGCCCCGTGCCGTTGTTGGCACCTCCAGATACTGGCCCAGATTGGCGCTGACGGTTATGCCGAAGTGTTTCTGAATTTATGCCCCGAAGGTCCAGGGAGCGGAAACAAAAAAGCCCCGCCATCAATAGATGGCGGGGCTTTCAGGTGCTCTAAATCAGTAGTTTCAAGACTTCTGTTCAAAGACTACGTAAATTTTCCGACACGGCTCCAGCACTTCCCATGTCCCGCGAAACCCTGCCGGGATGACAAAACGATCGCCCGCCCGGAGAGTCTTGGCGCTACCTTCATGATCACGAAGAACGGAAACGCCTTGCACGATTTCGCAATATTCGTGCTCGGTGTAATTGACCGTCCACTGGCCCACAGCACCTTCCCACACCCCGGCACTCATCTGCCCGCACGGGCTGTTGTAGTGATTGTGGATAACTTGTTCGGGGGCGCCCTTGAGCACTTTTTCCGGTGCCGGGCTGAAGCGGTCAGCCTGGGTGTTGGCAGTGCTGAAATCGACGATGGTTGCGATGCTCATGGTTCTTGTCCCCCCGAAATTGCGGTATGTGTGGCCAGAAAGACCAAAGTCTATGTTTATTAAAACGAACAAGCCATGCCGTTTGCGCCACTTGTGTCAAATATATTGAAAGTTCCAGGGCCACTGGTTTAGGGTGACGCTTCCATTTCAATAAGAGGAGGACACTCGAATGACCACCCTGACGCGTGCTGACTGGGAACAACGGGCCCAACAGCTGAAGATCGAAGGCCGCGCCTACATCAACGGTGAATACACCGCCGCAGTCTCCAATGAAACGTTCGAGTGCCTCAGCCCGGTCGATGGCCGCTTGCTGGGTAAAGTAGCCAGCTGCGATGCCGCCGACGCACAGCGCGCCGTAGAAAACGCACGCAAAACCTTTGAGTCCGGCGTGTGGTCGCGACTGGCTCCGGCCAAGCGCAAAGCCACCATGATCCGTTTCGCCGGCCTGCTCAAGGAACATGCTGAAGAGCTGGCCCTGCTTGAAACCCTGGACATGGGCAAGCCCATCAGTGACTCCCTGGGCATCGACGTGCCTGGCGCCGCCGGTGCGTTGAGCTGGAGCGGTGAAGCCATCGACAAGATCTACGATGAAGTCGCTGCCACCCCGCACAACCAGCTGGGCCTGGTGACTCGCGAGCCGGTGGGCGTTGTTGCTGCCATCGTGCCGTGGAACTTCCCGCTGATGATGGCCTGCTGGAAACTGGGACCGGCACTGTCGACCGGTAACTCGGTAATCCTGAAGCCGTCCGAAAAATCCCCGCTGACCGCCATCCGTATCGCAGCTCTGGCCGTTGAAGCCGGTATCCCTGCGGGCGTGCTCAACGTGCTGCCGGGCTATGGTCACACCGTCGGCAAGGCCTTGGCCCTGCACATGGACGTCGACACTCTGGTGTTCACCGGTTCGACCAAGATCGCCAAGCAACTGATGATCTATTCCGGCGAGTCCAACATGAAGCGCGTCTGGCTTGAAGCAGGCGGCAAGAGCCCTAACATCGTCTTCGCCGACGCACCGGACCTGCAGGCTGCGGCCGAATCCGCGGCCAGCGCCATCGCCTTCAACCAGGGCGAAGTCTGCACCGCCGGTTCGCGCCTGCTGGTCGAGCGCTCGATCAAGGACACGTTCCTGCCGCTGGTGATCGAAGCCCTCAAAGGCTGGAAGCCCGGCAACCCGCTGGACCCGGCCACCACCGTGGGTGCCCTGGTGGATACCCAGCAAATGAATACCGTGCTGTCGTACATCAAGTCCGGCCACAGTGAAGGCGCAAAACTGGTAGCGGGCGGTAATCAGATCCTGCAAGAAACCGGTGGAACCTACGTTGAACCGACCATTTTCGACGGCGTTAGCAACGCGATGAAAATCGCCCAGGAAGAAATTTTCGGCCCGGTGTTGTCGGTTATCACCTTCGACACTGCCGAAGAAGCCATCCAGATTGCCAACGACACGCCATACGGCCTGGCCGCTGCGGTCTGGACAGCGGATATCTCCAAGGCTCACCTGACCGCCAAGGCACTGCGTGCCGGCAGCGTTTGGGTCAACCAGTACGATGGCGGCGACATGACTGCTCCGTTTGGCGGTTTCAAACAGTCGGGCAACGGCCGTGACAAGTCGCTGCACGCGTTCGACAAATACACCGAGCTGAAGTCCACCTGGATCAAGCTGTAAACATCTAAACGCTACACCTTGTGGGAGCGAGCCTGCTCGCGATGGCAGCACCGGGTCTGACGGACAGACCGCAGTGTTTTCTTCGCGACCAGGCTCGCTCCCACAATGGTTTTACACAACACAATTGGAGCGCAGACATGCGTTGGGCGACTTATTTCGCCGTGCTGGCCTCGGTCCTCAGTGTCGGCCTGGCATTGGGCGTGAGCATGCCGCTGGTATCGTTTCGACTCGAAAGCTGGGGCTATGGCGGGTTTGCGATTGGCGTGATGGCAGCCATGCCGGCCATTGGCGTACTCGTAGGCGCCAGCGTGGCCAGCAAACTGGCCGCCCGCTTCGGCACGCCCGGCCTGATGCGCTTGTGCCTGTGGTGTGGCGCGCTGTCCATCGGGTTGCTGGCCATATTGCCCAGCTACCCGGTGTGGCTGGTGCTGCGACTGCTGATCGGGGTGGTGCTCACGATCATCTTCATTCTCGGCGAAAGCTGGATCAACCAGCTGGTAGTCGAGCAATGGCGTGGCCGCCTGGTGGCGCTGTATGGCTCGGCCTATGCCTTGAGCCAACTGTCCGGGCCGTTGCTGCTGGGCCTGGTCGGCTCAGAAGACGACTACGGGTTCTGGATCGGCGTTGCATTGCTGACCCTGGCACCCTTGCTGCTGATGGGCCGCGACGGCGCGCCTACCACCGAATCATGCAGCGTGACCTTCAAGGATTTACTGGGATTCTGCCGGGGCTTACCGGCGATTGCGTGGGCCGTAGCTCTATTTGCGGCCTTTGAGGCGATGATTCTGACGCTTCTGCCCATCTACTGCCTGCGCCAGGGCTTTACCGCTGATATCGCACTGGCCATGGTCAGCACCGTGGTGGTGGGCGACGCCCTGCTGCAACTGCCAATTGGCGCGCTGGCCGACCGCCTGTCCCGCCGCTCGCTGTTTACCGGCTGCGCGGTGCTGTTGATGCTGTCGAGCCTGGCGATACCGTTCCTGCTCAATACGCTGCTGATCTGGCCGCTGTGGGTCATCTTCGGCGCCAGCGCCGGCGGCCTGTTCACCCTGTCGCTGATCCTGATCGGCGAGCGCTACCGCGACGACGCCCTGGTGCGCGCCAACGCCCACGTCGCGCAACTGTGGGGCATTGGTTGCCTGATCGGGCCATTGGCCGCAGGGGCGGGCAGCCAGTGGATCAGCGGGCATTCCCTGCCTCTGTTCATGGCCGCCGGGGCTTTGGTGCTGGTGGTTCTGGTGCTGCGCCAAGGGGCGTTCGGGGCAGAGCAGGCAACTGCGTCGTAAGCTACAACATCCTCTCCAGCCCCACACTTTTGCTGAACCACGCATTGAGCCGGCGCCACCAGTTGCCCGGCTCATGGTGCAAGGTGTGCAACTGGCCATTGTCTTGCGTGACCCACACTATCTTGCCCTGCTCCAGGGTCGGCTCATAACTCAAGTCCGGGGCCATGCCTTGCAGCGCCAGCCTGCGGGCTTCGGCGGCCAGTTCGGGGCTGTCCACCAACACACCGACCTCGGTATTCCACAGGCCCGAACGCGGGTCGAAATTGAACGAACCGATAAACGATTTCTGCTGATCAAAAATCATCGCCTTGCTGTGCAGGCTCGAGTCCGAACTCATCCCGTGCTTGAACAAATGAGGGCCGCTGCCAGCGCTGCTGCCCGGCTGGCGGCGCAGCTCGAAGAGTTTGACCCCATGCTCCAGCAACGCTTTGCGATAGGGCGCATAGCCGCCGTGCACCGCAGGCACGTCTGTCGCTTCCAGGGAGTTGGTCAATAAACGTACATCGACCCCCGCATCGGCACGGCCCGTGAGGTACACCAGGCCGGTTTCACCCGGCACAAAGTAGGCCGAAACCAGGATCAGCTCCTTGGTCACCCCGGCCAGTTCCGGCGCCAGTTGCGTGGTCAGCAGCAAATGAGCGTCGGGCTCGTCCCGGGCCAGCACCTTGCTCGGCGCATCCCACAGCGCCTGATTCCAGGCCCAGATCAGCTCTTTGCGCCACACCTCCAGCTGCGGGTTGGTCTCATAGGAGGCCAACTGCTGGTACAGCTCAGTGTTGCGCTGCTGCGCCCGCTTGAGCGAAGCATCCAGTTTTTTGCGCGCCTTGCTCAGCTCATGTGCGGACACGTGCGACGACACAAAGTCGCCAATGGGCTGGCTAAGGGCGCTGTTCCAGTATTGATCGAAGCTGTGGCCCAATTGCTCGGCCACCGGGCCAACGCTGAGCAGGTCGATATCCGTGAAGTTCAGCTCGGGCTTGGCATCGAAATACTCATCACCCAAATTGCGCCCGCCCACAATCGCCACGCTGTTATCGGCCAGCCAGAGCTTGTTGTGCATGCGCCGGTGTTGGCGCGAGAGGTTGAACAGCCGCCCCACGGCCCGGGTCACGCCCGTGCTGCGCCCCAGTTGCAGCGGGTTGAACAGCCGGATCTGGATATTGGGATGGGCCGCAAGGGTCGCCAGAATATCGTCCAGCCCGTCACTGGCGGTGTCATCGAGCAGGATACGCACCCGTACCCCGCGATCTGCCGCCTTGAGCAGTTCGTCAATCAACATGCGGGTACTGAGCCCGTCATGGACGATGTAGTACTGCAAGTCGATGCTGCTTTGGGCATTGCGAATCAGCTCCGCCCGGGCCCTGAAGGCTTCACCGCTGTTGGGCAACAGGCGGAACCCCGAGCGGCCCTGATAGGGCGCGGCCTGAGCCTGGATCGAACGGCCAAAGGCCGAATCTGCGGCTGGCAACGCCTGCGTTGGCTCACGGGGTACGTCCAAGGTCACACAACCTCCCAGCAATACAGCCAAAAACAATGCACAGAGTGATTTCAACGCGTAGAGCCTCGGGCCAGACGTCACGGGGGTGATTACGCAGTTTCTGCCAACAGTTTACTGGCCGCCATCCCCACTTTGCGCACCGCATCTTCTATCTGCGGCGTAGGCTTTGCAGCGTAGTTCATGCGCAGGCAATTACGGTACTTGCCCGAGGCCGAGAAAATACTGCCCACCGCAATCTGTACCCCTTGCTCCAGCAACTCCCGATTCAGGCGCAGGCTGTCAAAGCCTTGTGGCAGTTCCAGCCATAGCATGAAGCTGCCCTGGGGCCGGCTGGCACGGGTGCCGGGCGGAAAATAGCGACTGATCCAGCCCAGCATCAGGTCGCGATTGCGCTGATATTGACTGCGCATTTTGCGCAGATGCGGCTCGAAATGGCCGTTCTTCAAAAAGTCGGCAATCGCCAGTTGCGGCTGCGGCGCCGTGGAGCCGGTGCTGATGTATTTCATGTGCAGCACCCGCTCCAGATAGCGTCCCGGCGCGACCCAGCCCACGCGCAAACCGGGGGCCAGGGTTTTGGAGAACGAGCTGCACAGCAAGACCCGGCCATCATCATCGAAGGACTTGATCGTGCGTGGGCGAGGGTAGGTGTAGGCCAGTTCGCCGTACACATCGTCTTCGATAATGGCCACATCAAATCGCTGGGCCAGGGTCACCAGCGCCCGCTTACGGGCCTCGGGCATGATGTAGCCCAGCGGGTTGTTGCAGCTGGGCGTGATCTGTATCGCCTTGATCGGCCACTGTTCCAGCGCCAGCTCCAGCGCGTCGAGACTGATGCCCGTCAGCGGGTCGGTGGGGATCTCCAGCGCTTTCATCCCCAGCCCCTTGAGGGTTTGCATGGCGCCATGAAAGCTCGGCGAGTCGACCGCCACGATGTCGCCGGGCTCACATACTGCCCGAATGCTGCACGACAGCGCTTCATGGCAACCGGTGGTGATCACCAGGTCCTCGGCACTAAGCTGACAGCCAGAGTCGAGCAGCAGGCGTGCCAACTGTTCGCGCAAAGCCAGCACCCCATAGACGTTGTCGTAATACAGGCCAGGTAAATCCAGGCGCCGGCTGATCTGCGCCAGGCTGCGCAACAGAGGCTTGATGGTCGGCGTGGTGACGTCGGGCATGCCGCGGCCCAACTGGATCACGTCCTTTTGCGGCACGGAACGCACCAGCTCCAGCACTTGCTCCCACTGCGAAATTTCCACCGGTCGTTGGGCCGGCTTACCCATGCCGGGCAACGCCGGCAACTCACGGTCAATGGGCACAAAGTACCCGGACTTGGGCCGTGGCGAAGCCAGCCCATTGTCCTCCAGCAACCGATACGCCTGCTGCACCGTGCTCAGGCTCACGCCATGCTCGGCGCTTAACGCCCGCACCGAAGGCAAGCGGTCGCCAGGGCGATAAAAACCCTGCTCGATGCGCGTGCCCAGCAAGTCGGCGAGGTTGACGTAAAGGGTCATGGCAGAGCTCCCGAAGGGTGGACCAGTACAGATCGAAGGGAAACAAAGGATTCAGCGCCTGAAAAGCCGAATCTGTATGCATGTAAAAGGGTTTTGCTGGATCTGTCATGGTTTTCAGCGCAAGGCCATCATGCAGACTCATGGGAATCGAGTCAAAAGGAGCTGTCTGATGAATGGTTTGAGTGATGTGCGCCTGACACTGCGCAGCCGGGAATTGCTGGCCGAGCATGAAGCCCGTCAAATCGTCAGTGCCCCTGCCGGCCTTGGGCGCTGGGGCCTGTTCTGGCACCGCGCGCGCAGCCGGCGCGTGTTGCTCAACCTGGACGCACAGCAACTGCGGGACGTGGGTTTGAGTCGCGAAATGGCCCAGCGTGAAGGCTGCAAACCGTTTTGGCGTTCGTAACCACAAACCTGTAGCCGCTGCCGCAGGCTGCGATAAGGGGCGAAGGCCCTTCGCCCTTGAAAAAACACGACCCCTTCGGGCTCGATCGCAGCCTGCGGCAGCGGCTACAGGGTTTTATTCAGCGCAGCTCTTTCAACCGATGCCACAGCATCCCCAGCGCCAGCAGCGGCGAACGCAGGTATTTGCCGCCAGGGAAGGTGATGTGCGGGACCTTGGCAAACAGGTCAAAGCCGTTACTGTGCTGGCCACTGATAGCCTCGGCCAGCAACTTGCCCGCCAGGTGAGTCACGTTAACCCCGTGCCCTGAATATGCCTGAGCGTAATACACGTTGGGCTGCGCTTGCAGGCGGCCGATCTGTGGCAAACGGTTGGCACCGATACCGATCATCCCGCCCCACTGGTAATCAATTTTCACGTCTTTGAGGTGCGGGAACACTTCCAGCATTTTGGGGCGCATATACGCCGCAATATCCTGCGGATCGCGCCCCGAATAATGGCAGGCACCCCCAAACAGCAAGCGACGATCCGCCGAAAGCCGGTAGTAATCCAGCGCCACACGTTGATCGCACACCGCCATGTTTTGCGGCAGCAAAGCCCGGGCCTGAGCCTCACTCAACGGCTCGGTGGCGATGATGTAACTGCCCGCAGGCAGCACTTTGCCACTGAGTTGCGGGTTGAGATCCTTGAGATAAGCGTTGCAACCCAGCACCAGGCTTTTGGCCCGCACTGAGCCCTGCGCCGTGTGTACCCGTACTTCGGGGCCGTAATCGATCCGGGTCACCGCGGAATTTTCGAACAGCTTCACACCCAGTTGCGCAGCTGCCGCCGCTTCGCCCAGGGCAAGGTTGAGAGGGTGCAAATGCCCCGACCCCATGTCGATAAGCCCCCCGACATAACGATCGGAGCCCACCACGCTGCGGACCTCGTTGGCTTGCAGCAGTCGGGTTTCATGGCGATAGCCCAAACTGCTCAGCTCTTGGGCCTCCAGGGCAAAACCTTCCAGATCACGGGGTTTGTTGGCCAGGTCGCAATAGCCCCAGGTCAGGTCGCAGGCAATGTTGAACCGCTCGACGCGCTGGCGGACGATCTCCACCGCCTCCAGCCCCATGAGTTTCATTTGCCGAACGCTGTCCTTGCCGATGATGCCTTCAAATTGCTCAAGGCCATGGCCAACGCCACGAATCAACTGACCGCCATTGCGCCCGCTGGCACCCCAACCGATCTTGCGGGCTTCGAGCAACACCACGCTCATGCCACGCTCGGCCAGTTCCAGCGCGGTATTCAAGCCGGAGAAGCCACCGCCCACCACGCACACATCGGCCATTAGTTCGCCTTGCAGTACCGGATGATCGGGCTGCGGCAAGCTGCTGGCGGCGTAATAAGAAGCAGTGTGCTGGCTGCGCGGATCCGGGGCGCTCATGTGCGTAATCCTGATTATTGATGTTTGGAAAATTTGACGGAGCATAAGCCGCGCCATTCCCACGGGGCAAGAACAGCCGGACGGCGCTGTCTAGGGTAGGGGTTTTCAGGCAGACTCTGCGGCCTTTTCAAAATCGGTAAATCCTGGATGAGCTGCAACAGTCACAAGATCCGCTTTCTTCGTCAGCAAATCCCCTCGTTCGAATGCGTGCCGGGTTGCCATGACTGCTGCGGGCCCGTGACCACCTCATCCGAAGAAATGGCCCGTTTGCCGCGCAAGACAGCCGCCGAGCAGGAAGCCGCGATGGACGAGCTTAACTGTGTGCATCTGGGGCCCAATGGCTGCACGGTGTATGAAGAGCGGCCATTGATCTGCCGTCTGTTCGGTACCACGCCGACCCTGCCTTGCCCCAACGGCCGACGGCCGGTGGAGATGATTCACCCCAGCGCCGAGAAGCTGGTCCACGAATACATCGCCAGTACGCGGCAGGTGCTGGTTTAAAAGAGCAAGAGACCCTCACCCTAACCCTCTCCCTGATGGAGAGGGGACTAAAGGCAAAAGCAGATCTGCGCAACGCCTCAAATCGGCTCACTCTCACTCGGGAGAGGGCTGGGGTGAGGGGAAGCTGTCAATCGGCAATCGGCAAGTTCAGGCTCTCTTTCACTTCTTCCATCACGATGTAGCTCTTGGACTCCCGCACATGGGGCAACTTGAGCAGGATGTCGCCCAGCAGCTTGCGGTACGAGGCCATCTCGCTGATCCGCGCTTTCACCAGATAGTCAAAATCGCCTGATACCAAATGGCACTCCAGCACGTGAGGCAACTTCAGCACCGCCCGGCGAAACTCGTCGAAGGTATCGCCCGACTTGTAATCAAGGCTGATCTCCACGAACACCAGCAGGCTGCCCTGCAGTTGCTGCGGGTTGAGCCGGGCGTTGTAACCCATGATGATCCCTTCGCGCTCCAGACGGCGCACCCGCTCGGTACAGGGCGTAGTGGACAGCCCGACCTTCTCTCCCAGCTCGGTAAACGAGATGCGTCCATCGACCTGAAGGATGCGCAAAATGTTTCGATCAATCTTGTCCAGTTCACGCTTTGTTTGATGATTTGTACGCATAGGAGAATCTCCTCCGTGAAAAGGGTTTTGGCCGAGAATTGTCGCCAAATATAGCTTCTTATACAGTGAATTCCACTAGCCAATGCTTCATATACTGCGCTCATCTTCGCTTTGAACAATAAACGTCTGCGGCTGGCCGCGATGAGGGATATGAATATGCGAGTTATGGTATTGGGTGGCGGCGTTATTGGTACTGCCAGCGCCTATTATCTGGCCCGAGCCGGTTTCGATGTGGTCGTCGTAGACCGTCAGCCAGCCGTAGCAATGGAAACCAGTTTTGCCAACGCCGGCCAGGTGTCCCCTGGCTATGCTTCGCCATGGGCCGCGCCGGGCGTGCCGCTCAAAGCGATCAAATGGCTGCTGGAGCGCCACGCGCCTCTGGCCATCAAGGCGACTGCCAATATCGACCAGTACCTGTGGATGGCGCAGATGCTGCGCAACTGCACTGCCAGCCGTTATGCCGTGAACAAGGAGCGCATGGTTCGCCTGTCCGAGTACAGCCGTGACTGCCTCGATGAACTGCGTGCCGAAACCGGTATTGCCTACGAGGCTCGCAACCTCGGTACAACTCAACTGTTCCGCACCCAGGCACAACTGGATGGCGCAGCCAAAGACATCGCCGTACTTAAAGAATCCGGCGTGCCTTTCGAGCTGCTCGACCGCGCCGGCATTGCCCGGGTTGAGCCGGCACTGGCCAACGTCACCGATATTCTGGCCGGCGCCCTGCGCCTGCCGAATGACCAGACCGGCGACTGCCAGATGTTCACCACCCGCCTGGCTGAAATGGCCAAGAATCTGGGTGTCGAGTTCCGCTTCGGCCAGGACATCCAGCATCTGGACTACGCGGGCGACCGCATCAATGGCGTGATGATCGACGGCAAACTCGAAACCGCCGATCGCTATGTACTGGCACTGGGCAGCTACTCACCGCAAATGCTCAAGCCATTGGGGATCAAGGCTCCGGTTTACCCGCTCAAGGGTTACTCGTTGACCATTCCGATTACCAACCCGGACATGGCCCCGACCTCGACCATTCTCGACGAAACCTACAAAGTTGCGATCACCCGTTTCGACAACCGCATCCGCGTTGGCGGCATGGCTGAAATCGCCGGTTTTGACCTGTCGCTGAACCCGCGTCGACGCGAAACCCTGGAGATGATCGTCAACGACCTTTATCCTCAGGGCGGTGATCTGAGCCAGGCCAGTTTCTGGACCGGCCTGCGCCCGACCACACCGGACGGTACACCGATCGTGGGCGCAACCCCGTTCAAAAACCTGTTCCTGAACACCGGTCATGGCACACTCGGTTGGACCATGGCCTGCGGCTCCGGTCGTTTCCTTGCGGACGTGATGGCTAAAAAGACCCCGCAAATCAGCGCCGAAGGCCTTGATATTTCCCGCTACGGCAACCACCAGGAGACTGCAAAACATGGCAATCCAGCGCCAGCTCACCAATGACCGCATGAGCCAGATCGTTGCCCATAACGGTACTGTTTACCTGTCCGGGCAAGTTGGTGACGACATGAACGCCGGGGTTGAACAGCAAACCCGCGAAACACTGGCTAACATCGAGCACTTGCTGGACCTGGCGGGCACTGACAAAAGCCGCATTCTGTCGGTGACCATCTACCTCAAAGACATCGATGCCGATTTTGTCGGTATGAACAGCGTGTGGGACCAGTGGCTGCCTAAAGGCGTCGCACCGGCCCGCGCTACCGTTGAAGCCAAATTGTGCGAACCGGAAATCCTGGTCGAACTGTCTGTCGTCGCGGCACTGCCATAACCTTTTTGCTTCAGTACCAAGTCCCTCTTCCGGCGCGGCACGCGGTTAACGTCGCAGGCCAGCGCCGGTTTTTTATTCAGCAGCCGTTAGAAGCCCGCCCCCATGCGCCCAGCCCGTGCCCTGATCGACCTCCAAGCCCTGCGTCACAACTACCAACTGGCCCGTGAGGTCACGGGGGCCAAAGCCCTCGCTGTGATCAAGGCCGATGCCTACGGCCACGGTGCCGTGCGCTGCGCCCAAGCCCTTGAGGCTGAAGCCGACGGTTTTGCCGTCGCCTGTATTGAAGAAGCACTGGAACTGCGCGCCGCCGGTATTCGCGCGCCCATCCTGCTGCTCGAAGGTTTTTTTGAAGCCGATGAACTGCCACTGATCGTCGAACATGACTTTTGGTGCGTGGTGCATTCGCTGTGGCAACTCGATGCGATCGAGCAGGCCCAACTCGCCACACCTATCCACGTGTGGCTGAAGCTGGACAGCGGCATGCACCGCGTCGGTTTGCACCCAGGCGACTACAAGGCCGCTTACCAGCGTCTGCAGGCTAGCGCCAACGTGGCGAAAATTGTGCTGATGAGCCACTTTGCCCGCGCCGATGAGCTCGATTGCACCCGAAGCGTAGAGCAGGTCGCTGTGTTCCTGGGCGCTCGCGCCGACTTGACGGCAGAAATCAGCTTGCGTAACTCGCCGGCTGTACTCGGCTGGCCACGCGTGCCAAGTGACTGGGTACGCCCGGGCCTGATGCTGTACGGCACCTCGCCATTCGAAGAACCCCAGGCCACTGCATCACGCCTGCAGCCGGTGATGACCCTGGAGTCCAAAGTGATCTGCGTACGCGAATTGCCTGCCGGCGAACCGGTCGGTTATGGCGCGAAGTTCGTCACCCCAAAACCGATGCGTATTGGTGTTGTGGCCATGGGTTATGCCGACGGCTACCCGCGTCAGGCACCGACCGGCACCCCGGTACTGGTGGCCGGTGTGCGCAGCCAATTGCTGGGCCGGGTTTCGATGGACATGCTGTGCATCGACCTCACCGATGTACCCCAGGCCGGGCTCGGCTCGACGGTCGAACTGTGGGGCAAAAACATCCTCGCCAGTGAAGTGGCCGGCAAGGCAGACACCATTCCTTACCAGATTTTCTGCAACCTGAAACGAGCGCCACGCCTCTATTCCGGGAGCTGATGGGTTGTATCCAATATGCGGGGCCAAATGGGCACCCAGGTTTGAAGTCGAAGTGTTGTAAATACTGAACGCTATCGCCATGATGGCGACTTCTCGACCTGAATCTGACCCCAGGAGGCTCCCGCATTGGACGTCGGTGAACGACTGCAATCCATCCGCAAACTCAAAGGCCTGTCACAGCGTGAACTCGCCAAGCGCGCGGGCGTCACCAACAGCACTATTTCGATGATCGAAAAGAACAGCGTGAGCCCTTCAATAAGCTCCCTGAGAAAAGTGCTGAGTGGCATCCCCATATCTATGGTCGAGTTTTTTTCCGAAGAAATCCTTCAAGAAAACCCGACGCAGATTGTCTACAAAGCCAATGAACTGATCGATATTTCCGATGGTGCCGTGACCATGAAGCTGGTCGGCAAGGCACATCCGAGCCGGGCCATCGCGTTTCTCAACGAGATCTACCCACCGGGCGCCGATACCGGGGACGAAATGTTGACCCATGAAGGTGAAGAAACCGGGATTTTGCTCGAAGGTCGCCTAGAGTTGACCGTAGGTCTTGAGACTTTCCTGCTTGAAGCCGGTGACAGCTACTATTTTGAAAGCTCAAAGCCACACCGTTTCCGTAATCCGTTCGACGTTGCGGCGCGACTAATCAGCGCAGCCACCCCGGCGAACTTCTAAGAACAGAGGCGCCCTGCCTGCATGCAGAGGCACCCGATGATGCATTTCGCCACCTCTATTCCCCCTTTGTCTTTAGGGTTGTTTCAGAGTGGCGGGCTAACCGTTATACTTTCGCCCGCCCGCGAAACCGTGGTTGTGGGCGTGACTAGCCACCATTGAGGGTGTACGCGTGAACCTAATTATGAAAATGCTGGCCGTACCAGCAGCAGTAGTGGCCCTATGGGCAGTCAACGCTCAGGCAGCAACGAACGATGACATCGCAAAACGTCTTGAGCCAGTCGGCAAAGTCTGTGTTCAAGGCCAGGAATGCAAAGGGATGGAAGTAACAGCCTCTGTGGGCGGTGGTGGTGGTATGTCGGCAGATGACATCATTGCCAAGCACTGCAGCGCCTGCCACAGCACCGGCCTGCTGGGCGCACCGAAAATCGGTGACACCGCAGCCTGGAAAGAACGCGCCGATCACCAGGGCGGCCTTGATGGCATCCTGGCCAAGGCCATCACCGGTATCAACGCCATGCCGCCTAAAGGCACTTGCATGACGTGCTCCGATGAAGACCTCAAAGGTGCCATCGAGAAGATGTCCGGTTTGAAGTAAGCCGACACTCTCTAAAAAAGCCGCTGATGGGCGGCTTTTTTGTGCCCGGGATTTGAGCCGGTCCGCACCTCCACACTGGCCTTTGCCAGCAGGAGCACTCACTCTCTATCCCGTCTATATTCAAGGATGGATAAGGAGAGTCAGATGGTGCAGTCATGTTCGATCGAACGCGCAGTCGATGATGTACTGGCGCGTCTACCCATGCATATTCACCTTGGCCTGCCTTTGGGCCTGGGCAAGGCCAACCGATTCGTCAACGCCTTGTATCAGCGGATCAAGCAGCTGCCCGAGCGGCAACTGACGATCTACACCGCCCTAAGCCTCGGCCGCCCGCCACTTGGGGACGGTTTGCAACGGCTGTTTCTGGAGCCTTTTGTCGAGCGGGTATTTGGCGATTACATCGAACTGGACTACCTCGCCGATCTGCATCACAACCACATGCCCGAGAACATCCACGTCGAGCAGTTCTTCATGCAGCCGGGTAGCCTGCTCAACAGCCCTGCGGCCCAGCAGGATTACGTCAGCAGCAATTACAGCCACGCGGCCCGCGACATCAATGCCAGCGGCCTCAATCTGGTAGCGCAACTGATTGCCCGCGACCCGCAAGATGCACGGCGCGTGAGCCTGAGCTGCAACCCCGACATCACCCTCGATTTATTGCCCATGATCGCCAAGCGCCGAGCCGCGGGCGAAACTATTCTGATGCTGGGCCAGGTGCACAGTGACTTGCCCTATATGCCCGGCGACTCAGAGCTCAACACCGACGATTTTGACTACCTGATCGACGACGATGAGCGCACCACGCTATTTTCTACCCCCAACATGCCCGTGACCCTGCAAGACCACTTCATTGGCGTGCACGCCAGCACCCTGATACGCGACGGCGGCACTTTACAGATTGGTATTGGCTCCATGGGGGATGCCCTGAGTGCTGCCTTGCTCGCGCGTCATGGCGACAACGAGGGCTATCGCGCCTTGCTCGACGCGATCGATATCACGCCCTGGCGCACGCTGATTGAGCAGCAGGGCGGGGTCGAGCCGTTCGCCCGGGGCTTGTACGGTTGCAGCGAAATGTTTGTGCACGGGCTGATGGTGCTGGCGGATGCCGGGATTGTGCGGCGCAAGGTCTACCCCGATGCCGAACGGCAAGCCCAGGCCAATGCGGGCACCCTGGACGAAAGCCTGCACAGCGACGGGGTGAGTGTCCACGGCGGCTTCATTCTCGGCCCGCAGAGCTTTTATCAGCGGCTACGGGAACTGCCTCACAGCAAGCGCGCCGAATTCAACATGACTGCCATCAGCTACATCAACGAACTGTTCGGCCAGGAGGCGCTCAAGCGCCTGCAGCGGCGCGATGCCCGCTTTGTGAACAGTGCCTTCACCGCCACCTTGCTTGGCGCGGCCGTAGCCGATCAGCTGCAAGACGGGCGAGTGCTCAGCGGCGTCGGCGGGCAATACAACTTCGTCGCCCAGGGCCACGCGCTGCATGACGCACGCTCGGTGATCATCCTGCGCAGCTGGCGTGAGTCGGGCGGTGATGTTAGCTCCAACATCGTCTGGGAATACGGCCATTGCACCATCCCGCGGCATTTGCGCGACATCGTGATCACCGAATACGGCATCGCCGATTTACGCGGCAAAACCGACCGCACCGTGATCGAAGCGCTGCTCAATATCAGCGACTCGCGCTTCCAGAGCGAACTGATCGCGCAGGCGCAACAAATCGGCAAACTGCCCAAGGACTTTTGCCTCGATCCACGGTTTGCCGACAACAGCCCGGAACGCTTGCAGGGGATTGCCGCGAAGCACCCGCACTTGTTCCCGGAGTACCCGCTGGGCAGCGATTTCAGCGCGCAGGAACAGGACCTGCTGCGAGCGTTGAACTGGCTCAAGAGCAAATTCAAGCTCACGCAGATTTACCAGCTGGGCAAAGCCACGCTGGACGCGCCATCGCCGCAGGCATTCCCTGAACACCTCGCGCGCATGCAGCTGGCCAAGCCTGACGGGTTGCGCGAGGAGCTGTATCAGCGTTTGCTGCTGGCGGGGCTTCATGCAACCAAACACTGATGTAGCCGCTGAGGAGCGAAGCGAGGCTGCGATGGGCAGCGCCGCGGCCCCGGCTTTTGAACGCAAGGTCCTGCGGCCCTTATCGCAGCCTGCGGCAGCGGCTACAAAGCAGAATTACTCGATAAAGGTCACTTTACCGCCTGCCAGGGATTTGACCCGGGCCAGGGATTCTACGCGGTAGCCCTGCGCGTCCAGCTCGGCACGGCCGCCCTGGAACGACTTCTCAATCACGATGCCCAGACCGGCAACGGTAGCGCCGGCTTGTTTGATGATCGAAATAAGCGCCTGCGAAGCCTTGCCGTTGGCCAGGAAGTCGTCGATCACCAACACACGGTCAGTGCTTTGCAGGTGACGCGGGGAAATCGCCACGGTGCTTTCAGTCTGCTTGGTGAACGAGTACACCGTGGCCGACAGCAAGTTTTCAGTCAGTGTCAGGGACTGGTGCTTACGCGCGAAAATCACAGGTACACCCAAGTTCAAGCCAGTCATCACGGCAGGGGCAATACCCGACGCTTCGATGGTGACGATCTTGGTGATGCCCGAATCCTTGAACAAACGCGCAAACTCGTCGCCAATTTCTTTCATCAGCGCAGGGTCGATCTGGTGGTTCAAAAAGGCATCAACCTTCAAAACCTGATCGGAAAGCACGATGCCTTCTTCGCGAATTTTCTTGTGCAGTGCTTCCAACGTAACGTCCTCAAATAGCGCTTATGCGCTGAAGGTAGAGTAAAAAATAGTCGATTCTAGCGTTTTAACATCGCGCGTATGTCGGCCAATGCCGTATTTCCGCGAACCGCTTTCACTTCCGTGGGGGTATCGTCGTTGCCTTCCCAGGCCAGATCGTCCGGTGGCAACTCATCGAGGAAACGACTCGGCGCACAATCGATGATCTCGCCGTACTGCTTGCGCTTGGCGGCGAAGGTAAAGGCCAGCGTCTCACGGGCACGGGTAATGCCCACATAGGCCAGACGCCGTTCTTCTTCAATGGTGTCCGCCTCAATGCTGGAGCGGTGCGGCAGGATTTCTTCTTCCATGCCCATGATGAACACGTAGGGGAATTCCAGGCCCTTCGAGGCGTGCAAGGTCATCATCTGCACGCCTTCAGCACCGTCTTCCTCTTCTTGCTGACGCTCAAGCATGTCGCGCAACACCAGCTTGCCGATGGCTTCCTCGATGGTCATGGCCCCGTCTTCGTCTTTTTCGAGGGTGTTTTTCAACGCCTCGACCAGGAACCAGACGTTGGACATGCGGTAGTCCGCCGCCTTTTCGCTGGAGCTGTTGGTGCGCAGCCAGTTCTCGTAGTCGATGTCCATGATCATGCTGCGCAGTGCAGATATCGGGTCTTCGCCAGAGCATTGTTGCCGCACGCGGTCCATAAAGCGCTTGAAGCGTGCCAGACGATCAGTGAAGCGAGCGTCCAGATGCTCACCCAGACCGATTTCATCGGTGGCGGCATACATCGAGATTTTGCGCTCGGTGGCGTAGTTGCCGAGCTTTTCCAGCGTGGTGGAGCCGATTTCGCGACGCGGGACGTTAATCACCCGCAAGAACGCGTTGTCGTCGTCCGGGTTCACAATCAGGCGGAAGTAGGCCATCAGGTCTTTCACTTCCTGGCGCCCGAAGAAGCTGTTACCGCCCGACAAACGGTAGGGGATCTGATGGTGCTGCAGCTTCAATTCGATCAGTTTGGCCTGGTAGTTACCGCGATACAGGATCGCAAAGTCGCTGTATGGCCGGTCAGTACGCAGGTGCAGGGTAAGAATTTCGACGGCCACGCGCTCGGCTTCGGCGTCTTCGTTGCGACAGCGAATGACCCGGACTTCGTCGCCGTGGCCCATTTCACTCCACAGTTGCTTCTCGAATTCGTGGGGGTTGTTCGAAATCAGCACGTTGGCGCAGCGCAGAATGCGGCTGGTGGAGCGATAGTTTTGCTCCAGCATCACCACTTTCAGGGACGGGTAATCGTCCTTGAGCAGCATCAGGTTTTCCGGGCGGGCGCCGCGCCAGGCGTAGATCGACTGGTCGTCATCACCTACCACGGTGAACTGATTGCGCGTGCCAATCAGGTATTTGACCAGCAAATACTGGCTGGCATTGGTGTCCTGATATTCGTCCACCAGCAGGTAACGGACTTTGTTCTGCCACTTTTCACGGATGTCGGCGTGCTCTTCGAACAGCTTCACCGGCAGCAGGATCAGGTCGTCAAAGTCCACCGCGTTGTAGGCCTTGAGCGTGCGCTGATAGTGGGTGTAGACGATCGCAGCCGTCTGTTCCTTGGGGTTGCGCGCGTTTTCCAGTGCCTGGGGCGGCAGGATCAGGTCGTTTTTCCACGAGCCGATCATGTTCTTGATTTCGTCGACCCCGTCGTCGCCCGAGTATTCCTTTTGCATGATGTCGGTCATCAGCGCTTTGACGTCGGCCTCGTCAAAAATCGAGAAGCCCGGCTTGTAACCCAGCCGCGCATGCTCCTTGCGGATGATGTTCAGCCCCAGGTTGTGGAACGTACACACCGTCAAGCCGCGACCTTCGCCCTTCTTGAGCAAAGTGCCGACCCGCTCTTTCATCTCGCGAGCGGCCTTGTTGGTAAAGGTCATGGCGACGATGTACTGGGCACGGATGCCACAGTTCTGGATCAGGTGCGCGATTTTGCGGGTAATCACGCTGGTTTTGCCGGAGCCCGCGCCGGCGAGCACCAAAAGAGGGCCGCCGACGTAGCTCACGGCTTCTTGCTGCCGGGGATTGAGTCGGGACATGACGAGATTAGGGGTCGTTTATAAAAAGGGCGGGCATTTTAACAGGATGAGCAGATATTGCTGCCTCTGTGCGACGGTGTGACACGACACATCATCTAAATTTGCCGCTTTTGTCAGTTTCGCGCAGGATGCAAAGCGTATTGGCGGCTACCGTAAGGTTAACGCTGTAAATAGGTATTTGATAATCAATGTCATTTGCCATTGGTTGTTTGCACGGCATAATGCCCATCGCCTGATTTTTTGCAGAGTCTAGGGAGCTAGCTTGTCTACGCCTGTCGAACCCTTGCGTTTGCTGCTACTGGCCGAAGAGCCATCTTGGGCAGCGTTATTGCGCGAGTGTCTGAGGCCTATGGGAAGCACGGCCGTCATCATTGGCGCGCCAAGCTGGGAGTCTGTCAGCCATCTGTTCGAGAACGATCGAAATGCGCTGCTCCTGACCACCCCGGCCCTGCAGCCTTGCGCAGGCCGCTGTCGCCTGCCCACTGTTTTGTTGCTCGACACCGAGCCAGCAACCGCGCCCCAGGGTGTCAGCGACTGGCTGGTCAGCAGCACCCTGACTTCCGACGTGCTGCGTCGCTGCCTGCGCCATGTGCGCGAACGCGGCGTGCTGGAAAACACGCTGCTGCGCCTGGCCGAAGAAGACCCGCTGACCGGCATCGCCAACCGCCAGGGCTTCCAGACCCTGCTGGCCGTGCGCCTGGCCGAAAGTGACGGCCGCGGCATCGCTCTCGGGCACCTGGACCTGGACAACTTTCGACACGCCAACGACGCGCTGGGCCACCAGGCCGGCGACCGTCTGATCCTGCATGTGGTGGCGCGCCTCAAAAGCCAGCTTGAAGCCGGCGACCAGCTGGCCCGGCTGGGCAGCGACGAGTTCGCCCTCCTGATCAACACCCATCGCGCCCCGGAACGGGCCGAATGGATGGCCGAGCGCATTACCGAGGTCATGGCAGAGCCCTACTGGGTCGATGGCGAAAGCCTGCTGATCGGCTGCAGCCTGGGCATCGCCCATGCACGGGCCAGCGCCGGGGCCGACCCGTTGATGTGGCACGCACATATCGCCATGCAACAGGCCAAAAGCACCCAGGGCTGTACCTTTCACGTGTTTAACGAGCGCATCAATCGCAATGCCCGCAGCCTGGCCGACCTCGAAAGCGAGCTGCGACGGGCCCTGCGTCGTGACGAGCTGGAGCTGCATTACCAGCCGCGCCTGGACCTGGGCACGGGCCAGATTGTCGGGCTCGAGGCGCTGGTTCGCTGGCGTCACACCGAGCGCGGCTTGCTCGCACCCAGCGAGTTCGTGCCGCTGGCCGAGCAAAGCGGGCTGATCGTGCCGCTGGGTTACTGGGTCATTTCCAGGGCCTTGCGCGATATGCAGGCACTGCGCGAACGCGGGCTGGAACCGTTGCATATGGCGGTCAACCTGTCTTTCCGCCAGTTCCAGGACAGCCAGTTGCTGTCGACCCTCAGCCGCCTGATTACCGAACGGGGGGTTGAGGCGCAGTGGCTGGAGTTCGAACTGACCGAAACGGCCGTCATGCGACGCAGTGATCTGGTCAAGCAAACAATGGATGCCCTGGGCCGACTCGGGGTGCGCTTTTCGCTGGATGACTTCGGCACCGGCTTTTCATCGTTTGTGCACCTCAACAGCCTGCCGATTGCGCTGCTCAAGATCGATAAAAGCTTCGTGGGGGGCATGGAAAGCCGCGAAGAAAATCGCAAGCTGGTCCACGCCATGATCAACCTTGCCCACAACCTCAACCTGGAAGTGGTCGCCGAGGGTGTCGAAACCCCCGAGCAGCTTGCTCTTTTGAGGGGGTTTGGCTGCGACCAGGTGCAGGGTTACTTCATCAGCAAACCGCTGCCGCTGGCAGAGCTGGTGGAGTATTTAACCTTTGGGGCTCAGCAAAAGGTGATGCCGCAGGCAATCTAGGCCTGCGGCGACAGGTCGTGCGTCACGCCGCCTCTAACCCCGCCGTTTTCGCCGCCTTGCGCTCGCGCTTGAGCATGCGCCGCACTTTCCATTCGAATGCCAGGCTCAGGCTGATCGCCGCACAGGCCAGGCCCATTGCCAGACCCCACCAGACACCGGCCGGGCCCCAGCCGAAAGTAAAGGCCAGCATCCAGGCCATCGGTGCGCCAATCGCCCAGTAGCAAAACAGCCCGACCAGAAAGGTGGTCTTGGCATCCTTGAGCCCGCGAATCGCCCCCATGGCGATGGTTTGCGCGCCATCGAACAGCTCAAACCATGCAGCCACCGCCAGCAGGCTGACCGCCAGCTCAAACACCGGGCGGAAAGCGGGGTCGTTGTAATCCAGAAACAAGCCCACCAGTTCCTTTGGCCAGAACCAGAACACCACCGAAAACCCGAGCATCACCACGGCGCCGGCACCGATGCCGACCCGGCCGGCCAACCGCGCCCGCTGCAAGTCACCGCCGCCATAATGCTGGCCGATGCGCATGGTGATCGCATACGACATTCCCGCCGGCACCATGAATGCCGTCGATACGATCTGCAACGCGATCTGGTGCGCCGCCAATTGCGTGCTGCCCATGGTGCCCATGCACAGCGCCGCGAAAGCAAACAGCCCGACTTCCACGGCGTAGGTGCCACCAATGGGCAGGCCCAGGCGCCACAGCTCGCGCAGATACGTCATGTTCAAGCGCGACAGCCCTTTGCGAATGGGGTACGCGTCGTAGGCCGGGTGCCTGTGGATATGCCAGGCAAGCCCCAGCGCCATGCAGGTCGCCACAATCGCCGTCACCAGACCAATCCCCATCAGGCCCAGTTTTGGCAGGCCAAACATCCCGGTAATCAGGGCATAGTTGAGCAGGAAGTTAGCCACGGTACCGATCACGCTGATCACCATGACCGGCATCGGGCGGCCCATGGCGCTGGTAAAACCGCGCAAGGCCATAAAGGTCATGTAGCCGGGCAGGGCCAACGGCAGCAGCATCAGAAACTGCCCCGCCATCTCGACGTTGCTCGGGGTTTGCCCAAACAGCAGCAACACGGGTTTGATGTTCCACAACATGATCGCGCCGCCCAGCGCCAGCGCCCACGCCAGCCAGATGCCCGCCTGGGTCAGTCGGGTGGCGCCTTCAATGTCGCCCGCGCCCTGGCGGATCGACACGAGGGTGCCCACAGCCGCAATCACCCCAAGACAGAAGATCGATACAAATGAGTAGCTGGCGGCCCCCAGGCTGCCGCCTGCAAGAGCCTCAGGACTCAGGCGCGCCATCATCAGGGTGTCGGTGAGCACCATCAGCATGTGAGCCAACTGCGAAGCGATCAGCGGCCCTGCAAGCCGCATGATGGCTTTGAGTTCGATACGTGCAGGATGCTGTTTGGTCATCTGTTCGATTTCTGTAGGTGCGTTGAAAGGCTTGATTCTCGGCGCGTTGAGTGTTTTAAGCAAAGGGATAAAAACGATCATTGGCATGACTAAAACTCATGCAAAACCTAATTGGTCCAGACCACACTCCGCAACACAACAGGACAATTCTCCATGTCTCGTAGTCTTCCTCCGCTTTATGCCTTGCGCGCCTTCGAGGCTGCGGCTCGCCATAGTTCGTTTACGCGGGCGGGCGAGGAGCTGTCGATCACCCAGAGTGCCGTCAGCCGTCATATCAAAACCTTGGAGGCGCATTTCGCCTGCCGGTTGTTTCAGCGCAATGGCCGAAGCCTGCAACTCACCGAGGCCGCCCGCCTGTTGCTACCGGGTGTTCGCGAAGGCTTTGCCGCCCTGGAACGGGCCTGTACCACCCTGCGCGCCGAAGATGACATCTTGCGCATGAAAGCTCCTTCAACCCTGACCATGCGCTGGCTCCTGGCCCGCCTGAGCCGCTTTCGTCACTTGCAGGCCGGTAACGAGGTGCAACTGACCAGCGCCTGGATGGACATTGATCATGTGGACTTCAATCAGGAACCGTTCGACTGCGCCGTGCTGCTGAGCAACGGCCACTTCCCGCCTGACTGGGAAGCCACGCTGCTGTTCCCGGAGATGCTGATTCCGGTCGGCGCCCCCAACTTGCAGGATGAACACCCCTGGGACGCCAAGCGGCTGGCCGCCACTGAATTGCTGCACCCCACACCCGATCGTCGTGACTGGCGCCGCTGGCTCGACTGCATGGGCCTTGACGACCAGGTGTCGCTCAAGGGCGGGCAAGTCTTCGACACCCTGGAGCTGGGCATGATTGCCGCTGCCCGGGGCTATGGCGTATCGATGGGCGACTTGCTGATGGTGGCCGAAGACGTTGCCCAGGGCCGCTTGAGCCTGCCATTCAAGGCCGCGGTGGCCAGCGGTGAAAATTACTATCTGGTCTGGCCCAAGACCCGCCCCGGTGGAGAGCGCCTGCGGCGCCTCAGCGATTTTTTGCAACACGAAGTCGCCGCGATGGAACTGCCGGTAGTGCAGCGGTTGGGGTAAGCCGGCGCGATCACACGCTCACCGGTCGATACTGCAATGCCTCCGCCAGGTGCTTGCGCTCAATGCTTGGCGCCTGCTCCAGATCCGCCAGGGTGCGCGCCACCTTGAGCAACCGGTGCGCGGCCCGAAGTGACAAGGTCATTCGCTCGCAGGCCGCCTCCAGCCATGCAGTGTCGACGTCACTCAAAGTGCATTGGGCCCGCACGCCTGGCAGGTCGAGAAAGGCATTGGCGCAGCCCTGGCGTTGCAACTGGCGCTCACGGGCCGCCGCCACCCGCACGGCCGCACTGGCCGTGGTGTCGTCCGAGGCGCGAGGAGGGTTGAGCGCGGTGCTTTCGCGGGCCACGGTCAAATGCAGATCAATGCGATCCAGCAAAGGGCCGGAGAGTTTGTTGCGATAACGCTGGATCTGTTCCGGGGTGCAGCGGCAGCGGCCCGTGGGCTCACCCAGATATCCACAGGGGCAGGGATTCATCGCCGCAACCAGCTGGAAGCGCGCCGGAAAACGCATACGGTCCCGGGCACGGGCGATCACGATAAAGCCTGACTCCATAGGCTCTCTCAACACCTCCAGCACCTTGCGATCGAACTCGGGAAGCTCATCGAGAAACAACACCCCGTGATGGGCCAGGGTAATCTCGCCGGGTTGCGGCTTGGAGCCGCCGCCCACCAACGCCGGGCCTGAGGCAGAATGGTGCGGCTGGCGAAACGGGCGCTGTGGCCAGCAACTCAACGGCACATGGCTGGCCACCGACTGGATGGCCGCCACTTCCAGCGCCTCTTGCTCGTTGAGTGGCGGCAACAAGCCTGGCAGACGGCTGGCCAGCAGGGTTTTGCCGGTGCCGGGTGGGCCGGTGAACAATAAATTGTGGCTGCCCGCTGCGGCGATCAAGAGCGCCCGCTTGGCTGACAGCTGCCCCTGAACATCGCTCAAGTCGGGGTAGGGCTTGCCCGCCTGCAGCAATCCGCTGGCGACATAGGGCTCGATCACCGAGCGCCCGGCGAAATGCGCCACCACCTGCAACAGGTGTTCGACCGCGATCACCCGCAATCCGGATGCCAGGCAAGCCTCTTCGGCATTGGCCAGCGGCACCACCAGGGCCCGGCCCGCCGCCCGCGCCGCCAATGCGGCAGGTAATACGCCCTGAACGGGCCGGATAGCGCCCGACAGGGCCAACTCCCCCAGACACTCCACCTGCTCCAGCGCCGCAGCAGGCAACTGCCCGCTGGCCGCCAGAATGCCCAGCGCAATGGCCACATCAAAGCGCCCGCCGTCCTTGGGCAGATCGGCGGGTGCGAGATTGAGAGTGATACGCCGGGCCGGGAAATCAAGCGCGCAGTTAAGGATCGCGCTGCGCACCCGGTCCTTGCTTTCTTTAACCGCTGTTTCGGGCAATCCGACCAGGGTTAACGCCGGCAACCCATTGGCCAGATGTGCCTCGACCGTAACGGCTGGCGCCTCTACGCCGACCTGGGCGCGGCTGTAAACGATAGCCAGAGCCATGACTCATTCCTTGAGTTCGAAAAGAACGCATCCTGCGCGAGTCGTCAGCCAAGGTCAGGGGGGGAATGGATACGGGATGTGAATGGGTACGCGAAACGCTGGAAACTCCAGACTTGTTCGCGATGCCGGAAACCTGGTTCATCTGACGGTACGAGGCGATGCCATCGCTGGCAAGCCAGCTCCCACAGGAGTAATTGGGGCTGACTGGTTTTTCCTGCCCGTGACCTATAGCGCTTTGATTCCCAGATCCTCAGCAAAGCGCAACAAGTAGCCATCCGGGTCGAGCACCAAAAAGTTGCGCTCGCCAATCAGCATGTCGTTGCTGCGATACCAGCGTTCTTCAAGGGGTTTGCGCAAGGTGTGGCCTGCCGCTTCAAGGCGGGCAATCAGGCTCTGGGCGTGCGGGCACTTGATCGAGAGGTTCATGCCGCGACCGAACGGCGGCTCCAGCGGACCGACACGCCAGGACGACTCTTCATGGTCGTCCTGCTCCAGCATCAACTGGCTGCCATGAAACGACAAAAACGCAAAATGATGCTCGGGCCGTTGGTACTCGATCCTGAAGCCGAGCACCTCACAGTAGTAGTGAAGGCTACGGGCAAGATCCGAGACGATCATCTCGGGCACCAGCGGGTTCATGACCAGCATATGAAAACTTCCTTGTTTTTGTGAAACGCACCGCCGTTGAGCATTACTCGGTCGGTGGCAACAGTCTGGCTTCCAGCTCGGCCACTTTGGCCTCCAGGCTTTCGAGGCGCGCACGGGTGCGGGCCAGGACCACCATCTGACTGTCGAATTCTTCGCGGCTCACCAGGTCCAGTTTACTGAAGCCACTTTGCAGCAACGCTTTGAACTGGCTTTCGATTTCGTTGCGCGGCAGCGCGGTTTCGCCGCTGAACAAGCGTGAGGCGTGGCCACCAAGGGCGTCGAGAAGGTCTTTGGGCGCAAGCATGGGTAAGGTCCTTAAAACTGATGGCGCCGAGTGTATCACGGGGTCTCACGGCTCATTGCCGGCGGACTTCTGCACATTTTTCGCGCACCCCCGGTACCGGCCACGCACCATCTTCGCGCACAAACACCCCGGTAAATCAGGCAAAAAGCCATCAACTTCCCATAAATCGCTGTAATTGCTGACTTTTCCAGACATGGCAAGGTTTCTGCTTAGTCGTACATGACTCATGCACTGATGCAGCAGCTGTGACGAAGGCAGTGCGGCAGGTGGTTCAAGGAGTGTTTTCATCACCCGCGACTTACACACGTTGTGCAGCCTGAAGAAGGCTAACGACGCGTTACAAAGCCAGACACTGCGCTTAGACTTGAGCCGGGTTTGTTTTCCTGGGGCAAGTCCACCAATTCGGGAGAAGTTTCATGAAGCTAGTCACCGCCATTATCAAGCCGTTCAAGTTAGACGACGTGCGCGAGTCGCTGTCCGAAATCGGCGTACAAGGCATTACCGTTACTGAGGTCAAAGGCTTCGGCCGGCAGAAGGGTCACACCGAGCTGTATCGCGGCGCGGAATACGTGGTCGATTTTCTGCCAAAGGTGAAGATTGATGTCGCCATTGACGACAAGGATCTTGATCGGGTTATCGAGGCGATAACCAAGGCTGCCAACACCGGCAAGATTGGTGACGGCAAGATTTTCGTGGTCAATCTGGAACAGGCTATTCGCATCCGTACCGGCGAAACCGATACCGACGCAATCTAAGCCGCCAAACCCCAACGCCCCAGGAGAAAACACTATGACTCTGCGTAAAATCGCAGGGCTCGGAGCCCTGCTGTCCGTCGTAATGCCTGGCCTGGCCATGGCTGCAGACGAAGTGGCTGCTCCAGTCCTCAACTCCGGCGACACCGCCTGGATGCTGACTGCAACCGCTTTGGTGCTGTTTATGACCATTCCAGGCCTGGCGCTGTTCTACGGCGGCATGGTGCGCTCCAAAAACATTCTTTCCGTGATGATGCAGTGCTTCGCCATTACCGGTCTGATCAGCATCCTGTGGGTCATTTATGGCTACAGCATCACGTTCGACACCACTGGCATGGAGCAGGGCGTCACCAACTTCAATTCGTTCATCGGCGGGTTCGGCAAAGCCTTCCTGGCGGGTGTAACGCCGGCAAGCCTGACCTCATCCACCGCGTTGTTCCCGGAAGCCGTGTTCATCACCTTCCAGATGACCTTCGCCATCATCACCCCGGCACTGATCGTCGGCGCCTTCGCCGAACGCATGAAGTTCTCAGCCATGCTGATCTTCATGGGTGTGTGGTTCACCCTGGTCTATGCGCCGATTGCGCACATGGTGTGGAGCGGCAACGGCGGCCTGCTGTGGGATTGGGGCGTACTCGACTTCGCAGGCGGCACCGTGGTGCACATCAACGCCGGTATCGCAGGCCTGGTGGCGTGCATCGTGCTCGGCAAGCGTAAAGGCTACCCAAGCACCCCGATGGCCCCGCATAACCTGGGTTATACCCTGGTGGGCGCTGCCATGCTGTGGATCGGCTGGTTCGGCTTTAACGCAGGCTCCGCCGCTGCGGCCAACGGCACTGCCGGCATGGCGATGCTGGTGACTCAGATCGCAACCGCCGCCGCCGCACTGGGCTGGATGTTTGCCGAGTGGATCACCCACGGCAAACCAAGCGCACTGGGCATCGCCTCGGGCGTGGTTGCAGGTCTGGTAGCCATCACCCCGGCTGCAGGCACCGTAGGCCCAATGGGCTCGATCGTGATCGGCCTGTCGGCTGGCGTCATCTGCTTCTTCTGCGCCACCAGCCTCAAGCGCAAGCTGGGCTATGACGACTCGCTGGATGCATTCGGCGTACACGGCATCGGCGGCATCGTCGGCGCTCTCCTCACCGGTGTATTTGCAGCCCCGGCACTGGGCGGCTTCGGCACCGTGACCGACATCGCAGCCCAGGTCTGGATCCAGTTCAAAGGCGTCGCCTTCACTGTGGTCTACACCGCGATTGTGACCTTCATCATTCTCAAGGTACTGGATGCCGTGATGGGTCTGCGTGTGGCTGAAGAGGAAGAGGCTGTCGGCCTCGATCTGGCCCAACACAACGAACGTGGCTATAACCTGTAACCACCCCCAAAAAAAACCCGGTTCGCCGGGTTTTTTTTTGCCTGAAACAAGACGATTTTCGCGCCAAAGAAAAGATTTCTCCTGCGCGTTACAGGGGTCGACAAGTTCTACGCTTGTTTATGCGACGGGCGCTTGCAGCGCAACTCGACTATTAGCCGCTTTGCTTTTTTCTTCAGCACGCTAGAATGCGCGCCGAAGGGCAGAAAACAATGCTCGAGTACGACGAAGGCGAGGATGATCTCCCGACGCTTTCAAGGCCCGTGTGCCGTGCTGCTGGAGCATCTGGCACTGGGCGCCTGGCAAAGTGTTTATTCAGGCGAACACCGTGATAATGGCGGTGTTCACCAAGCCCTCTTCACCTTACAACGATGAAGAGGTGTGAGCCGCGGTTTGCCCAAGGCTACTTTTTCACCAGTAGTGGTCGACAGTCGCCACAACTGGTCTATAACTAATCTGCTTTACGTATGTCATGGGGTAGAACATGAGCGACGACGATCTGGAAAATGATGACCTCGAAGTAGGCGAAGACGACGATACCGAAGAGGGCCTGGAAACGGCCGCTGAGGACGTTGCTGACGACGACGGTGGCGAAGATGCGCCGGCCCCTGCGGCCAAAGGCAAATCCAAGGCTGCAGTGTCGGTTGATGACCTGCCCAGTGTAGAAGCCAAAAACAAGGAGCGTGATGCTCTGGCCCGCGCCATGGAAGAGTTTTTGTCCAAAGGCGGCAAGGTGCAGGAAGTTGAGGCCAACGTGGTGGCTGACCCACCCAAGAAGCCTGACAACAAGTACGGCAGCCGCCCTATTTAAGGGCAAGTTGCTGGCTTGAAGAAAAAACCCGCCGTCGCTGCGGGTTTTTTTGTGCCCCCTGTGTAGCCGCTGACGAGGGACGAAGGCTGCGATCGGCGGCGAAGCCGTCGCAGATCAGACACCTCGGCGTTTCAGGGAAAATGAGCACTCAGGGTTTACGGCTGCTACGCAGCCGATCGCGGCCTCGCGCTGCTCGCCAGCGGCTACACGATTTTTGTTGTCGTTAGCCCAGTGTTTTCAACACCGCCGGTAATTCACTCAAGCAGCCAATCTCGGCGTCCGGGGCCTTGTCGCCGTCCCAGTGCTTGCCGCCCGGGTTGAACCACACCGCGCGCAAACCCGCCTGCTGGGCACCGGCAATGTCGTCTCCCGGGTGATCGCCTACGTGTACCGCTGCACCCGCCGCTACGCCACCGCGTAACAACGCCTCATGAAACAGGCGCGCATCCGGCTTGGCGATGCCGATGTCTTCAGCACACAGCACAAATTTGAAGTGGTGCCCCAAGCCGATTCGCCGCACATCTGCGTTGCCATTGGTGACCACGCCCAAGCTGTAATCACGGGCCAGTGCAATCAGGGTCGGTTCAGCCTGAGGGAACACGTCCAATGCGTGACGCGCCTCAATAAAGACCTCAAACGCATCATCAGCCAACGCCGCGGCGTTCACGTAACCCGCATCGTTCAGCGCATGAAACAGGATCCGCCGGCGCAACGCGCTGATCCGGTGCCGCAGCTGCGGCTCGTCGCTCAAGACCTGCTGACGAACGGCCTGAAATGCCTCAACGTCTAAAGCGCCCACTTTTGGTGCATTCGCAACCAGCCATTCGCGCAACACTGCTTCGGCACTCACAATCACCGGGGCGGTATCCCACAGGGTGTCATCAAGGTCGAAGGTAATCAGCTCAATCGTCATTCACTGTCCTTACTGCGTTTGGCCCGTGGGTGGGCGCTGTCGTAGACCGATGCCAGATGCTGGAAGTCCAGATGAGTATAGATTTGCGTGGTCTTGATATCCGCATGCCCCAGCAACTCTTGCACAGCGCGCAAATCCTGGGAGGACTCCAGCAGATGGCTGGCAAATGAATGGCGCAGCATATGCGGGTGCAGGTTTTGCCCCAGCTCGCGCTCACCGGCCGCCTTGACCCGCAGTTGAATGGCGCGCGGCCCAAGGCGCCTGCCGCGCTGGCTGACGAACACGGCGTCATCCTCAGGGTTGGCCAGTGCCCGCAAGGGCAACCACGCCTGCAGCGCCTCCCGGGCCTTCTTGCCGACAGGCAGCACGCGGGTCTTGCTGCCTTTGCCGAGCACTTCCACCAGCCCGTCTGCCAGGTCCAGTTGCCCCAGATTGAGACCGGTCAGCTCCGACAGGCGCAGCCCCGAGGAGTAGAACAACTCCAGAATGGCCTGATCGCGCTGGGCCAGAAAGTCGTCCTCAATAGCACCCTCCAGCAATTGCAGGGCACGGTCGGTATCCAGGGTTTTGGGCAGGCGGCGTTCACCCTTGGGCGGGGCCAGGCCGTTGGCCGGGTCGTGGTCGCACAAGCCTTCGCGATTGAGATAGTGATAAAGCCCGCGCACCGCCGAGAGCAAACGCGCAATGCTGCGCGATGACTGCCCTTGCTGATGCAGGCGTGACACCAGTTGGCGCAGGCGCTGGATATCCAGCGCAGCCCAGCTGGCAATTGATTCTTTGGCGCAAAACCCCAGCACCTTGTTCAGGTCGCGGCGGTAGGCTTCCAGGGTATGGGGCGACACCTGGCGCTCACTGCGCAAGTGAATGCAGTAAGCGTCCAGCTGGCCTTGCATCTAACGTACCGAACGCAGGGCGTTGGTAAAGCGCGGCAACACCCGGCCCAGGACTTCGGCGACATAGCCCAGGAACAGGCTGCCTACCGAGCTCTTGTAGTGTTGCGGGTCGCGACTGGCAATCGCCAGTACACCGTGCAAACCCAGATGGTTGAGCGCTACCACGGCCGTTGAACCGATCTGCTTGCGCTGCTCTTCGCCGAACAGAAAGTCCAGCTCATGCTCGCGCAGGCTGCCGCTGACCGCTTTGCCTTCAGTCAGCAAACCACCCAACGCCCGTTGCGCATCGGCACTGCTGACCCAGCGGCCGACCGGCATCGGGTTGTCGCCAAACAGCACCAGGCTGACGAAAGGGACCTGAAAGTCCTGGCGCAAACTGTCTTCGACGGCAATCACCAGCTCATCAAGGCTGGTGGCGTCCATCAAGGCGAGGTTGAGGCGCCGGGTTTTCTCGAACAGGCGGTCGTTGTCCCGGGCCACGTCCATCAACTGGGACAACCGATGACGCATCTCGATATTACGACCACGCAGCAGCTCCAGCTGGCGCTCCACCAGCGAGATCGTGTCGCCGCGCTGGTGTGGAATGCGCAGCGACAGCAACAGCTCATCGCGCTGGTTGAAGAAGTCCGGATGCGCCTGCAGGTAGGCCGCAACAGTGTCTGCTTGCGAGTTATCCACAGGTGCGTCGAGTTCCAAAGGCTGCGTCTTGTCGGTCATCGGTTGCGCTCGCTCATAAACGGACTTGTCCTTCGTAAACACGCATCGCCGGGCCGGTCATGATCACCGAATGGCCTGGACCGGCCCATTCGATGGACAAACGACCACCGGGCAAATCAAGGATCAGCGGCGAGTCCATCCAGCCCTGGCTGATGGCAGCCACAGCGGCGGCACACGCGCCGGTACCGCAGGCCTGGGTTTCCCCGGCGCCACGTTCCCAGACCCGCAGTTGCCCGCGCTGGCGATCAATTACGTGAAGAAAACCGACATTGACCCGTGCCGGGAAGCGCGGGTGATGTTCAATTTTTGGCCCCAGCTCATGCACCGGCGCGGCGTTGATATCGTCGACGCGCAGCACCGCATGGGGGTTGCCCATGGACACGGCCGCCAACTCAACGGTCTGCCCGTCGACATCCAGCTCATAGCTCAACGCCTGGGCATCGGCCACAAACGGGATCTCGGCCGGGATCAGACGCGGCGGGCCCATGTCGACGCTGATTTGCCCATCGCTGCGCACGTTCAGTTCGATGATGCCGCCTTTGGTTTCGACCTTGAACTGGCGTTTGGTGGTCAATCGCTTGTCGAGCACGAAGCGCGCAAAACAGCGTGCGCCGTTGCCGCATTGCTCAACTTCGGAACCGTCGGAGTTGAAGATCCGGTAACGGAAATCCACCTCCGGGTTGCTCGGTGCCTCAACCAGCAGCAGTTGATCAAAACCGACGCCCGTGTGCCGATCACCCCATTGCTTGGCGTGTTTTGGCAGAATATGCGCGTGCTGGCTGACCAGGTCGAGAACCATGAAGTCATTGCCCAGACCGTGCATTTTAGTAAAACGCAGCAACATGGGTTTACTCCGCCAGCAGGCTTTCGCCAGCAAACAACTCGGCTACGGTCTCGCGACGACGCACTTCAAATGCTTGGTCGCCATCCACCAGAACTTCGGCAGCGCGGCCACGGGTGTTGTAGTTCGAGCTCATGACAAAGCCATAAGCGCCGGCCGAGTGCACCGCCAGCAGATCGCCTTCGGCCAGGGCCAGTTGGCGGTCCTTGGCCAGGAAGTCGCCGGTTTCACAGATCGGGCCGACGATGTCATAAGCACGGGCTTCGGTGTCACGCGGGCGAACCGCAGTCACGTCCATCCAGGCCTGGTACAGCGCCGGGCGGATCAGGTCGTTCATCGCCGCATCGACGATGGCGAAATCCTTGTGTTCGGTGTGCTTGAGGTACTCGACCTGGGTCAGCAGTACGCCCGCATTGGCCACGATAAAGCGGCCAGGCTCGAACACCAGCGCCAGGTCACGACCGTCAATGCGCTCGCGCACGGCCTTGATGTAATCACCGGCCAACGGCGGCTCTTCGTCGCGATAACGCACGCCCAAACCACCACCCAGATCGATATGGCGCAGGTAAATGCCGCAATCGCTCAAGCGGTCGATCAACGCCAGCAGGCGGTCGAGCGCATCGATGAAAGGTTCGAGGGTGGTCAGTTGCGAGCCGATATGGCAATCGACGCCCACCACTTCCAGGTTCGGCAGTTGTGCGGCGCGGATGTACACATCTTCGGCGTCAGCAATGGCGATGCCGAACTTGTTTTCCTTGAGGCCGGTGGAAATGTATGGATGCGTGCCCGCATCGACGTCCGGGTTGACCCGCAGCGAGACCGGCGCGCGAACGCCCATTTCGGCGGCCACAACCTGCAGGCGCTCAAGCTCTTCGGTGGACTCGACGTTGAAGCAGTGCACGCCCACTTCCAGGGCGCGACGCATGTCGTCACGGGTTTTGCCCACACCGGAGAACACGATTTTGTCAGCCGAGCCGCCAGCGGCCAGCACACGTTCCAGCTCGCCACGGGAAACGATGTCAAAACCGGCACCCAAACGCGCCAGGACATTGAGTACACCCAGGTTGGAGTTGGCCTTGACCGCGAAACACACCAGGTGCGGCACACCGTTCAGGGCGTCGGCAAAAGCGTTGTATTGAGCCTCGATGTGCGCACGGGAATACACATAGGTCGGCGTACCAAAACGCTCGGCAATGGCCGTCAGCGCAACACCTTCGGCGAACAGCTCGCCGTTCCGGTAATTAAAAGCGTCCATGGTGTTCCCTTATTGGTGCTTGTGCGATTGCGATTGCGACGACTTCGCTTGGTCTTCCGGGGATTTGCTGTCATCGGGCAGATACAGCGGTCCTTTTTGACCACAGGCAGAAACAAGGCAGGCGACCGCGACGAGCGCAGCAATAGAAGAGATCAGGCGCTTCATGGCGAAATCCTTTGAAAAGCATTAATTGCGCCCGAGTATACCGAGCGCCTACCAGCTTGCCTATGCAGCAGAGCGCGCCATGCGCAAGGCCCTGTGTGGATAATCAGTAGTGGTTGGCGGCAGGTGTCATGGGGTTTGCAATCGGCCTGGAGCGCCCGTATCTTGCGAGCTCCGAGCATGACTAGACATTACGAGGTTCCACCATGAGTTTGACTGAAGCCCGTTTTCACGATCTGGTCGATGCCACCCAGGAAAATCTGGAAGACATCTTCGACGACTGTGATCTGGACGTAGATGTGGAAAATTCCGCCGGAATCCTGACGGTCAAGTTTGAGAATGGCAAAGCCCTGATTTTCAGCCGCCAGGCACCCGTGCTTCAGCTCTGGCTGGCCGCTCCCAATGGCGGTTTCCACTTCGACTACGATGAAAAGCGCAGTTCGTGGAAGTGCGATAAATCTGACGAGTTGCTTAGCGAAATGGTTCAGCGCCTGACCAAGGAACACGCTGGCGCCGAGCTGGAATTTGAAGAGATCTGATAGTGACCGCTCCTGCTAAACCCGCAAAACCGCTTTACAGCAACGTCAGCCCGGCAGTGCCGTCCCCATGTATCAGCACCTGCCGGCTGGATGAACACAAAGTCTGCCTGGGCTGTTTTCGCCACGTCGAAGATATCCGCGAGTGGCGCTCGGCAGACGACCAGCGGCGACGGGTAATCTGTGAACAGGCCCGGCAACGTGTAGCCGCTGCCGAAGGCTGCGATGGGCAGCGCAGCGGCCCTGGCTTTTGAAAGCAAGGTCCTGCGGACCTTTTCGCAGCCTCTGGCAGCGGCTACAAGGATCTGATTGTGCCCGCTCACCCGGCTTGTGTATTTATTTTGCTGTGGTAGTGTCCGGGTACGCCTCGCACTAACGAGGTTCGTCAAAACCCCGCCATTTTCCGGCGGGGTTTTGCTTTTTCGTGCAGAAAAAAGGAGTCTGCCAGGTCATGAGCACCCCAACCCCACTCATTCTCACCCGCCTGGACGTTCAGCGTCTGGAGCATCTCATCGACAGCCTGCCAGAAACGACTCCTGGCATTGAGGCCCTGCAAGCCGAGCTCGATCGTGCCGAAACCATCGTCGGCCACGAAGAAGTGCCCGCAGGCGTTGTGACCATGAACTCGCGTGTGCATTGCCGCGAAGAAAGCAGTGGCAAGGACTACCGCCTGACGCTGGTATACCCAAAAGACGCCAACGCCGACGAAGGCAAGATTTCGATTCTGGCACCGGTCGGCAGCGCGCTGCTGGGCCTGCAAGTCGGCCAGCACATCAACTGGCCTGCGCCGGGCGGCAAGACCCTCAAGCTCGAATTGCTTGAAGTGGAATACCAGCCAAAAGCCGCCAGCGACTTCAGCGCTTAAGATCGCCTGATGGCAGCTCGTCACGGGCGAAATGACTCAGGGACCGATAGCTGACACTCAGCTCACGGGCCAGGGCCCGGCGCTCATGGCTGACCTGCTGCGCAGCCCACTGCGAGCGATTGTCGAGCATCGCCAGGCGATGCTCATCCCAGCCCCATTCGGCGGTCAATCGCTGCAGTAGCCGACGCTGCCATTGCATGCCCTGTGCCGCCACGATACCGGTCAGCTTGTGGTTGACCTTCAGGTACAGGCTGCGACGGACCAGCTCCAGTCGCTGCCGATCACCGCGCGCTTCGAGGTAACGCTCGATGCGCCGGTACACCACCACGTAAGGGTCCAGCTCATCAAGATCCAGCTGGTTGGCGTATACCGCCTGCTTGAAGCGCAGGCTCAGACAGCTCACCCCCGGGTGCTCGCTGGCGTACACCTCGATCAGCAACAGCTTGAGTACCGACTTGTACGGTGACTCCATGCCCTTGAACAATTGCCACAGCCCCGCGCCCAGCAGCTCGCCAGGAGTGATGTGCGCCAGATGCCCAAGGTCAAGGCTCTCGTGGCAGCCAATCAACCGGCGGGTCAGCATCGTGCCGGCAAACTCGTCATACCGGGCTTCCTCATGCGCTGGCACCCACCACCACATCGGCGTGCGCCCTGCGAGCCAGATGGCCGTGCGATAAAACTCATCGAGCAACAGCGTGTGCCTTGGCGCCGCACCATCGTCCGTGTGCAAACGGGCATCCGCTTCACCCTGGGCGAACCGCTGTGCATCGATCAGAAAGAAGTGTGCCTCACCGCCCTGGCTCGCCGCCCAGGCCTCCAGGCGCCGGCATTTTTTGCGCAGTGCCGCCAGCGCAATGTCGCCCAGCCCCGGCGCGAGGCAAATCCACACGTCCATGTCGCTTTGATCGGTCTGGGCCAAGGTGCCGAGGCTGCCCATCAAAAAAAGCCCGTGCACCGGCTGCGGCAGGCTGGAGCTGCACGCGTCAAAAGAAAAGTCGGGGACCAACTGCCGCGCTGCCCCGAGCGTGTGCGCATCGGGCTCATAACCTGACACCCCGGCGGGGGTGCAGTCCGACACATAACCGGGCAGCAACGGGTGATTCACATGAAAGAACAGCGCCAACAAACTCAGTAACCGTTGCTGGGGTGGCGCCAGGCCTTCCATCGCACGGGCCAGTCGCCCTTGGTTGACAGTCAAAAACCGCCCACGCAACTGCTGAAGGAGCTGTCGCTCTTTTCCTTCGCTCAGCGTGGAAGGTGTTGCAGGAGGGCGCGTCATTTCAAGCTCGGCACGCGAGAAAAAGATGGTCGGAGTCTACAGACAGCCGCATGAAAGGCTTAGGACGAAAACGCTTTTCGTCAGCAGATTTTTTACGAGGCTATAAAAAGTGTGCCCGCGGAATCATTGATCACTCAGATCCCGAGGGCGAGGCGTGGCATCAGGCGGTTTCTGTGGACTCGACGAGAATCGTCAGCAGCACTTGAACACTCTGAGCAGCATCACGGCCCAGGCTGGTCAGATAGCCGCCATCAGGCTGATCAATCAGCTTTTTGTCATACAGACGGCGTGCGGCAGCCACTTTTTCCGGCGCGGCATGTTGATGGATTTTCAGGCCCTCAAGGGTACTTTCCAAGTCAAACAGTGCAAGGACTTCCAGTTCGGCAACCAACTCAGGGGTAAACGACATAAAGACTCCAGACTATGCAGGAAAAGACGACAGCTGCTCTAAGGTGATCCCACTCGCGCTGACTGTCCAGTGGCAGTTCCTACCTTTATAAACAGCCTGTCGTGGTAAGGCATTTGGAGTGTAGTCCAACTGTAAGGTTTGGAAACATTCCCTGCTGCGGCATCGATTTATCATTCCGGTTATATAAACATTCTTAAATAGTATTTTTAAGAATATCTGCTCCTCACTACTATTGGTCCTACGCCAGCAGGCACCCCACATTTTCAGGAGCAGCACCATGAGCGCATCTCTACGTAGCGTTGACGGCCAGGACGAAGCAACCATTCTGCGGGAAATCCAGAGTGCGCTGCGGGACCTGCGCTTTGGTGCCGTTGAAATCACTGTGCATAACGCTCAAGTGGTTCAGATCGAACGCAAAGAGAAATTCCGGCTGCAAAACCCGAGTCAAAAAAGCAGCTGACTTACACACAGCGCACTCGCCTGAAGGCGCTTATAAAAACTAAAAATACCCGCTTGGAGCCTCACCTATGTCCCTACGCCGTTACGCTTTGGCCGCGCTGGCCAGTGCCATTTTTGCTGGCTCCGCTGTGGCAAAAGATTACGAATTGCTCAACGTTTCCTACGATCCTACCCGTGAGCTGTACCAGGATTACAACACTGAGTTCACCAACTTCTGGAAAGCCAGCCACCCCGGTGACAACGTCAAAATCCAGCAATCCCACGGTGGCTCTGGTAAACAGGCCCGCGGCGTAATCGACGGCCTGCGCGCTGACGTCGTGACCCTGGCCCTGGCCGGTGACATCGACGAAATCGCCAAGCTGAACAAAGGCTCGCTCCCGGAAAACTGGCAAACCCGCCTGCCGGACGCCAGCACCCCGTACACCTCGACCATCGTGTTCCTGGTGCGCAAGGGCAACCCTAAAGGCATCAAGGACTGGGGCGACCTGACCAAAGACGGCGTATCGGTGATTACCCCGAACCCTAAAACCAGTGGCGGCGCCCGCTGGAACTTCCTTGCGGCCTACGCTTACGGCCTCAAAGCCAACGGCGGTAACGAAGAAAAAGCCAAAGAATACGTAAGAAGCCTGTTCAAGCACGTGCCAGTGCTGGACACCGGCGCACGGGGTTCGACCATTACCTTCGTCAACAACGGTCAGGGTGACGTGTTGCTGGCTTGGGAAAACGAAGCGTTCCTGGCCCTCAAGGAAGACGGCGGCGGTGACAAGTTCGAAATCGTCGTGCCTTCGCTGTCAATTCTGGCCGAGCCTCCAGTGGCCGTAGTCGATAAAAACGCCGAGAAAAAAGGCAACACCGAAATCGCCAAAGCGTACCTCGAACACCTTTACAGCCCGGCCGGTCAGGAAATCGCGGCGAAGAACTTCTACCGCCCGCGTGACGCTGCAGTAGCGGCCAAATACGCACAACAGTTTCCGAAACTGGAACTTGTGACTATCGACAAAGACTTCGGTGGCTGGAAGACTGCGCAGCCGAAATTTTTTAATGACGGTGGCGTGTTCGACCAGATCTACCAGGCGCAATAACCTGCGGGGCGGGCCTTTGGGCCATGCTTAAAGCTAGAACATCAGGCCCGCAATTGGTTGCGGGCCTCGTGCGTTAACCCAAGGACTTTTATGTCGCGTCGTATCTCCCCCGTCATACCCGGCTTCGGGCTGACGCTGGGCTACACCTTGGTGTATCTCAGCCTGATTGTGCTCATTCCACTGGCGGCAATGTTCGTGCATGCCGCCCAACTGACCTGGGACCAGTTCTGGGCCATCATCACCGCTCCCCGGGTGTTGTCAGCGCTGCAACTGAGCTTTGGCACCGCCTTTGTCGCCGCCATCATCAACGGCATCATCGGCACCGTGCTGGCCTGGGTTCTGGTGCGTTACACCTTCCCGGGGCGCAAGGTCATCGACGCCATGATCGACCTGCCGTTTGCCCTGCCGACCGCCGTGGCCGGTATCGCACTGACCGCCCTGTACGCCCCGAACGGCTGGATCGGCCAGTTCGCCGCCGACCTGGGTTTCAAAATCGCCTACACCCCGATGGGCATCACCCTGGCACTGACCTTCGTCACCCTGCCGTTTGTGGTGCGCACCGTGCAGCCGGTACTGGCCGACATCCCCCGCGAGATCGAAGAAGCCGCCGCCTGCCTGGGTGCCAAGCCCCTGCAAGTGTTCCGCTACATCCTGGTGCCGGCCTTGTTGCCCGCCTGGCTGACCGGTTTCGCCCTGGCGTTTGCCCGCGGTGTCGGCGAGTACGGTTCGGTGATTTTCATCGCCGGCAACATGCCGTTCAAAACCGAGATCCTGCCGCTGCTGATCATGGTCAAGCTGGACCAATACGACTACACCGGCGCCACTGCCATTGGCGTGATGATGCTGGTGGTTTCCTTCATTTTGCTGCTGATCATCAACTTGATTCAGCGCCGCATCGAAAAACCGTGAAGGAGGCCTGACCATGTCCAGTTCAACACAAAGCGCCTCATCCGTAGCCAATGCCGCCCGCCGTGGCAGCCCGCTGTCGCGACGTTTGCTGATCGGCTTCGGCTGGTTGTTTTTCACTTTGTTCCTGTTGCTGCCGCTGCTGATCGTCGTGTCCCAGGGGTTGAAAATGGGGGTGGGCACGTTCTTTGACGCCATCCTCGAACCTGACGCCCTGTCGGCTCTCAAGCTGACCATCATCGCGGTGGTGATTTCGGTGCCGCTGAACGTGGTGTTCGGCGTCAGCGCTGCCTGGTGCGTAAGCAAATACAGCTTTCGCGGCAAAAGCATCCTGGTGACCCTGATCGACCTGCCGTTCTCGGTATCGCCGGTGATCGCCGGCCTAGTCTACGTGCTGATGTTCGGTGCGCAAGGCTTCTTCGGCCCGTGGTTGCAAGACCACGACATCCAGATCGTCTTCGCCCTGCCTGGCATCGTGCTGGCGACCATCTTCGTCACCGTGCCGTTTGTGGCCCGCGAACTGATCCCGCTGATGCAGGAGCAGGGCACCCAGGAAGAAGAGGCCGCACGCCTTTTGGGCGCCAACGGCTGGCAGATGTTCTGGCACGTCACGGTTCCGAACATCAAATGGGGCCTGATCTACGGCGTGGTGCTGTGTACCGCGCGGGCGATGGGTGAGTTCGGTGCGGTGTCGGTGGTTTCCGGGCACATTCGCGGGGTCACCAACACCCTGCCGCTGCACGTCGAGATCCTCTACAACGAATACAACCACGTTGCCGCCTTCGCTGTGGCCACCCTGTTGCTGATCCTGGCGCTCTTCATCCTGCTGCTCAAGCAGTGGAGCGAATCCCGTATTAACCGCCTGCGCGCCAGCGCCGCGGAGGAATGAACCATGTCGATCGAAGTCCGTAATGTCAGCAAGAACTTCAACGCCTTCAAGGCGCTGAACAGCATCAACCTGGATATTCACAGCGGCGAACTGGTGGCCCTGCTCGGGCCTTCGGGCTGCGGCAAAACCACCTTGCTGCGCATCATCGCAGGCCTGGAAACCCCGGACGAAGGCAACATCGTGTTCCACGGTGAAGACGTCTCGGGCCACGACGTGCGCGATCGCAACGTCGGTTTCGTGTTCCAGCATTACGCGCTGTTCCGCCACATGACGGTGTTCGACAACGTCGCCTTCGGCCTGCGCATGAAGCCGAAAAAAGAACGCCCGAGCGAAACCCGCATCGCCGAAAAAGTCCACGAACTGCTGAACATGGTGCAACTGGACTGGTTGTCGGATCGCTACCCCGAGCAGCTCTCCGGCGGTCAGCGCCAGCGAATCGCGCTGGCCCGCGCGCTGGCGGTAGAACCTAAAGTGCTGTTGCTGGACGAACCCTTCGGCGCGCTGGATGCCAAGGTACGTAAAGAGCTGCGTCGCTGGTTGGCGCGCCTGCACGAAGACATTAACCTGACCTCGGTATTCGTGACTCACGACCAGGAAGAAGCGATGGAAGTCGCCGACCGCATCGTGGTGATGAACAAAGGCGTGATCGAGCAGATCGGCTCACCGGGCGAGGTTTATGAAAACCCGGCCAGCGATTTTGTTTACCACTTCCTGGGTGACTCCAACCGCCTGCACATCGGCGAAGACCAGCACGTGCTATTCCGTCCGCACGAAGTGTCGTTGTCACGTCACGAACTCGAAGACCACCATGCCGCACAGGTACGCGACATCCGCCCATTGGGTGCGACCACCCGGGTGACATTGAAGGTTGAAGGTCAAAGCGAGCTGATCGAGGTTGAAGTGGTCAAGGACCATGACAGCCTGACCGATCTGGCGCGGGGCGAAACATTGTTCTTCAAGCCGAAGGTGTGGCAAAAAGCCTAAAAAGCACCCTCACCCCAACCCTCTCCCAAAGGGAGAGGGAGCTAAAGGCAGAAGCAGATTTAGATGGCCCCACGAATCAGTCCCCTCTCCCTCCGGGAGAGGGTGAGGGGCTTTTGATCCTCAGGGCTTTTTCAGCTTCGGATTAGGAAAAAACTGCACCGCCTGCACTTTAGGGTCCGGTGTTTTTTTCAGCGCCGAGATATTCACCCGCGTACCCAATTCCTTGGGCACCGACAGCCCTTGCTCATTCAACGTATCCGAATAACCGCAGGCCACGCACTCGCGGTGCGGCACTTCGTCTTCGTTCCACATCATCAACTTGTCAGGCTCGCTGCACGCCGGGCAGACAGCCCCGGCGATAAAGCGTTTTTTGGTCACTTTCACAGGTGCATCACTCATGCTGCCGATTCCTCGGTCAGGCCGCTGTGACGCAACAGCGCGTCAATCGACGGCTCACGGCCTCGGAAATCCTTGAACAACTCCATCGGTGCCAATGAACCACCGCGGGCCAGAATGGCCTGGCGGAATGCCTTGCCGGTTTGCGGGTTGAACACGCCTTCTTCTTCAAAGCGCGAGAACGCATCGGCCGACAACACCTCAGCCCATTTGTAGCTGTAGTAACCCGCCGCGTAGCCGCCCGCAAAAATATGCGCAAAGCTGTTGGGGAAGCGGTTGTAAGCCGGTGGACGCATGACCGACACCTCGTCGCGGATGCCGTCCAGCACCTGCGCCACGCTGCGACCGTCACCGTGGGTGGCGTGCAGTTCGAAGTCGAACAGCGAGAACTCCAGCTGACGAACCATCATCAGCCCGGACTGGAAATTCTTGGCCGCGAGCATCTTGTCCAGCAGGTCTTTTGGCAGTGCTTCGCCGGTTTCGTAGTGGCTGGAAATCAGCGCCAGGCCTTCAGGCTCCCAGCACCAGTTTTCCATGAACTGGCTCGGCAACTCGACCGCATCCCAGGCCACGCCGTTGATGCCGGACACGCCTGCGTGTTCGATCTCGGTCAGCATGTGGTGCAGGCCGTGGCCGAATTCGTGGAACAGGGTGGTGACTTCGTCGTGGGTCAGCAGCGCAGGCTTGCCTGAAACGGCCGGGGTGAAGTTACACACCAGGTTGGCCACCGGGCTTTGCAAGGTGCCGGCTGCCGTGCGACGACGATCGCGGGCGCCGTCCATCCACGCACCGCCACGTTTGTTGGCGCGGGCATAGAGGTCAAAGAAGAAGCGCCCGATGTGCTGGCCGTTTTCCTTGATTTCGAACAGGCGTACGTCCGGGTGCCAAGTATCGAAGCCTTTGATTTCGGCGATTTCGATCCCGTACAACTTCTGCACAATGGCAAACAGGCCGCCCAGCACTTTGTCGATCGGGAAGTAAGCGCGCAGTGCTTCTTGCGACACGCTGTAGCGCTGTTCACGCAGCTTCTCGCCGAAGAAACCTGTATCCCAGCTTTTCAGTTCCGGGGTGCCTTGCTCGGCGGCGTAGGCTTGCAGCTGTTCCAGGTCGCGTGCAGCAAATGGTTTGCTGCGCTTGGCCAGATCGCGCAGGAAGGTGAGTACCTGATCCGGGGTTTCGGCCATTTTGGTGGCCAGGCTCAGTTCAGCAAAGCTGCCAAAGCCCAACAACCTGGCCAGTTCCTGACGCAGGTCGAGAATTTCTTCCATGACCGGGCCGTTGTCGAACTTGCCGGCATTCGGGCCCTGGTCCGAGGCGCGGGTGCAGTACGCGGCGTAGACTTCTTCGCGCAAGGCGCGATCTTGGGCGTAGGTCATGACCGGGAAGTAGCTCGGGAACTCCAGGCTGATCAGCCAGCCGTCCAGATCCTTGGCCTGGGCCGCAGCAGCCATTTGCGCCTTGGCCGATTCGGTCAGGCCTGCCAGCATGGCTTCGTCGGTGATGTGTTTGGTCCAGGCCTGGGTTGCGTCCAGCAGCTGGTTGGAGAACTTGCTGCCCAGCTCCGAGAGCTTGCTCTGCACTTCGGCATAACGCTTTTGCTCCGCTGGCGGCAGGTCAATACCCGACAAACGGAAGTCACGCAGCGAATGCTCAAGAATGGTTTTTTGTGCCTGGTCGAAGTCAGCCACTTGCGGGCTGTGGGCCAGAGCTTCGAAGGCCTGAAACAGTTCGCGGTTCTGGCCCATCTCGGTTGAGTAGGCGCTCAATGCAGGCAGGCAAGCCTCGTAGGCTTCGCGCAGTTCGCTGCTGTTGCACACGGCATTGAGGTGGCTGACCGGGCTCCAGGCCGCGCCCAGTCGATCGTTCAGCTCATCCATCGCCAACACCAGGCCGGCCCATGTCGGGTTCTGGCCCTGGTCCTTGAGGATCGCTTGAATGCCGGCGCGGTTGTCGGCGAGGATCTGCTCGATGGCCGGCTGTACGTGCTCAGGACGGATCGCCGAGAACGGCGGCAGGTCGTAGGGCTGCAAAAGAGGGTTGTTCTCGCTCACGTTGGCACCTTGGCTTAAAGAAACATTGGGCCATCTTAATTACAATCGCCGCTAACCGCAGCACTGCAACGCCCTATTACTGCTAAAGAAGGAAGCTATAGGTGTCCATTCGTCCGTTCCAGCAACACACACCGACCCTGGGTGAGCGCGCCTTTGTTGACCGCTCGGCGGTGGTGATCGGCGACGTCGAGATCGGCGCCGACAGTTCGATCTGGCCACTGACCGTGATTCGCGGCGACATGCACCGCATCCGCATCGGTGCGCGCACCAGCGTGCAAGACGGCTGCGTGCTGCACATCACCCACGCCGGCCCCTTCAACCCCGAAGGTTTCCCGCTGTTGATCGGCGACGACGTGACCATCGCCCACAAAGTCATGTTGCATGGCTGTACCGTCGGCAGCCGCATCCTGATCGGCATGGGCAGTATCGTGATGGACGGCGCGGTCATTGAAGACGACGTGATCGTCGGCGCGGGCAGCCTGGTGCCACCGGGGAAACGTCTGGCCAGCGGCTTTCTGTATGTGGGCAGCCCGGTCAAACAAGTGCGTGAGCTGAGCGAAAAAGAAAAAGCCTTTTTCACCTACAGCGCCGGCAATTACGTAAAACTCAAAGACCAGCATTTGGCCGAAGGCTATCACCTGCCGGTTTAAGCTCATTTTCCAGGAAGCCTTTCATGCATTACCAAAACGTATTGTTCGACCTCGACGGCACCCTGACCGACCCGCGCGAAGGCATCACCCGTTCGATCCAGTTTGGCCTGAGCAAACTGGGCATCGACGAGCCCGACCTGACCCAACTTGAGCACTTTATCGGCCCGCCATTGCTGCAACAGTTCATGGCCACCTATGGCTTTGACGAGGCGAAAGCCTGGGAAGCGATGGGGTTTTACCGCGAGCGTTTTGCCGTGACCGGGCTGTATGAAAACCACGTATTCGAAGGCGTGACACCGCTGCTCGAAGAGCTGGTGGGGCAGGGTCGCCAACTGTTTATCGCGACGTCCAAGCCGCACATCTATGCCCGTGAAATCGCCCGCCATTTTGATTTCGCCAAGCACTTCAAAGTGATCTACGGCAGCGAACTGGACGGTACCCGCACCAACAAGGTCGAGCTGATTGCTCACTTGATGAACGAACAAGGGCTGGACCCGGCACAGACCCTGATGATCGGCGATCGCAAACACGACCTGATCGGTGCCCGCGACAACGGTATGGACGCGGCAGCCGTGGGTTACGGGTTTGGCAGCTTTGAAGAGCTGAACTCGTTTAATCCCAAGTACCACTTTGAAACGCTGGCGCAGCTGCATCAGGCGTTCAGAAAATGAGCTGACACATCCCTTGTGGGAGTCAGCCTGCTGGCGAAGGCATCAGCGCGGTCGTTCAGGCAAACCGCACCGTCTGAATCGCGAGCAGGCTCGCTCCCACAGCGATTTCCAGACCCTAGGCAATCCGCCCCTCCATCGCCCGGCGCAAATCCCCGCGCCAGCCCAGCAAAAACCCCAGCTCCACCACCACAAAAGCTGCATCAAGCGTTCAGAAAATGAGCTGATACACCCCTTGTGGGAGTCAGCCTGCTGGCGAAGGCATCAGCGCGGTCGTTCAGGCAAACCGCACCGTCTGAATCGCGAGCAGGCTCGCTCCCACAGCGATTTCCAGACCCTAGGCAATCCGCCCCTCCATCGCCCGGCGCAAATCCCCGCGCCAGCCCAACAAAAACCCCAGCTCCACCACCACAAACAGCGGCCCTACGATCAGCCCGGTCACATCATCGATAAACGCAGGTTTGCGCCCCTCGTAGTAATGCCCCACAAACTGGAACACCCAGCCCACCACAAATAAACCAACACCCCAACCCAGCCAGGCGGCCGTGCTCAACGCCGCCAGCGTGTGCCCCAGCCACACGCTCAACCCCAGCAGCACCGTCATCAACAACCCCAGGCGCAGCTCAAGGCGCAGATAAAATGCCGCGCTCGCCAGCATCACCAGCACCGCCGGTGAGATCCCTGCCCACTGTGGCCGCGAGAGCAACGTCGCCACGGCGATCACAATCAAGGGGATGCCGATGAAGTGGCTGACAATGTTGCGGCGGTCACGGTGATAGGCGGCGTATTGGCTCAGATGATCGACCAGGCTTTTCATGCTCTGAATCCTCAGAAATTACTTTTTAGTTATAACCAAATAGCTTCTTATTCCTTAGTGAATCTAAAAACCGTCCCTATACTGACTCGGTAACACACATACCGCTGGAGGCGCACACCCATGGGCAACGATTCGATTCGCTATTTGATAGTGCCGGGCTGGCAAGGTTCGTCCGACGATCATTGGCAAACCCACTGGCAAAACAGCTTGCCGAACAGTGCCCGGGTGGAGCAGGCCGACTGGCTGACACCACGCTGCGAAGACTGGATCGCAGCCCTGGCCGAAGCCATTGTCGCCGACAGCACACCTGTGATTCTGATCGCCCACAGCCTGGGTTGCATTACCGTAGCCCATTGGGCCGAGCGTGCGCCAGAAAGCCTGTTGCGCCAAGTGCGCGGCGCGTTGCTGGTGGCCCCGGCCGATGTCGAACGCCCGGCGTGTGCGCCCGCCTTGCGCAACTTTGCACCGATCCCGACCCGGCCATTGCCGTTCCCGAGCCAGATTGTCAGCTCGGACAACGATGCGGCCGTCAGCGCACCGCGGGCCATGGAATTCGCCCGCCAGTGGGGCGCCGAGGTCGGCATCATCAGCGGTGCCGGGCATATAAACGTCAAGTCCGGTCATCAACGCTGGGAGCAAGGCTTCGCCTTTTTGTACCGCCTGCAAACCCGTATCGAACATGGCGCCCTGCGCCGCGCATGAATTTCTGTAACGCCCGCGCCCACCTTTAGGCGGCGGGCGGGAGCCTGCCATGAGCCTGCATGAAACCTTTGGCCAGCCCTTGCTGACCTTTCCCGACGCTGAAAAAAGCCCGCTGAGCATTCGCGCCAAGGCGCTGGTGTTTGTCGACCCTCGTTCGCGCAAGCTGCGCAACGACCTTGAGCTGTTGGCACCCCGTGCATTGCCGGTGCTGATTCGCGGCGAAACCGGCAGCGGCAAAGAGCTGCTGGCCCGGCATATTCACCGCGCCAGCGACCGCTCCGGCCTGTTTGTGTCCGTCAACTGCGGGGCGATCAGCCCCACCTACGCCGACGCCGAGTTGTTCGGCTATGCCGCCGGGGCTCACAGCAGTTCGGCCAGCAGCCGCGCCGGCTGGTTTGGTTCGGCCAATGGCGGCACCTTGTACCTGGACGAAATAGGCGATTTGCCCCTGGCGATCCAGACCAAGTTGTTGGCCGCCCTGGAAACTCACGAAGTCACCCGTGTGGGCGCCCATCAACCGAGCCCGGTGGATGTGCGGCTGGTAGCGGCCACCAGTATCGATCTGGCGCAGGCCGTGAGCGCCGGAAAATTCCACGAGCGGCTGTATCACTACCTCAGCGAAGGGCGCCTGGATTTGCCCGCGTTACGCGAACGGCCTGGGGATATCTTGTCGCTGGCTGAATATTTTTTGGGCATTTACAGCCAGCGCCTGAACCTCCCGGTGCCATTTATCAGCGACAGCGCGCAACGGGTACTGGAACGCCACAGCTGGCCGGGCAATACCCGGGAGCTGGAGAACGTGATTCATTTTGCGTTGCTGGTGAGCACCGGCGAAGAGATCCTGCCCGAGCACTTGAACCTGCCCGACGCCCTGAGCCAGATTGAGTTGTTTATCAAGGGGGCGACAGAACAGGAGTTGGCGGCGATTAAGCAGTTGCTTTGATTCACACAATTTGTAGCCGCTGAGGAGCACAGCGGCTACAGGTTTGGCTCAATTAACTCAAGTGAACAAAAAGGCATAAGAAGCTGAATAAATATTATTATTCGGGAATAAAGAAACTCGGTATTGTCTGTTTCGTCTTCCAATAAAACCGTCGCATGAACGGGCACACACTTAAGGGTATTGCATGAAAAAGGTTCTGTTGTTTACCGCATTGGCGGCTGCTTTGACTGCAGGCCTGGCACAGGCTGGCGAGAAACTGGTCGTGGCTGCAACCCCGGTTCCGCACGCCGAAATCCTTGAGTTGATCAAGCCGGCCCTCGCCAAAGAAGGCGTGGATCTGGAAATCAAAGTGTTCACCGACTACGTGCAACCGAACGTGCAGGTCGATCAGAAGCGTCTGGACGCCAACTACTTCCAGACCCTGCCGTACCTCGAAAGCTTCAACAAAGGCAAAGGCACCAACCTGGTGACCGTGATCGGGGTTCACGTAGAACCGTTCGGCGGCTACTCGAAAAAAGTCAAAAGCCTGTCTGAGCTCAAGGACGGTGCAACCATCGCCATCCCTAACGAAGGCAGCAACAGCGGCCGTGCACTGATCCTGCTGCAGAAAGCCGGTCTGATCGAACTCAAAGACCCAACCAACGCTGTCTCTACCCCAAAAGACATTGCCAAGAACCCGCACAACTTCAAGTTCAAAGAGCTTGAATCGGCAATGCTGCCGCGAGTGCTGGATCAGGTTGACCTGGACATGATCAACACCAACTACGCGCTGGAAGCAGGCCTGAACCCGGCCACCGACGCACTGATTATTGAAGGCGCAGATTCGCCTTACGTGAACTTCCTGGTGGCTCGCCCTGACAACAAGGACAGCCCTGCCATCCAGAAGCTGGCCAAAGCCCTGACCAGCCCTGAAGTGAAAGCCTTCATCGCTGAGAAATACAAAGGCGCGGTGCTGCCAGCGTTCTAAACAACGCCCGCCCCACTGAAAACGCCGACGGCTATTAAAGCGTCGGCGTTTTTATTTGTCCGGCCAATGCCAGGCGGGCTGGTCCAGCAAGCGCTGGCCAACCACATCAGTCTGTCCAAGGTTTTTTTCCAGCACGATGCAGTTGCAGTCCGCATCCTGCTGCAACGCAGCAATCAGCCGCCGGGCATGGGACACGACCCATACCTGAGTGTGTTGCGAGGCGCTGATGATCAACCGTGCCAGCGCGGGCAGCAGGTCAGGATGCAGGCTGGTCTCGGGCTCGTTGAGCACCATCATGCTGGGCGGGCGCGGTGTGAGCAGGGCTGCAACCAGCAACAGGTAGCGCAAGGTACCGTCCGACAGCTCGGCGGCAGATAACGGGCGCAACAACCCCTCTTGATAAAACTCGATATAAAAATGCCCGCCGGGCACGCACTCGATTTTCAACCCGGCGCCAGGGAATGCATCGCTGATCGCGGCATGCAAGGCTTCGGGGTTGCCGACCTCGATGATGGTTTGCAACGCAGCTGCCAAGTCACGGCCGTCGTGATGCAGTACCGGCGTGCGTGTACCCAGTTGCGGTTGGCGCGCAGGCGCTTGGGGGTCGGTGCGAAAGTGATCGTAAAAGCGCCAGCCACGGATGGACTCGCGCAACTGCAACACTTCGGGGGAGGCCTGCAAGCTGCCAACCTGATCGAACAGACTGTCGAACAGCGGCGTGTGCTGTGCCAACACCTGCCAGTTACGGCCATCACGCGCGCGAACCATAGGGCCTTTACGCTCGACCAATTCACTGGCCGGTCGGTAAAAAGGACCCGCCCAGATGCTTTCGTGCTTGATCTGCGGGTCGAGGTTGAACTGCGTCCGTCCGGGTATCGGCAAGCCCAGGGCGATGGCGTAGCTGAAATCTTCCCCGGCAAAACCAAGACGCAGGCGCTTGGTTTCTTGACGCACGCTGGCATGTACATCGACTTCGCCCAACTTCATGCGCCGGGAGATCACCTCAGGTCCCGCCCAGAAAGTCGAGCTCAGCCCGCCTTCCCGGGCCAATGCATTCACCACGCCGCCCTGGGCGGTTTCGGCCAATAACCGCAGGGCACGGTAGAGATTCGATTTGCCGCTACCATTGGGCCCCGTGATCAGGTTAAGTCTGGCCAAGGGCACTACCAACTGGTTGATGGAGCGATAGTTGGCCACAGCCAGGGTGGTGAGCATGGATAACCTCGTAGCTTGAAAAGGAACCGTAGCAGCGGCGGCAATAGAGTCCCACAGACGGTAAACCCTGTTCTACGCTATCAACCGTATCCGGATGTTAAATCAGCGTCACGCAAAGGAGCTTGCATGGCTGGTCCACGAAACACAGGTATTTTGGGCTTGAGCCTTTTGGTGCTTCTGACCGCGTGCGGCAAAGAGGGTCCGAAGGAGCCTTTGTCCCCCAGGGTGTATGTGCAGCAGGTGAGCACTCGAGCGTTCGCTGCGCCCATTCAACTCAGCGGTGATATTCAGGCCCGGGTCGAAACCCAGCTGTCATTTCGCGTAGGTGGCAAGATTATCGAGCGCACGGTGGATGTGGGGGACCACATCCAGGCCCATCATGTGCTCGCCCGCCTCGACCCCAAGGACCTGAAGATTCAGGTCGAGACCGCCCGGGCCAGTGTCGATGCGCAACAGGCGCAAGTGGTGCAAACCCGTGCTGCGTTTATTCGCCAGCAAAAACTGCTGCCAAAAGGCTACACCAGCCAAAGCGAATACGACGCCGCCAACGCCGCCCAACTGAGTGCAAAAAGTGCCTTGGATGCCGCGCAGGCACAGCTGGCCAACGCGCGCGAACAACTGAGCTACAGCAACCTGGAAGCCGAAGCACCCGGCATCATCACCGCACGCCAGGCCGAGGTAGGCCAAGTGGTGCAGGCCACCATGCCGATTTTCACCCTGGCTCGCGATGGTGCAAGGGATGCGGTTTTCAACGTGTATGAATCGCTGTTTATCGAACCGCCCAAAGACCCCACGGTCCAGGTCACGCTATTGAGTAATCCGGCGATCAAGGTCAACGGCCAGATCCGCGAAATAACCCCCACCGTGGCGGCACAAAGCGGCACGCTGCAAATAAAGGTGCAACTGGATGCATTGCCCAAAGGCATGGACCTGGGCTCGATTGTCAGCGTCAACCTGACCCCGCCCCCCAGTCCCAGCATTGAGTTGCCGTGGTCGGCTTTGACCAAGGACATCAGCGAACCCGCGGTATGGATCGCCGACGAACAAAACAACGTGCGCCTGCAGCGGGTCAAGGTCGGGCGCTACCTGACCGGCAGCGTGATTGTCAGCGAAGGTCTCAAGGATGGAGAAAAAGTCGTGGTCGCAGGCGGGCAATTGTTACACCCCGGCATGAAGGTTGAAATCGTCCCCACTCCGGCCCAAGGAGTTCAACTATGAGGCGTTTGTGGGTGATGCCGTTGGCCGCCGCCATGCTGGTGGGATGCTCTGAAAAACAGCCGCCAGAACCCATTCGACCGGCACTGTATGTGGTGGCACGACCAGAGCTTGCTCAAGATCTGGGACGCTTTGCCGGCAATATCGAAGCCCGCTACGAGAGCACCTTGGGCTTTCGTGTTCCGGGGCGCATCGTGCGCCGGTATTACGACGTGGGAACGGTGGTCAAACAGGGCGACATTCTGGCTAACCTCGACCCCACCGATCAGCAAAATCAGTTGCGTTCGGCACAGGGCGATCTGGCCAAGGTGCAAGCCCAACTGATCAACGCCAAAGCCAACGCCCGCCGCCAGCAAGAGCTGTTCGACCGTGGTGTGGGCGCCCAGGCTCAACTGGACACGGCACAAGCCGACCTCAAGACCACCCAGGCCTCGATGCAACAGGCACAGGCGGCGGTTAATCAGGCCCAGGATCAGCTCAGTTACTGCAACCTGCGCGCCGACCATGACGCCGTGATCACTCAATGGCAGGCCGAAGCCGGGCAAGTGGTGAGCATCGGCCAGGAAGTCGTCACCCTGGCACGACCTGAAATCAAAGAGGCGGTGATCGACCTGCCGGGACCGCTGGCCGAGGCCTTGCCCAAAGGCATCGAGTTCCGCGTCGCCGGTCAGCTCGACCCGAACATCAACACCAGCGCCCATATCCGCGAAATCGCTCCACAGGCCGACAGTGCAACCCGCACACGGCGTACCCGCCTGACACTGGACTCGACCCCGGCGGCGTTTCGACTTGGCAGTTCGGTCAGCGTGACCGTCAGCAGCCCGACCGCCGAGCACTTTCAGCTGCCACTGACAGCCATTCAAGAAACCGACGGCCCCCCCCGCGTATGGATCATCGACACAGCAACCCAAACCGTCAGCCCCCGTGACATCACGGTTCTGCGGCGCACTACAAAAAGCGTGTTGTTATCAGGCGGCATAAAAGCCGGCGACATGGTGGTCAGTGCAGGCGTGCACAGCCTCACTCCAGGGCAGAAAGTCAGACTCGATAAGGAAAGCTCGCAATGAATGGGAAGTTCAACCTGTCCGAGTGGGCCCTGAAGCATCAGTCATTCGTCTGGTATTTGATGTTTGTAGCGGTGGTGGCCGGGATTTTCTCGTACATCAATCTGGGGCGCGCAGAGGACCCGTCCTTCGCCATCAAAACCATGGTCATCCAGACCAGATGGCCCGGCGCCACGGTCGATGAAACCCGGCTGCAAATCACCGACCGCATCGAGAAAAAGCTCGAAGAGCTGGATTCCCTCGACTACGTGCAAAGCTATACCCGCCCTGGCGAGTCCACGGTATTTGTGTTCCTCAAGGACACCACCAAGGCCGATGCCATCCCGAATATCTGGTATGAGGTGCGCAAGAAAATCGGCGACATTCGCGGCGATTTCCCCCAGGGCATTCAAGGCCCGGGGTTCGACGATGAGTTCGGTGATGTCTACGGCACCATCTTCGCCTTCACCGGCGACGGTTTCACCATGCGCCAACTGCGCGATTACGTGGAGCAGGTTCGCACCGGCATTCGCGATGTACCCAATCGCGGCAAAGTAATGACCATTGGCGAGCAGGACGAAACTTTCTACCTGGATTTTTCGACCCGCAAGCTGGCAGCGCTGGGCCTTGATCAGCAGCAAATCCTTGAAAGCCTGCAAGCGCAGAACGCCGTTACCCCCGCGGGGGTCATCGAAGCTGGCCCGGAACGCATGTCGGTGCGCACGTCGGGGCAGTTCCACAGTGTTGAAGACCTGGCCGTCGTGAACCTGCGGGTCAACGACCGTTTTTACCGCCTGGCCGACATCGCCGACATTACCCGGGGCTACGTCGACCCGGCTGCCCCCATGTTTCATTACAACGGCAAGCCAGCCATTGGTCTGGCGATCGCCATGATTGATGGCGGCAACATTCAGGAGTTCGGCAAACAACTGCAAGAACGCATTGATGAACTGACCGCCCAGTTGCCGGTGGGGGTGGGCGTACACATGGTGTCCGATCAGGCGCAGGTGGTTGAAGAAGCTGTGAGCGGCTTCACCAGCGCGCTGTTTGAAGCCGTAGTGATCGTGCTGGCGGTGAGTTTCATCAGCCTGGGCCTGCGAGCCGGTTTGGTGGTGGCGATCTCGATCCCGCTGGTGCTGGCGCTGGTGTTCGTGTTTATGGAGTTCACCGGCATTGCCATGCAACGGGTGTCGCTGGGTGCGCTGATCATCGCACTGGGCCTGCTGGTGGACGACGCGATGATCACGGTGGAGATGATGATCACGCGCCTGGAGCTGGGGGAAACCAAGGAGCAGGCCGCCACCTTTGCCTATCACTCCACGGCTTTCCCGATGCTGACCGGTACCCTGGTGACGGTGGCAGGTTTTGTCCCCATCGGGCTCAACAACAGTTCGGCAGGGGAATACACCTTCACCCTGTTCGCGGTGATTGCCGTGGCGATGCTGGTGTCGTGGGTGGTGGCGGTACTGTTCGCACCGGTGCTGGGTGTGCATATCCTGAGTGCCAAGGTTAAACCCAAGTCTGAAGAACCCGGGCGTCTGGCCCGGGCTTTCAACACCGCCCTGCTGTGGTGCATGCGTAATCGCTGGTGGACCATCGGCGCCACGGTGCTGATGTTTGTGCTGTCGGTGTTCGGCATGGGGCTGGTGCAGAACCAGTTTTTCCCGGCATCCGACCGCCCCGAGATTCTGGTGGACCTGAACCTGCCGCAAAACGCTTCAATTCAGGAAACCCTCAAAGTTACCCAGCGGTTTGAAGAGTCACTCAAGGGCGACCCGGATATCGTGCGCTGGAGCTCGTACATCGGCGAAGGCGCGATCCGCTTCTACCTGCCGCTGGACCAGCAACTGCAAAACCCCTTCTACGCCCAACTGGTCATCGTCAGTACCGGACTTGATAGCCGCGACGCCTTGATGGAGCGTCTCAACAAGCGTCTGCGCGAAGAGTTTGTGGGGGTCGGCAGCTTCGTCCATACCCTGGAACTGGGGCCTCCGGTGGGGCAACCGTTGCAGTACCGGGTCAGCGGCAAAAATATCGATCTGGTGCGCAAGTATTCGATCGACCTGGCCACAGTGCTCGACGCCAATCCCAACGTCGGCGAAACCATCTTCAACTGGAACGAACCCGGCAAGGTTCTGCGCATCGACATTGCCCAGGACAAGGCCCGCCAGTTCGGGCTGTCGTCCGAAGACGTGGCCCATGTGATGAACAGCATCGTCAGCGGGGCCGCCATCAGCCAGGTCAAGGACAACATCTACCTGGTCAACATCGTCGGGCGGGCCAACAGCAGTGAGCGCGGCACACCCGAAACCCTGCTCAACCTGCAGATCAGCACCCCGAGCGGCACCTCGATTCCGTTACTGGCCTTTGCCACAGTGCGCTACGAGCTGGAGCAACCGTTGATATGGAGCCGAGACCGGATCCCCACCCTGACCCTCAAGGCCTCGGTGCGTGGCTCAATGCAACCGACCGACCTGGTGGCGCAACTCAAGCCTGACATCGACAAATTCGCCGAAAGCCTGCCCCAGGGCTACACCTTGCAAACCGGCGGTACGGTGGAGCAAAGCGCCAAGGCCCAGGGCCCGATCGCCAAGGTAGTGCCGTTGATGCTGTTCTTGATGGCCACCTTCCTGATGATCCAGCTACAAAGCGTGAAGAAGATGTTCCTGGTGGTGAGTGTCGCGCCGCTGGGGCTGATCGGCGTGGTGCTGGCGCTGGTGCCCACCGGAACGCCGATGGGCTTTGTGGCGATTCTGGGGATTTTGGCGCTGGTGGGCATCATCGTGCGTAACTCGGTGATTCTGGTGACCCAGATCGACCAGTACGAGCGCGACGGATATGACCCGTGGCACGCCGTGATGCAAGCCACCCAGCACCGTCGCCGACCGATCCTGCTCACCGCTGCGGCGGCCAGCCTGGGCATGATCCCTATTGCCCGTGACGTGTTCTGGGGGCCAATGGCTTACGCCATGATTGGCGGCATTCTGTCGGCCACCTTGCTCACGCTGCTGTTCCTGCCTGCGCTGTATGTGGCCTCGTACAAGATCAAGGAGAACAAAGAGCCGCCACCTGCACACGTTTAGTCTGTGAAGGGTCTCTGAGGGGCGGGCTTGCTCGCCCTACAGAGGTGCGATTGTTGTGGGTTTACGAATACCGCAATCAATTCCAGCGTCTTTATCTGTTCAAACGTAAATGTGAACCTGGTCCCACGCCTAATTCCCTACGGAGTGTTGTTATGAGTTCTTCACAACCCAAGGTCGCCATTGTCACCGGCGCATCTCGCGGCATCGGTGCCGTGATCGCCAAACAGCTGGCAAGCGAAGGTTTTGCCGTGGTCATCAACTACGCCAGCAGTGCGGGCGAGGCCACGCGGCTGGTCGCACAATTGCGTGAAGACGGGCATGAGGCGATTGCCGTGCAAGCGGATGTGGCCAATGCCGCTGACGTGAAGCGCCTGTTCGACGAAGCGGAGCAGCAACTGGGCAAGGTCGATGTGCTGATCAACAACGCAGGCGTGCTCAACGTGCTGGCGCTGGCCCAGCACAGCGATGAAATGTACGAGCAGACCTTCAACATCAACACCAAAGGTACGTTCAATACCCTGCGCGAAGCCGCCACCCGGCTAAACGGCGGCGGGCGCATCGTCAATTTTTCGAGCAGTACGGTGGGCATGAACCTGCCGGGTTACGCGGTGTATATCGCCAGCAAGGCGGCGGTTGAGTCGTTGACTCAGGTCTTTGCCAAAGAACTGCGCGGGCGGCAGATTACCGTCAACGCAGTGGCTCCGGGGCCGGTGGCGACGGAGTTGTTTTTACATGGCAAGACCGATGAGCAAATCCAGACGTTTTCCAAGATGCCGCCGCTGGAGCGTCTGGGCCAGCCTCAAGACATCGCCAATATCGTCTCGTTTCTGGTGAGCCCGGCAGCGGATTGGGTCAACGGACAGGTTTTGCGAGCCAATGGCGGGTTGGTGTAGGCAAAAGCAAGAGCAGAAGCGCCCTCACCGTGGCCCTCTCCCGGAGGGCCAGGTGACTGACCGAGTTGATGCTGGATTCAACTCAATACTTTCAGACTGCCAAGACGCTTGAATATCCCCCCATCAACGCCCTCTCCCTCCGGGAGAGGGTTGGGGTGAGGGGCTTTTAACGCTGCGCCTGCCCCTGCTGCATCACCCACTGCACCACTTGCGGCATCAGGGTGTCGCTGGCCTGTCCAAACCCTGCAACCACCCCCGGCACCATGGGATTACTCAGCGGCTGGCGCGCTTCAAAGCGTTTGGAGGCGATCACACGCTGGTCGCTGCTGCGCACCAGACGGGCGTTGTACTGGATCAGCACTTCAGGGCTTTTGCCGTTGTAGTGCGTCTGGAACGCCAACAACTCCCCACCCAACTCATAATCGGCCTGCACGGTGGTGTCATCGGTGCTCAGGCCCTGGATCCGGCCATCCTGCAAGAACGCCTCAAGCAGACGGTTACGCAGCAGCACGGGCGCCGTATCGCTCCAGCGTGCGCCCTTGTAGTTGCTGATCAGGTTGCCCTCTGGCACCACCACGATGTTCTGGCTGTTCAGCGCGCCAGTGGTCATCGGCTTGTCGAGACGCAACGACCACTTCACTGGCGCACTCTGGCTGACGGCCATGGGCGCTTGCGCAGCCGGCAGCCGATACACGTCGACTATCTCGGGTTTGGGCAGAATCGAGCAGGCGCTGAGCAAGCTCAGGCCGGCTGCAAGGACGATGGAGCCTGCCAGGCGATAGGTGCGCTTCATGGGGTGAATTCCTTGTTCTGCTCGCGGCCCAGCAAGTAACCGCTTGGATTGGCTTCCAGGCGCCGCGAGATCGAGCGCAATGTACCGAGGGTTTCGCGCAGTTCGTTGACCGCAGGGCCGAGCTGATTCAGCCCCTGCAGGCCGCTGTTGAGCGAGTCCTCGTTGTTGTTGATCAGTTTATTGATCGTCGACGTGCTCTGCTGCAGCGAAGTCATGGCCTGCTCGGCACTGTTGAACATCTTCTTGCCTTCGGTGCTCAACAGGCCGTTGGCGTTGCGCATCAGCACGTTGGTTTGCTCAAGCGTGACGCTGGCCTGCTTGCCCACCTGGGCCAGCTGTTTCAACGTCTGGCTGATGTCGCCGCGCTGGCCGGCAATGGCCGTGGTGGTTTGCTCAAGGTTGTCCAGAGTCTTGCTGACACGGTCGACGTTGTCGTCAGAGAACAGGCGGTTGGCGTTGTGCAGCAATATATTGACGTTGGCCAACAAGTCGTTGCCATCGGTCAGCAGCCGGGCGATCGGGGAAGGCGAGGCGATAATCTCCGGCAGCTTGCCGTCTTTGCCCTTGAGGTCCGGGCTGTTCGGGTCGCCGCCACTGAGCTGGATGATTGAAGTACCAGTCACACCGGTCAGCGCCAGCTTGGCCTTGGTATCGACCTTGACCGGGGTGCTGGCGGCCAGACGAATGCGCGCCAGTACGCGGCGCGGGTCTTTGTCGTCCAGGCGCAACTCGATCACGTCGCCGACCTTGATGCCGTTGTATTGCACCGAGCTGCCTTTGGACAGGCCGCTGACGGCTTCGTTGAACACCACTTCGTAATCCTTGAACGTGCTGTCCATGCTCGCCTTGGCCAGCCACAGGCCGAACAGCATGGCCCCGACGACAACCAATACGCTGAACAGGCCGATCAATACATGATGGGCACGGGTTTCCATGTCATTGCTCCTTGAGGTGGGTTGCCGCTTCGTATGCGGCGCGGCCACGGGGGCCATGGAAATATTCATGAATCCACGGGTCGTCGTAGTCTTCGACCTCCGTGATGGGCGCTGCCACCAGCACCCGTTTTTGCGACAACACCGCCACCCGGTCGGTGATGGTGTACAGCGTGTCGAGGTCGTGGGTAACGAGGAACACGCTCAGGCCCAGCGCATCGCGCAGGGTCAGAATCAGTTGGTCGAAGGCCGCCGCACCGATCGGATCGAGCCCGGCAGTGGGTTCGTCGAGAAACAGGATGTCCGGGTCCAGCGCCAGCGCCCGGGCCAGCGCAGCGCGCTTGACCATGCCGCCGGACAGCGAGGACGGGTACTTGTCTGCCGCCGACAGGGGTAACCCCGACAGCGCCAGCTTGACGCACGCCAGGTGCTCGGCATCAGGTCGGCTCAGCCCCGCGTGTTCGATCAGGGGCAGGGCGATGTTCTCTTTTACCGTCAGCGAAGAAAACAGTGCGCCCATCTGAAACAGCACGCCAAAGCGTCGTTCGACCATTGAGCGCGCCTGTTCATCAAGGCTCATCAAGTCCTGGCCAAATACCCGGACTTGCCCTTCAGTAGGGCGACGCAGGCCGACAATACTGCGCAACAGCACGGATTTACCGGTACCGGAGCCGCCGACCACACCGAGAATTTCACCTTTGTACACATCAAGGTCGAGGTGTTCATGCACGGCCTGGCTACCAAAGCGGTTGCACAGGTCACGCACCTCGATCACTGCCTCGCCGGGCTTGCGCAGGGAAGTACTCACCAGCCCATCTCCATAAAGAACAACGCGGCCACGGCGTCGAGGACGATCACGATAAAGATCGATTGCACCACGCTGGACGTGGTGTGGGCGCCCACCGACTCGGCGCTGCCGCTGACTTTAAAGCCCTCAAGGCAGCCCACTGCAGCAATCAGAAAGGCAAAAAACGGCGCTTTGACCATGCCCACCAAAAAGTTCTGCACGCCGATGTCCGAGTGCAGCAGCGAAATAAACATGTCCGGCGAGATGCCCAGCGACACTACGCACACCACGGCTCCGCCGAGGATGCCCGCCATCATGGCCAGGAACGTCAGCAGCGGCAGGGAAATCAGCAGGGCCAGCACCCGTGGCAGCACCAGCAAATCCATCGGATCGAGGCCCAGGGTGCGGATTGCGTCGATCTCTTCGTTGGCTTTCATCGAGCCGATTTGCGCGGTAAACGCACTGGCCGTGCGGCCTGCCAGCAGGATGGCGGTGAGCAACACGCCAAATTCACGCAGAAAGGAAAACGCCACCAGGTCAACGGTAAAAATCCCCGCACCAAAGTTGGCCAGCACCGTGGCACCGAGAAACGCCACTACGGCGCCCACCATAAAGGTCAGCAACACCACAATCGGCGCGGCGTTGAGGCCGATCTGCTCGATATGCGACACCACCGGGGTGATGCGCCATTGCTTGGGCCGGAACAGGTTGCGCGCCAGGGTTTGCAGGATCAGGCCGATAAAACCCAGCAGTTGCAGGGTGTCTTGCCACAGCTTGTAGACCGAGCTGCCGATACGGCTCAACAACAGGATGCCGATGTTTTGCTCTTCGACTTTGACCGGCACACAGAAGTCGCGCATTGAGGAGTAGATCGTTTGCAACAAGGCGCGATCCGCGGCTGGGAGCTTTTGTGCCGTCCGGGTTAGCTGGTTGACGCGCTCGGCACCCAGCAACTCCACCAGCAGCGACGCACCGGCCGTGTCGATACTGGTCACATCGTCCAGGCTGATAGCGGTCTGGTCGTCATACTGCCCGACCAGTTGCTCGGTCTGCTGCTTGAGGCAGGTGTAATGGGCGAGCGTCCAGTCGCCGCTTATCAACAGCCGCGCCGGATTACTGGAAGTGTCTAGTTGGGCATTGCCCGCCATGGCCGTAATAATCGTAAGCTCCCAGCTCAGTACGTTTAAACGCAGACCTTATGTAATAGCACAATCCTGCAAAAGTGTTTCAGTTTGCCGGAACATCCACTGGCGGTGCTTGATCTGGGTTAACCCGGAAGCGTAAAACGCCGATCAATTGCCCATCCTCCGTCAGTACCCGTACTTGCCAGCGACCCACCGGGTTGGGCGGGAAATTCTGCTTGTGGGTCCAGGCGCGGTAGCCCTCTTTGCGCCCGCCACGAATATCGAGCGCAATGCGGTCGACCTCCTGGCCGTTGAGTTGCCAGACGTGATAAATCCGCTCGTTCAAGCCCCGCGGCGCGTTGATCGAGGTGTATGCATACAGGCCACGGCTGCGCAGCTCGTTGACGCTGATGTCTTTGATGCTCTCACCCGGCGTGCGGTCTTGCAGCTGGGTGGTGACGGCCACTTCGGTCATCCACAGCGTGGCCGGTGGCACCCAGGAGCGCAGCAACCAACCGGTGCCGCCCAGCGCGAGCACGATCAAGGGCAGCACCAGCCAGCCGCGCCAGGTCTTGAGCGGCAGGCTCACGGCCAGGCTGGGTATGGAAAGCAGCACGGCGGTGCCCAGCGCCAGCTTGTAACTCTGGGCGGTGGTCAGGTTGAGGATGATCGGTAATGCGGTCAGCATCGCCGCGAACAGGGCGAGGGTGTGCAGGGCCAAGTACAGCCAGCGCCGGGGGGCCAGCCATTTGTAATACAGCGGGTCAGTGATCGTGACCAGCGCGCACGCCCCCAGCAGCCCGGTAAACACAAGCTGGCCGCTGTTCCAGGTGGTGGTGATAAAGAAAAACGGCAGGACGAAGAACAGACTTTCCTGATGGATCATCTGGGTCGCATAACGCAGCAGCGGCGGCGGGATTTCGCGGTTGAACACGCGGGTAAACAGCTGGGTAAAGGTGTTTTCCAGCATCAGCCAGACCCAGCTCACGAGCAGGATCACGGCGATCCAGCGGGCCATGCCCTGCTGGCGGTCCACCAGAATAAAACTGCCCACGCCCGAGCAAAAACCAAACGCCGCAATCAGCCCTGGATAGCGCTTCATCAACTCAAGGACGCGCTGTATGTGGAGGTTCCAGTTAGGCATTCGGCAGTTCACATTCTGTATAGGAAATATCCTCGACAGAATACATGCAGCCGCTGCCGAAGGCTGCGATAAGGTCCGCAGGACCCTCAAAAAAGCAGGGCCACTGCGTCGCAGCGGCTACACGGGTGTTTTAGCGCACGCTACTTTCGAAGCGGCTTACACCCGTCAATTCCAGTACCAGTTCATCGCCCACATTCAGCGGACCAACGCCTGCCGGAGTCCCGGTCATGATGACATCGCCCGCTTGCAGCGAGAAGCACGCGGCCATGTGCTGGATCATCGGCACAATCGGGTTGAGCATCAGGGCACTGTTGCCGTCCTGACGCACTTCACCGTTGATGGTCAAACGAATGCCGATATCGGCCAGGTCAGTAAACGTGCAGCTCGGCACAAACGGCGCGAGCACGCAGGCGCCATCGAACGACTTGGCGATCTCCCACGGCAAGCCTTTGCCCTTGAGCTCGGCCTGCTTGTCGCGCAGGGTCAGATCCAGCCCCGGAGCAAAACCGGAGATGGCATCCAGAACTTCTTCAACGCTGGGGTTATTCGACAAGGGCTTGCCGATCAGCACCGAGATTTCTGCTTCGTAGTGCACTGAGCCGCGTTCGGTTGGAATCGTGAACCCACCGTCCAGAGGTACGACACAACTGCCCGGCTTGATGAAAAGCAGTGGCTCAGACGGGATCGGGTTGTCCAGTTCCTTGGCATGTTCGGCATAGTTGCGGCCGATGCACACCACTTTACCGATAGGAAAGTGAATCCGGGTACCGTCGACATACTGGTGCTGATAGCTCATTGACCGACTCCACTGTTTTGGATTGTGCGCATTTGTAGCCGCTGCCGAAGGCTGCGATGGGCTGCGCAGCGGCCCCTCGAAGGGCCTGAGGGCCTTATCGCAGCCTGCGGCAGCGGCTACAGGTTCTGTGGTTAAACCGCAAAAATCTTGCCCGGGTTCATGATGCCGTTCGGGTCGAACACGGCCTTGAGCGCTTTCATGTACTCGATCTCCACCGGCGAGCGGCTGTAGGTCAGGTAATCGCGCTTGGTCATGCCCACGCCGTGTTCGGCAGAGATCGAACCGTTGTACTTCTCTACGGTTTCAAATACCCACTTGTTCACCGTTGCGCACTTGGCGAAGAACTCGTCCTTGCTCAGGTTTTCAGGCTTGAGGATGTTCAAGTGCAGGTTGCCGTCACCGATGTGGCCAAACCAGACAATTTCGAAGTCCGGGTAGTGTTCGCCGACAATCGCATCAATTTCTTTCAAGAATGCCGGTACTTTCGACACAGTGACCGAAATGTCGTTTTTATACGGCGTCCAGTGGGAAATGGTCTCGGAGATGTATTCGCGCAGTTTCCACAGGTTTTGCAGCTGGGTCTCGCTCTGGCTCATCACGCCATCGAGCACCCAACCTTCTTCCATGCAATGTTCGAAGGTTTCCAGCGCCGCGTTGGCCACTTCTTCAGTGGTCGCTTCAAATTCCAGCAACGCATAGAACGGGCAATCCGTCTCGAACGGCGAAGGCACATCACCACGGCCCATCACTTTGGCCAGTGCCTTGTCGGAGAAGAACTCAAACGCCGTCAGGTCAAGCTTGCTCTGGAACGCGTGCAGCACGGGCATGATGGAATCGAAGTCCGCAGTGCCGAGCACCATCGCGGTAAGGTTCTTCGGCGCACGGTCCAGGCGCATGGTGGCTTCCACCACAAAACCCAGGGTGCCTTCAGCGCCGATAAACAACTGGCGCATGTCGTAGCCGGTGGCGTTTTTGATCAGGTCCTTGTTCAGCTCCAGCACGTCGCCCTTGCCGGTCACCACTTTCATGCCCGCGACCCAGTTGCGGGTCATGCCGTAACGAATAACCTTGATTCCGCCGGCATTGGTGCCGATATTGCCGCCAATCTGGCTGGAACCTGCCGAGGCAAAATCCACCGGGTAATACAGGCCGTTTTCTTCGGCCAGGTTTTGCAGGTGCTCGGTGACCACGCCCGGCTGGCAGACCACGGTGCGGTCGGTCAGGTTGATGCCCAGCACTTGATTCATGTAGTCGAACGACACAACCACTTCGCCATTGGCGGCCACGGCCGCGGCCGACAAACCGGTACGGCCGCCCGAAGGCACCAGCGCCACATTATTCGCGTTGGCCCACAGCACGATGGCCTGCACCTGCTCGGTGGTTTTGGGGAACACAATGGCCAGCGGGGCCGGGGCGAAATGCTTGGTCCAGTCCTTGCCGTAAGCATTAAGGGAGTCGGCGTCGGTCAAGACCTTGCCAGGCTCTACCAGGGTCTTTAGCTCATCAATCAAGGCAGGATGGGTCATCAACAGAACTCTCGAACAATTCATGGTCATCCTGAGAACGCTTCACGTCGCAGGAATGGGTGTTTAGCGGGGCGCTTATGCTAGCATACGACCCCCCCGTAGAATCGAGCCGTAGGACGATTCTCGGTGCCGGTCTTCACGCCGGCCAGGTCAGCTCTCGCTGTCCATTCCCTGCCATTTTTTCTCTGGGACACAGGTTTACGCAGATGAGCAAGACTTCTCTCGATAAGAGCAAGATCAAGTTCCTTCTTTTGGAAGGCGTCCACCAATCCGCTGTTGAAGTGCTCAAATCTGCCGGGTACACCAGCATTGAGTACATCACCAGTTCCTTGCCTGAAGCCCAGCTGAAGGAAAAGATCGCTGATGCCCACTTTATCGGCATCCGTTCTCGTACCCAGCTGACCGAAGAAGTGTTCGACTGCGCCAAGAAGTTGGTCGCTGTTGGTTGTTTCTGCATCGGCACCAACCAGGTCGATCTCAACGCTGCACGTGAGCGCGGTATCGCTGTTTTCAACGCCCCCTACTCCAACACCCGTTCGGTGGCTGAGCTGGTACTGGCTGAAGCGATCCTGTTGTTGCGTGGCATCCCTGAGAAAAACGCTTCCTGCCACCGTGGTGGCTGGATCAAAAGCGCGGCCAACTCCTTCGAAATCCGCGGCAAAAAGCTGGGTATCGTCGGTTACGGTTCGATCGGTACTCAGCTGTCGGTACTGGCTGAAGGCCTGGGCATGCAAGTGTTCTTCTACGACACGGTGACCAAGCTGCCATTGGGCAACGCGACTCAGGTCGGCAACCTGCACGAACTGTTGGGCATGTCCGACATCGTGACCTTGCACGTTCCTGAAACCGCCGCCACTCAGTGGATGATCGGTGAGAAAGAAATCCGCGCCATCAAAAAGGGCGGGATTCTGATCAACGCCGCACGTGGCACCGTGGTTGAGCTGGACGCCCTGGCTGACGCGATCAAGGACAAGCACCTGATCGGCGCCGCCATCGACGTATTCCCGGTTGAGCCGCGCTCCAACGACGACGTGTTCGAAAGCCCGCTGCGCGGCCTGGACAACGTGATCCTGACCCCGCACATCGGTGGTTCCACCGCTGAAGCGCAAGCCAACATCGGTCTGGAAGTGGCAGAGAAGCTGGTCAAGTACAGCGACAACGGTACTTCGGTATCGTCCGTGAACTTCCCGGAAGTGGCCCTGCCGGCTCACCCTGGCAAGCACCGCCTGTTGCACATCCACGAAAACATTCCGGGTGTGATGAGCGAGATCAACAAGGTCTTCGCCGAAAACGGGATCAACATCTCCGGCCAGTTCCTGCAAACCAACGAAAAGGTTGGCTACGTGGTGATCGACGTCGACGCCGAGTCCTCGGACCTGGCGCAAGAGAAGCTGCAGACCATCAAAGGCACTATCCGTTGCCGCGTGCTGTTCTAAAACGCGCTTCAATAAAAAGGGAGACCCTCGGGTCTCCCTTTTTTATTAACGTGTTGAAAACTACTTCACATTGACGGTGATTTTTTTCGAAACGATGGCAGGCTCGAACGGCACGTGGTTTTTGTCGCCCAGCTCCAGTTGCAGGGTGTGCTTGCCCGGCGTCAGGGTGACTTCGGTTTCAGTCTGGGCCTTGCCGAAATGGACGTGATTGGCGTCAGCCGGGATCGGCATGCCCGAGGCCGGCAGCGTGTCGACGTCGATCAGCAGGTGATGGTGGCCAGTGGCAGGGGCCTGATCGCCAGCCGGCGCGAGTGCGACGCCTTCAACGCCGAATTTCACCTTGAAGGTTTTATCCACAGTGGCGCCGTCAGCCGGGGACACGATAAAAACCTTGGCGCCTTCAGGGGCCGGGGTAGTCGGCATACCGGCGGCCGTGGCCATCACCGAAGCGCCCATCAATACAGAAGCCAACGCAACACGAGACAATAAAGCTTTCATTTTTTTCTCCGGTTTTTGCAAAAAACTCAGGCTCCGGACAACTTTGAGACAATCTGTTGTCCAACGCCGCAATTGACCAACATAAAGCAAAGCGCACACCCGTTGCGAATCGCTTGCATCAAATTCAAAGGAGTGACCATGCGTTTTCTGCCAGGCCTGATTCTTTTACTGCCCTTGGTGAGCCCATTGGCTCAAGCCGAACTGATCGACGACGTAAACGACCGGGGCGAACTGCGCATCGCCCTGGAGGCCGACATTGCCCCCTTCAGCTTTAAGCAGGATGGACGTCTGGCCGGCTTTGAAGTGGAACTGGCCGAGCTGCTGGCCCAAGAGCTGGAAGTGCATCCCTCCATTCTTGTTACTGACCGCAATGACCTGCTGTCAGGTGTCGAAAGCGGTAAATACGATGTCGCAATTAACCACATCGCTTTGACCCCCGAACTTCAGGATCGTTTCGACTTCAGCGAACCTTATGGCTATGCCCCTGCGCAGACACTTGTTCGCCAGGAGCCGCCGCGCCCGTCCAGCACCCTGGAAAAAATCCAGGATCAGCTGTTAGGCGTAGCTCAGAGCGGCCCCTTTGTCGAACATCAGTCATTGGTAGTCGTGGCGGACAAGCAGCCGGTCGCGCAAGCGCCAACCCCGGATCAGGTCGTAGCCATGGCGATTCCTTTCCAGAAAGGCAACCCGGCGTTCCAGGCCAGCCTGGACAAAGCACTGCAGCGGATCAAGGCCGATGGCCGGCTGGAGGCCTTGTCGCAGAAGTGGTTCGGGGTGGCTAAGGATCGGCCCTGAGCCTGGCCTATGTAGCCGCTGACGAGGCTGCGATGGGCTGCGAAGCGGCCCCGCCATTTTGAATGGTCCTGCGGACCTTATCGCAGCCTCGTACCTCGTCAGCGGCTACACATCCATGTTAATCGCGCAAATCCTTCACATCCCCTGCCTTCACTTCACCCGCCTGGTTGCCCCAGCTGGTGCGGATGAAATTGACCACATCGGCCACTTCCTGATCCGACAAGCGCCAGTCGAAAGCAGGCATGGTGAAGGTCGATGGCGCCGTGTGAGTCGCAGGCAACGTCCCGCCTTTAAGCACGATATGAATCAGCGACGTCGGGTCGGCCGACTGAAGCACCGGATTGCCCGCCAGGGCAGGGAACACTCGGGTATAGCCGTGACCGTCAGTGCGATGGCAGGCCGCGCAGTTATCGATATACACCGCAGCACCGCGTTTGCTGTCGTCACCGTTCCACAGGGCATCCGCGACGGCCGGATCGTACTGATGGGGCGTGTCCGCGGGATCAACCGCAGGCAACGACTTCAAGTAGCGAGCGATAGCGGTGAGATCAGCCTCGGACATGTACTGCATGCTGTGTACGATCACATCACTCATGCCGCCAAACACAGCACTGCGATCACTGCGCCCGGTCTTAAGGAACTGCACCAGTTGCTCTTCGCTCCAACTGCCCAGACCGTCCTTGTGATCCCCACGCAGGTTCTTCGCGATCCAGCCTTCCAGTGGTGCGCTGCCTGACAGAAACGCCGGGCTGTCGCTGGCACTCAGGGCTTTTTCCTGCATGGTCAGTGCCCGTGGCGTGTGGCATGCACCGCAGTGCCCAAGGCCTTCCACCAGATACGCGCCGCGACTTGTCACCGCGTCTTGCCCGGCTTGGGGCTTGAAGTCTTCAACCTTCGGAGCAAACAGCCAGCGCCATATCGCCAACGGCCAGCGCATGCTCAGCGGCCACGGAATATCAGCCTCCTGGTTCGCTTGCTCGACAGGTTTTACGCCCTTCATAAAGTAGGCATACAACGCCTGCATATCGGCCTGGTTGACCCGCGCATAGGACGGATACGGCATGGCCGGATACAAGGTGCTGCCATTTTGCGCGACGCCGTGGCGCACAGCCTTGTCGAAATCTTCAAAGCTGTAGCTGCCGATGCCGCTTTTACCCGGCGTGATGTTGGTCGAATAAATCGTACCAATCGGGGTTTCCATCGCCAGACCACCGGCGAACGGCTTGCCGTCCTTGGCGGTGTGGCACGCCACGCAGTCACCGGCGCGCGCCAGGTATTCACCTTGCTTGACCAGGGCCTGCGGGTCGCTGTCTGCGGCCACCGCCGAGAAGCAGGCGAACAGGGTCAGGGTCGCGATAACAAATGCTTTCATGGTCATCGCTCCTTATGCCTGAACCAGTGGGCCGGGGTTTTTCAGGTACTGCTCACGGATTGCCCGGGCCGACCAATAGGTCAACGCGGCAACCAGACCTGTCGGGTTGTATCCCAAACCTTGTGGGAAGGCAGAAGCGCCCGGCACAAACACGTTGTGCACGTCCCAGCTCTGCAAGTAGCGATTCAGGGCGCTGGTCTTCGGGTCTGTGCCCATGATCGCGCCACCGTTCAAGTGAGTGGTCTGGTAGGAGGCCGTGTTGAAGTGGTCGCCGACCTGTTTGCCGATTCGGGCGATGGCTTTGGGGTCCATCGCTTCAGCGATTTTGCCCATTTTCTCCATCATGAAACGGTTCATCTTGATGTCGTTTTCCTGCCAATCGAAGGTCATCCGCAGCAGGGGTTGACCGTAAGCATCGCGATACACCGGGTCCAGATCGAGGTAGTTGCAACGGTAGGACTGATGCGCACCGTGTGAGTCCATCGACACCTGGTGGGTGTAGTAATCGGCGGTTGCACGCTTCCAGGCGCTGCCCCAGGCCGGAGTGCCCGGCGGGTTGGACGTGCCGGCAATCGGTCGGCTGCCGGCCTGGTTGACCCACATCGGCGAGCCCCCGACAAAGCCATGAGGCCCGTGGTCGAAGTTGTCCGCGTTGAAGTCATCGATCGCGACGCCATTGCCCCCCGCACCGATAAAGTTGTTGGTGTGCACGTCTTTGTCGAAGTAAGCCTTGATGGTGCCCATGTTCTGGTAGGCAAAGTTACGGCCCACCACACCTTCGTTGGTGATCGGGTTGTAAGGCTTGCCAATCCCCGACAACAGCATCAGGCGTACGTTATGGAACTGGAACGCGCCCAGAATCACCAGATCGGCCGGTTGCTCGATTTCACGGCCCAGGGCGTCGATGTAAGTCACGCCGGTGGCCTTGGTTTTAGTGCTGTCCAGGTTGACCCGGATCACATGCGCATCCGGGCGCAGCTCAAAGTTGGGCAGCGGCTTGAGCGCCGGCAGGATGTTTACGTTGGGCGATGCCTTGGAATACATGTAGCAGACATAACCGCTGCAGAAGCCGCAGAAGTTGCACGGCCCCATTTGCGCGCCATACGGGTTGGTGTAAGGCCCGGAGGTGTTCGCTGACGGAAGGTTGTAAGGCTTGTAGCCCACGTCATTGGCCGCTTTCTGAAACAGCTGCGCGGAGTAAGTGTTCTTCTGCGACACCAGCGGGAAATTATCCGAACGATCCGGCGCATAAGGGTTGCCGCCTTTGCCTTCGCCGACCAATTGGCCGTTGACTGTCCAGGCCTGACCCGAAGTACCGAACACTTTTTCGGCATAGTCGAAAAACGGTTCCAGCTCTTCATAGCTGACGCCGAAGTCCTGGATGGTCATGTCCTTGGGGATAAAGTTTTTGCCGTAGCGCTCTTCGTAATGGCTGCGCATGCGCAGTTCCATCGGGTCTACCCGAAAATGCACGCCCGACCAGTGCAAGCCTGCGCCGCCCACACCGTTACCCGGCAGGAATGCACCCAGTTGGCGATTAGGCAGGGCCACGTCATTGATGCTGTGACGGATGGTGACGGTTTCTTTGGAGACGTCCTGAAACAGCTTTTTACGCACGCTGTAGGTCAGTTCATCGATCACCTGTGGATAGTTACCGTCCGGGTAGGTGTCCTGCATTGGGCCACGTTCTAGGGCCACAACATTCAGGCCAGCTTCGGTCAGTTCTTTGGCCATGATCGCGCCGGTCCAGCCGAAACCGACGATAACTGCATCAACTTTTTTCATAACGGTCGACATGCTCAAGCCCTCTCGCCGCGGATGGATACTGCCGGGAAGGGGTACTGTTCGTTGCGTTCAACCCAGTCCATAAAATCTGCGCGCGCGCCAGGGAAGCCGATCATGGTCCAGCCGACCATGCCTTTGTTGCCACCGTGAATCGGGTCGCAAAAGAAGCCTTCCTTGGTGTTTTGCAGCAAAAAGCTGAAAAACATCTTGGCCGGGACGTTCTCGAATTTAGGCGTGCCTGCTTCCAGTTTTTTCAGCACTTCGTCTCGGGTAGCGCTGTCTAGCCCAGCAAACGTTGAGTTATAGGCTTTTTTGCAGAACTCCTCCGTGGCAGCGATGCCCAGACGATAGATCTGTTTTGGCACCAGTTTGCTCTGCCAGCCCATCTCAGGCGGCGCGTCGGCATTGAACGGACCTTGCATGAACCACAGCGCGCCACTGGCGTAAGGCGTGTTCATCTGGCGGTCGATATATTCCGGGACGCCTGCTTCCAGGGCGCCGGGGCCTTGCTCGTCTGCCGGGATAAGGCGCGCCACCGCAGCGTTCACGAATGCCCACTCTTCGGCGGTGAAGTAAGTGGGTTCATACGCTGTGGCAGGGGTCGGCGTGCGCTTGGCAGGTTCGGGCGCGGCAGCCGCAGGCGTGGCCATCAGCACAGAACCACCGAGGCCGGTGCTGGCCACAGTGACCACTGGGATCAGGGTCAGGGTTTTGCGCAAAAACTCACGCCGGGGATTGTCTTGCTCAGACATGCGGGGGGCACCTCATCAGGCAGTAACGGATTACAGCCGCTCATTGGCAGCTTTCGTTTTGGCAGCGGAACAGGTCGAACGAACCGAAAGGAACAGGACGCGCAGCAAACATTAGTTACAAATTCTAACAGGCCTTTCCGTCAGGTGAATCGTTTCATGCGTAATTTTGCCGCACCGTCGACGAGTACTGGGCGATCACACATTTTTGACAACTGACTCACAGAGTTTTGATTCGGTTTCGCTCAAGCTGGCGACTTATCCCTCAACCCAACTCAATACGGTCGAACTGACATGCCGAGATCCCGCATCTTTCCTGCTTTGTGCCTGACGTTGCTTGCTCTGTTTACGTTGCCACAGGCCCAGGCGGATGAAGCGTCTGCATCTCGCCCCGCGCAGTGGGCTCAGCCTGTCGCGACGCAGTACAACCTGTACCAGATGTCACCGACCCTCTACCGCAGCGCGTTGCCGGACAGCGCAGCGCAACCGTTGCTGGAGAAGCTCCACATCGCCACCGTGATCAACTTTTTGCCTGAGGCTGACAGTTCCTGGCTGAAGACGCCCGGCGTCACCCAGGTTCAGTTGCCTTACCGCACCAATCACGTAGACGACGCTGATGTGCTGGCCGCATTGCGCGCCATCCAGACGGCTCAGGCCAAGGGTCCGGTATTGATGCACTGCAAACACGGCTCGGACCGCACAGGCTTGATGTCGGCGATGTACCGCGTGGTCATCGAGGACTGGAGCAAGGAAGACGCGCTCAAGGAAATGACCCAAGGCGGCTTTGGTGAAAGCTCACACCACAAGGATGGCGTGAGCTACATGATGAAGGCGGACATCCCGCAGTTGCGTGCAGCCTTGAGCAGCGGCGCCTGCAGCACCAGCGCGCTGGCCTCGTGTGCGGTCATGAACTGGTTCAAACCCGCCAAGTCCTGAGGCGGTCAGAAACCTTCGGGCGGTTTGCCCATGAACATCTCGAAGGACTCCAGCAGCGGGCGCTCTGCGCCCGGTGTGTAAAACGCCTCACGAAATGCCTGGCCAGTGTCTGCGTTGAAAACGCCATCGTGTTCGAACCGTTCAAACACTTGCCGGGCCAGGCTTTGGGACCATTGGTAGGCGTAATACCCGGCGTCATAGCCCGTCACCATATAGTCGAACGCCTGTGCAAACCGGTCAGTCTCTGGCCAGGTCAGCGGTTGTACCTCCTTCCTCGTACTGACCAGAACCTCTTGTACGCTGCGACCATCGCCATAGGTTCGGTGCAGCTCAAAATCAAACAGTGAACGCATCAACTCATCGGCCGTTCTGAGCCCAGAGGCGACTTTTCTGGCGTCCAGAATCTGATCAATCTGCTCGCTGCTCAGCCCTTCGTCTGTCTTATAGTGGCGAGCAATCCAGAGCAGACTCTCCCTCGACCAGCACCATTCTTCCAGCATCTTGCCCGCGAACTCGCTGGCATCAATCCCCAGGCCCCTGATACCCGACAGCTCGCGCAGCGAACTGCGTGTGAGGACTTGTTGCAAGCAGTGCCCGAATTCATGAAAAAGCATGCTCAGTTGCAAATGACTGAGCATGGACGGCGCATCGGCGCCGGGAGCGCCAAAGTTGCCATGAAAGATCGCCACCGGCAGCGTGACCCGACCTTGGGCATCGACCCGGCGGTTGCGGGCGGGCTGTGTCCAGCAACCGTCCATTTTGGGGGCGCGCCAATAGGGGTCGACAAAGATATGCCCCAGCAGGCTTTCACCCTCCCGGACTTCAAACAACTGAACGTCGGGATGCCAGCTACTGAAGTTTTTTTGCTTGATCAGGCGTACGCCGAACAGTTGTTGCACCACCAAAACCAAGCCTTCCAGCACGCGATTGAACGGGAAGTAAGCGCTCAATTCAGCCTCGGATATATCAGACTGACGGGCACCCATCATTTGCGCCAAATAGGCGTAGTCCCACGCGCCAAGGTCGGTGTAGCCCAGTAATGCGGCCGCATCACGGAGTACCTGGGCCTGACTGTCGAGCAGAGGTTTTTCGCTGGCAATACGCGATTTTATAAAGCTCAAAACCTGCGCCGTCGACGTTGCCATCTTGGTTTGCAGGCTGTATTGCGCATGACTTTCGTAGCCCAACAGGGCTGCTCTCTGCTGGCGCAACTCCAGCAACTGCTCAAGTACCGGGCCGTTGTCATACTCAAGGGCCTTCGGTCCCTGATCCGAGGCACGGGTGCTGTAAGCGGTGAACAACTCCTGGCGTAATGCCCGATTTTCACTTTGGCTGATGACGTCGGTATAAACGGCCTCTTCTTCAAGAGTCAGCAACCAGCCATCACGCCCGGAAGCCTTGGCCCGCAGTGCCAGCTTTCTTTTGAGGTGGGCACTCAGTCCGGCTAAGTGGCTTTCGTCGGTGATGTGCTTTTCCCAGCCACTGTTGGCGGCCTGTACGTTGTCCAGGAAGACCCCTTCAAGCCCACCGATCATGTCATTGAGCGTGGTGAGCGCCTTCATGTCAGCGGCAGGCAAGTTCACGCCTGCGATACGCCAGTCATTGAGTTTTTTGGCCAGCAACGTTTTCCGGGGCGCACTGAATTGCCCCGCAGCCTCGCTGTTGGCGAGGGTCTGATACGCCTGGAACAGGGGCACACTCTGTCTCACTTCGGAGTACCACGCGCTGATTTCCAGGCGGCACGCACCGACGGCGGCATGCCATTGTGCGGGTCTTGGCAATTGACCCAAGGTCTCGAGCACATCGCCCGCTTCGTCCAGCCGAGCCTGCAGTTCATCCATCGCCAGCACTAACCCGTCCCAGGTGGGGTTCAAAGACTGGCTGGCAATGATGTCCGCCATGGCCTTGCGGTTGCCGGTGACTATCTGAAGGATGGCCGGCTGCAGGTGCTCAAGCCAGATGTCCTCATACGGCACGAGATCATGGGACTGTAAAAGTGGATTGCGATCGCTCAAGTTCAAACCTCCTGTCTGTTGCGTCGTGGCGAATCGCGCCAGACGACGCGGGAGCACAGACTAAAAGTCGGGTTGAGGACCTATGTCATACCGGGGTACCGCACACACCTGGCCATGTGCGTTTAAAGGCGAGGTGATTTCGACCGCCACGGGGTAAGCCCTACAGCTCGCATAAGGCATCAGACAGAGCAGATGCAGTAATCACTGACCATCAATAAAGCTTATTCACACGCCCTCACGGTGCATGGGGGAACGCACCGTCATATTTCAGGATCAGTTGTGTGTGCAGCATTTTCACACCTGACACCGTCAGACAGGCGGCGGTGTCGCCCATTGCTGCAAGGCCGCCTTGCGCTGCGCCATTGGCAGTTTGCCCAACTGCTCAACCTGACCATAAAACACCTGCCAATCACCGCCCGAGTGCTTGAACAGCGCAGCAAAGGCAGGCACCCATTGATCGTAAAGACCGAAGGGCAAGAGTTTGGCGTTATTCATCGGCGCATTGATCCATGCATCAAATCGGTTATTCCCTGCCCATTGCTGATCACGCAGCTGACGGTAATCGCGGCGCATTCGGTCGAATTGCGCAGCTTTGCGCTGACGCATCTCCTGAGCCGGCAAAGGCTGCGCATAGAGTTTCTGCAGGCGCTGGCGAGTGTCGAGCACCAGTGCGGTGAATTGATCGCGTTGCTGCAGGCTGTTGGCGCTGGACGGTGGCAGGCCTTGCCTGGCGCGCCATTGGCGGGTGCCTTCCTGTTCGACGAAGCTGGCAAAAGACTCGTTGAATTCGCTGTCGTCTTTCACATAAAAACGCTGATGCGCCAACTCGTGAAAAATCAGCGTGGCCAGGCGCTCATCGCCCCAGGTGAGCATGCTGTTGAGGATCGGGTCGTCAAACCAGCCCAGCGTCGAGTAGGCCTCAACCCCGCTGACCAGTACGTCTTTGCCTTGCTGACGTTGCAGGGCCGCTTCGCCTCGCGCTGCACCCTGGCTGTAATAGCCGCGGTAGGCCACGCACCCGGCAATCGGAAAACAATGAGTGACGGGGTTGAGGGAAAACTCTGGCGTGGCAAATACATTCCAAACCACATAAGGCCGTTTGAGGTCGACGTACAGGCGGTAGCTCCGGTTGTCCGGCAGGTGCAGGTGCTCACTGGCAAAGGTTCTGGCGGCCTGGGCCCGGGCCAGGTGTTCGCGCAAGGCTGACGGTTGCTGCGGGTCGGCAATCACTTTGGCTACCGGTTCGCGGGCTTGTAGCAGTTGCCGTTGGCCGTCGGCCAATTGCGCGTAATACGAAGCACTGGAACAGCCATTGATCAGCGGTATCAGGGCAATGGCAAGCAGGCAGCGAACACGCGGCGTCATAAAGCGATCCCGGCGGCAGAGTGGCGCAAGATTAGCCGTACGGGGGTTTGCATGCCATACAGCTATGCTTGTAGTTCAAACCTTTGTGGAATTAGCCATGCGCACGTTTATGCTTTTGCTGACGGCCTGCCTGCTGAGCGCTTGCGTCAGTACACCCTTGCCCGAGCCGGATCCGAAAATGGCCTGGGTCGACCTTGAAACACAAACCGGCAAGCTGGTGATGGCCGAGCGTCTGGATAACCAGCGCATGCCTGACGGCCGCTATTTTCAAGTCACACCCGGCCGGCATGAGTTGATGGTGCGTTTCGATTTCGAGATCTTTGTCGGCGGCATGGGCATGTTCAGCGATCCGCAAGAGCGCCTGTGCTATGTCACCCTTGATTACGATGACTTCCAGCCCGGCCAGCGTTACAGGCTCCAGGCGCGCTCGCTGGGCTTCAACGCCTACGCCCGACTGTACAACGCAGCGGGCAAGGTGGTGGCCGAGGAGCGGCAGGTCAATTGCTTACCGTGACGCCTGGCGATCGTTGTTCTGATAGATGATTTTTTTGCTGCCGTATTCGCACGACCCGACCACCATGTTCTCGTCATGGACTTCTTCATTGGTCACGATTTCAATCGTGTAGGACGACACATTGTTGGCCTGGATCTTGGCCTCGATTTCATCCTTCAGTTCTTCACACGGCTTGGGGGCTGCCAGCGCCGAGGTGGCCATGGCGCAACAGATAACCGCTAGAGCAAAACGTTTCATGGTGAGACTCCCTTGAGGCAGTACGCAAAGTCATGATCTGACGCCAGTGGCGTGCATTCGATCACATTTGCCACAGCACAAGACTGATCTGTCGCAGCCAGGGTCAAACTGTTCGGGCCAACGCCGCCTCGCTTGCGACAAGCGGGGCGGCGTACAGGGTCAGCTCACCAACGTGGCATCGAGGGTGATTTTGGCGTTCAGCACCTTGGACACCGGACAGCCTTCTTTGGCCTTGGTGGTCAGTTCGTCGAATTGCGCCTGGGTTGCTCCGGGCACCTTGGCTTTAAGCACCAGGTGCACGGCGGTAATCGCAAAGCCGCCGTCCACCTGGTCCAGCGTCACTTCAGCGCTGGTATCGATGCTGTCAGCCTTGAGCCCGGCATCGCCGAGGATCATCGACAGCGCCATCGAAAAGCAGCCTGCATGGGCTGCGCCAATCAGTTCTTCGGGGTTGGTGCCCTTGCCGCCTTCAAATCGCGCCTTGAAACCATACGGCGCTTCGCGCAGTACCCCGGTTTCCGTGGAAATGGAGCCGATGCCGGTTTTAAGGTCGCCTGCCCAATGAGCCGATGCTTTCTTTTTAATACTCATGCGTGCCTCCTGAAGAACGGCGCGAAGGTTTCACGCCATGACTAAGGTTGTGAGGGTAGTCGGCTTCACAAAGTTCACATTGTCAGACCAGTCGTCTTTTTTAGTAGCTCAATTCCCCGCCTGCCATTGAAACTCGGGTATATGCCCATATTGCTGTAATCACTGGCGGGCCAAGCGAGCGCTTGAGCCTGCACCCCACTTGGAGTAGCCGGCTGATGAAACGACTGTCTGACATCAAATTCTCGACCCTCGACCTGGTACCTGTGCGTGAAAATGGCAGCGCTGCCCAGTCGTTGCGCAATTCGCTGGACTTGGCACAGCACGTAGAAAAGTTCGGCTACAACCGTTTCTGGGTTGCTGAGCACCACAACATGGACGGCATCGCCAGCTCGGCGACCTCGGTATTGATCGGTTATCTGGCCGGTGGCACCTCGACCATTCGTGTGGGTTCGGGCGGTGTAATGCTGCCCAACCATGCGCCGCTGGTGATCGCCGAGCAGTTCGGCACCCTCGAAAGCCTGTACCCGGGGCGTATCGATCTGGGCCTTGGCCGTGCGCCGGGTTCCGACCAAATGACCGCCCGTGCCCTGCGCCGCGAACGTTCGGGCAGTGCGGATGAGTTCCCTGAGGACGTGGCCGAGTTGATGCGTTACCTGGGGCCACGTACCCCGGATCAACGGATTATCGCCATGCCGGGTACCGGGACCAACGTACCGGTGTGGTTGCTGGGCTCCAGCCTGTTCAGCGCACAACTGGCGGGGGAGCTTGGTTTGCCTTACGCCTTTGCCTCGCATTTCGCACCCCGCCTTATGCACGAAGCGATTCGCGTGTACCGCAATCACTTCAAACCGTCGGCAACTCTCGACAAACCCTACGTGATGCTCGGCATTCCGCTGGTAGCAGCGGATACCGATGAGCAGGCCGAGTATCTGGCCACCTCGGTTCAGCAACGGATTCTGGCGTTGATGCGCGGGCAAAGCCTGGTGCAGCGCCCACCGGTCGATTCGATGAACGGCCTGTGGCTGCCCCACGAAAAAGAGGCGGTGATGAGTTTCCTGGGCCTGGCGATGGTTGGCAGCCCGCAGAAAATCAAGGCTCAGCTGGATGTGCTGGTCGAGCAGACCCAGGCCGATGAACTGATCTTTACCTGTGATTTGTATGAGCACGCTGACCGCATTCGCTCGTATGAGTTGCTGTCACAGGTAATGAAAGAGGCCTAACGCAAAAACAAATGTGGGAGCGGGCCTGATCGCGATGGCATCGACGCGGTTCAATTGAAACACCGCGCCGTCTGGCATCGCGAGCAGGCTCGCTCCCACCGTTTTTGCTACGCGCAAGACTTAGCCGCGTTTGTAGATGATTTCCTTGGTACCGCCTTCGCAGGTACCCACTACTTTACCGTCAGCCGAAGAGCCTTTTTCCACGGCTGTCAGCGAATAATGCTTGGCGCCATTGGCCTCAATCTTCGCGGCAATTTCACCCTTTAGCTCTTCGCAAGGCTTGCCCGCGGCAAACGCCGTTCCTGCCAGACTCAGCAAACCTACAGCCAATAAAATCTTTTTCATCGGATACATTCCCCGGTCAAAACAAAAAGGGTGCAATGCGCATGTGCCGCATTGCACCCAGACGGTGTAGCGGACTTTATGGCAAACGGCCAGTCCGCGGGTCAAAAGCTTGAGTCAGATCAACTGCTGGCAATCCGAAAGCCAATCTTGAGCGTTACCTGATAGTGGGCCACCTTGCCGTCCTTGATATGCCCACGCGTGTCGATCACCTCGAACCACTCCATATGTTTGATGCTTTTATTGGCCTCAGCCAGTGCATTACTGATGGCGTCTTCTATGCTGCTCGGGGACGAGCCTACCAATTCGACTTTCTTGTAGGTGTGATGGTCAGACATAACGTTCTCCTTTGTCGTAAATCAAAGCCTAGCAGCGATTGTGCTAAATACTTTGTAGGCAATTTGAACGGGAAAGTTCAGGCCAACTGCACTTTCTGAAATCCCTGTAGTCCGACTTAACAAGCACCTCACTCATCAATGCAGGAGAGCCCTAATGGCTAGCAATTCCCTACGTAAAGCCTCATTGCAAAGCATGGAAGCAGAGATCGAGAGCCTGCTCAAGTCTCTGGAAAGCCTCAAGCACGACGCTTCCGACGAATCCAAAAAGACCCTGGGTGTCCTCAAGAACAATGCCGAGAACGCGCTCAAACACTCGCGCCATCTGCTCAGCGACGCCTATGAAGAAGTGAAGGACAAGACTCGCGAAACCGCTATCGCCACCCGCGAATACGCGCAAGAGCACCCGTACGCCACCGCTGGCGTTGCCATCGGCGCACTGGGCCTGCTGGCCGCATTTTTGTTGTGCAAACGCGGTAACTAATCGCGCGCAAGCTCAGCCTTGAGCCATTGCGCCAGTTGCCTGGCGCGCCCGTCTGCGGCGCGTTTGGGCAACCATAACGCCAGTTGTGCCGGGGTTTGCTTGAAACCCCATGGCGCAACCAGGCGTCCCGCCTTCAGGTCCTGTGCCACCAAAGGTTCAGGCGCAATCGCCACACCCAGCCCCGCGACGGCGGCTTCAAGCATGTAGTACAAATGCTCAAACCCCTGCCCGTATTTCAATTCCTTTGGCTCGATTGCGTTCTGCTGCGCCCAGCTTGGCCATGCCTGGGGCCGTGAGGTGGTATGCAGCAACGGTTCACCCGCCAGTGCGTTGGCAGGGGCATGACGCAGTTGCTCATAACGGGCATAGCGCGGGCTGACCACCGGACCAATGCGCTCGCTGGCCAACTCGTACACCTGCATATCGGCGGGCCACGGCGGCTCGGCAAATACCAGCAAGGCGTCTAGTCCGGGGCGACGCGGGTCAAGATCGCCTTCACCGGCGGACAAGTGCAAGCGCAGGTCCGGCAAATCAGCATTCAGTCGCCCCAAACGCGGGATAAACCAGCGCGCCAGCAAACTGCCCGAACAGCCGAGCACAAAAGGGGCATCGACCTGGCCTTTAGTGAGTTCTGCGCATAGATTTCGCAGCCGATCAAAGGCTTCGCTACTGGTGTCACGCAGACGGATACCGGCGTCCGTGAGCTTCAGACCGCGCCCTTCCTTGACGAACAGACTCACGCCCAGGTGCTCTTCAAGCACTTTTAGCTGACGACTGACCGCGCCGTGGGTGACGTTCAACTGCTCGGCAGCCTGGCTGACGCTGCCCAGGCGGGCGGTGGCTTCAAATGCGCGCAAGGCATTAAGGGGCGGGAGGTCGCGGCTCATGATATATGTGAGTTTTCCTGACAGGTTACGGCGATCTTATCGGTTTTCATCCTGGGCTGTCGCGGGTAAAGTCAGGCCATCGACCTTCGTAACTTTTTATCTGGAGCGTCACATGACTCAATCCACTTTGCGTACCGGCCCTGATGCCAATGGCCTGTTTGGCTCATTCGGCGGCCGTTACGTGGCTGAAACCCTGATGCCGCTGATCCTCGACCTGGATCGCGAGTACGAGCGGGCTAAAAAAGACCCTGAGTTCATCAAGGAACTGGCCTACTTCCAGCGCGATTACGTGGGCCGCCCGAGCCCGCTGTACTTCGCCGAGCGGCTCACCGAGTTCTGTGGCGGCGCCAAGATCTACCTCAAGCGCGAAGAGCTGAACCACACCGGCGCGCACAAGATCAACAACTGCATCGGCCAGATCCTGCTGGCACGGCGCATGGGCAAAAAACGCATCATCGCCGAGACCGGCGCCGGCATGCACGGCGTGGCCACCGCCACCGTGGCGGCCCGCTTTGGTCTGCAGTGCGTGATCTACATGGGCACCACCGACATCGAGCGCCAGCAGGCCAACGTGTTCCGCATGAAGCTGCTGGGCGCTGAAGTGATCCCGGTCGTTGCGGGCACCGGCACCCTGAAGGACGCGATGAACGAAGCCCTGCGCGACTGGGTGACCAACGTCGACGACACCTTCTACCTGATCGGTACCGTGGCTGGCCCACACCCGTACCCGGCGATGGTGCGCGACTTCCAGGCCGTGATCGGCAAGGAAACCCGCGACCAGATGCAAGCCCAGGAAGGCCGCCTGCCGGACAGCCTGGTGGCGTGCATCGGCGGGGGCTCCAACGCGATGGGCCTGTTCCACCCGTTTCTGGATGACACCAGCGTCGAAATCATCGGCGTGGAAGCCGCGGGCTACGGCATCGAAACCGGCAAGCATGCGGCAAGCCTCAATGGCGGCGAGCCGGGCGTGCTGCACGGCAACCGCACCTTCCTGCTGCAGGACGACGATGGCCAGATCATCGACGCCCACTCGATTTCTGCCGGTCTTGATTACCCCGGCATCGGCCCTGAGCACGCGTGGTTGCACGACATCGGCCGCGTCGAATACACCTCGGTGACCGACAACGAAGCCCTGGAGGCATTCCATAAATGCTGCCGCCTTGAAGGCATTATCCCGGCCCTTGAAACCGCCCACGCGCTGGCCGAAGTTTTCAAGCGCGCACCTACCCTGCCGGCCGATCACCTGATGGTGGTCAACCTGTCCGGGCGAGGCGACAAAGACATGCAAACCGTGATGCACCACATGGAAAACTCCCAGCAGGAGAAACACTGATGAGCCGCCTGCAAACGCGTTTTAACGAACTCAAGGAACAAAACCGCGCAGCGCTGGTGACCTTCGTCACCGCCGGTGACCCGGATTACGCCACCTCGCTGGCGATCCTCAAGGGTTTGCCTGCAGCGGGTGCCGACGTGATCGAGCTGGGCATGCCCTTCACCGACCCAATGGCCGACGGCCCGGCGATTCAGCTGGCCAACATCCGTGCGCTGGCGGCCAAGCAGAACCTGGCGAAAACCCTGCAAATGGTTCGCGAGTTCCGTGAAGGCAACAGCGATACGCCGCTGGTGCTGATGGGCTACTTCAACCCGATCCACCACTACGGTGTGCCCGCGTTTGTGGCCGAGGCCAAAGCGGCCGGCGTAGACGGCCTGATCGTGGTCGACATGCCACCTGAGCACAACAGCGAGCTGTGTGACCCGGCACAGGCCGCCGGCCTGGACTTTATCCGCCTGACCACGCCGACCACGGACGATGTGCGCTTGCCGACCGTATTGGCGGGCAGCTCGGGATTTGTGTACTACGTGTCGGTGGCAGGCGTGACCGGCGCAGGTTCCGCGACCACCGAGCAAGTGAGCGCGGCCATTGAGCGCCTGCGTCGCCATACCGACTTGCCGATCAGCGTGGGCTTCGGCATTCGCACCCCTGAGCAGGCGGCCGCGATTGCCCGTTTGGCGGATGGCGTGGTGGTCGGTTCGGCACTGATCGACAAGATCGAAAATGCCGCGACCCCTGAACAGGCGGTGGATGGCGTGCTGAGCTTGTGCGCTGCACTGGCAGAAGGCGTGCGCAACGCTCGCTAGGTCAAGAGCGCCCTCACCCTAACCCTCTCCCAAAGAGAGGGGGACTGATTGGGGGATGCCATCCATCTGCGTCACACCACAAATCGGCTCCCTCTCCCTTTGGGAGAGGGCTGGGGTGAGGGCAAAAGGCCTATACCGTCTTACTTCTGCGTACCGTCATCGTGCAGCAAGTTGGCCTGGGTCAGGTTGCAGCCCGCCGGCACACTGCGGGTCAGCCACACGTTGCCGCCAATGGTCGAGCCCTGACCAATGGTAATACGGCCCAGAATCGTAGCCCCGGCATAGATCACCACGTCATCCTCAACAATCGGATGGCGCGGATGACCTTTTTGCAGCTGGCCCGACTCGTCCGCCGGGAAGCGCTTGGCCCCCAGGGTCACTGCCTGATAGATCCTCACACGTTCGCCGATGATCGCGGTTTCTCCGATCACAACACCCGTCCCGTGGTCGATAAAGAAGCTGCGGCCAATCTGCGCGCCCGGGTGAATATCAATGCCGGTGGCCGAGTGCGCAATCTCTGAACTGATCCGCGCCAGCAACGGCAACCCGGCGCGGTACAGGTGATGCGCCAGACGGTGGTGAATCACCGCCAGAATCCCCGGATAGCACAACAGCACTTCATCCACACTGCGCGCCGCCGGGTCGCCGTGGTAGGCGGCCAGTACGTCGGTGTCCAGGACAGTGCGCAGGCCCGGCAACGCCAGGGCGAAATCCTGAATCAGCAAGGTGGCCGTGTCGCTGACGCCATCATCAGGCTGGCCGCTCTGGCGCGCCGCATAGCGCAACTCCAGCTTGGCCTGGGCCAACAAGGCATTAAGCGCTACGTCGAGGGTGTGGCCGACGTAAAAGTCTTCACTCTCTTCACGCAAATCCACCGGGCCCAGGCGCATTGGAAACAATGCACCGCAGAGGGCTTCAAGAATATCGGCCATCGCGGCACGCGACGGCAGCTCGCGGCCCCCCTGCTCACCACTGACACGCCCGTTTTGCGTGCGCCACTGGTTTCGCGCCGTGCGCAGTTGGCAGACGATGGCCTGCAATTGCCAAGGATTGGAACGATCACTCACGATGAATACTCCGCACGCTGGCGGCTGGTTTAACCAGCCGCGAATTGGCAATGATTTTACGGTATCAAAGAGTTTCTGAGTGGAGCAATGAGCGCTTAACGTCGACGCCAGATGCGCCAGCCCACAGCGGTGATGATCAGCAACGCCAGCCCGCCCAGGATGGCCATGCTCAAGCCGTGGTAACTGAACAGTGGCTTCTCGATGCGCACATACCCGGGCTCGGCAAACAACTCGCGCATCGCCATGTTGGCCTGCTCAAGGCTGATGGCCTGGAGCTGCCTCGCGGGATCGGTGAAGTGGCCCTCGTCATAGTCACCCAGCGAGGCCCAGTAGTAATCGGCCAGGGCGCTGTTGCCTTGCACTGTCCACGCCTTGCGGGCAATGGCAGTGTTCTTGAGCCGGGCAAACATTTGGGGGTCCAGCCCGTCCTTGAGCAATCGGGCCTTGAGTTGTTCAACAACCTGCCGGGCCTGAGGCAACTGATCGCGCTCAAGGTCCGCATTGAGGCTTAAAAAGCTCACGCCGCCGAACACCTCGCGCTCAGCCCATGGCCCGTAAGACAAGCCGTGCTTGAGCCGCAGCTCGCTGTACAGCGCCCACTCCAGATAATCGCGAAGCAGGTTCCAGGTTTCATCGGACTGACCCTCAATCACCGGCTCCGGCAACAGCCAGTGCAGGGTCGCGCTATCACCGACGACGCCGCGCACCAGTTCGCGCTCGGCGTCGGCCTTGGCATCGATTTCGGCCAAGGGCCGGTGTTCGCTGGGCTCGACCGGCTCGAGAGCACCGTAGGTGCGCTCCAGGTAGGCCGGCAGCAGCCGGTCAAGGTCGCCGACGATAATCAGCGTCATGTTGTTGGGCGCGTACCAGTTCTGGCGCACGGTCTCTAACTGCTGACGCGTGAGGTCATGCACCTCGGCCCGCTCGGCGCATTTGAGACCCAGCTCAACCGCCAGCTGATTGCTGGCACTGTGACCCAGATCCTGACGGTCCAGCCACCGCTGCAAATGCGAATAGTGGCCGCCGTCTTCGCGCTCAACCACTTGCTTGGCGTCGCTGATACGTTGCTCGGTGAGTTGCGTATGGGTGATCAGCCCCAGGAGCAAGTCGAGGATCTTGCGCTGGTTTTTGGCCGGGGCTTCGATCACAAAGGTGGTGTCGGCGCTGCTGGTAAAGGCGTTCCACTCGCCACCCAGGGCTTGCATGCGCTCCTCCAGGCCACCTTCGCCGGTATCGTCAGTGCCACTGAACAGCAAGTGTTCCAGCAGGTGCGGCAATTGCTGATCGGCACACGTGAAGTCGTCCAGCCCCACGCCGACCACGAGGCGAATGGCCACGTGCCCGCGATCATTGCCGGGTTTGAGGATCAGTTGCAGACCATTGGGCAGTTGGTAGCCCTCGACGCTGTAACGATCAAGGGCAAAACCCTGACCTGCACCAAGCAGCAAACAGATGAGCAGCAGGCAACGCATAAACCATCCCTGAATATTTGAGTCCGTGTTGAAGCAGTGGTGCAGCTTAGCCGCTGCTTTACGACTGACAACAGGCCCGAGGGCAACGTTCAAGGAAAATGCTGGGTATCCGCGGCGGCATCCACCTCCAGCGCACCGATTTCAGAGGTTTCCAGCACCACGTAAGCACTGCCGCAAAACAGCGAGTTCAAGCGCCTCATATCAGCAATCAGCTCCAGGTGCATGGAACTGGTCTCGATACTTTGCGTGATTTTACGCTGCAGACGACTTACATGAGCGTGGGCCAAACGTCGCTCCTGGGCGCGGAAGCGGCGCTTCTCGCGCAGCAGTTGGCGTGCACTTTGCGGGTCTGAATTCAGGAAGACGGTGAGCCCAAGCCGCAGGTTGTCGATCAAGTGAGTATGCAGACCCACCAGTTCTTCCAGCCCTGTCTCTGAGAACGATCGGCGCTGCGAGGTTTTCTGTTGTTGCACTTTGCGCAGCATGCGTTCGATCACGTCACTGGCGAGTTTGAGGTTGATCGCCAGCTCGATGATTTCTGCCCAGCGCCGGCTGTCCTGCTCGCTCAAATCCTCCCGTGGCATCTGTGCCAGGTAGAGTTTGACCGCGCTGTACAACACCTCGACTTCATCGCTCAGGGTGCGCATTTCCTGGGTCACGGCCGTTTGCTTGCCGCGCAGTACGTCGAGCATATTGACCAACATGGTGTCGATCAGGTCGCCAATGCGCAGGGTTTCACGTACCGCATTGGTCAGTGCCAGGCTGGGCGTGTCCAGTGCGGTCGGGTCCAGATGGCGCGGCTTCACCACGCCGTTGGCCTGCTCGCGTTCGGGCAGCAACCAGGCGCAAATGCGGGCCATCACGCCTACCGTCGGCAACATCAGGAAGCAGCGAACCGTGTTGTAGAGCAGGTGAAAACCGATCACCAACTCCTGGGCGCTGTAGCTCAGGCTGTCCATCCAGGCCACCAGCGGATTGAGCACGGGCATGATCAGCAACAGACCAATCAGCTTGTACAGCAGGCTACCCAGTGCCACCTGACGCCCGGCGGCGTTTTGCATATTGGTACTCAGGAACGCCAGCACGCCGCTGCCAATATTGGCGCCAATCACCAGACCGATTGCCACGTGCAGGCTGATCACGCCCGCGCCGGCCAATGTTGCGGTCAGCAGCACGGCGGCCAGGCTTGAGTAGGAGATCATTGCGAACAGGGCGCCGACCAGGGCATCCAGCAGGATGTCGCCGGTCAACGAGGCGAAGATCACCTTCACGCCCTGGGCATGGGTGATGGGTGCCGCGGCTTCGACGATCAGTTGCAGCGCCAGAATAATCAGGCCCAGACCAATCCCGACCCGGCCCAGTTGCCCGGCGCGGGTTTGCTTGCGGGTCAGAAAGAAAATCACACCCAGAAAAATCAGCAGCGGCGACAGCCACGAGAGGTCGAACGTCAGTACCCGGGCCATCAAGGCCGTACCGACATCGGCGCCGAGCATGGTCGCCAGCGCGGGGGTCAGCGCCATCAGCCCCTGACCGACAAAGGAAGTCACCAGCATGGCTGTGGCGTTGCTGCTTTGCACCATGGCGGTGACCACGATCCCGGCGACAAAGGCAAACATGCGTCTGGATACGTTTTGCCCGATGACATGGCGCAGGTTTGTGCCGTAGACCCGCAGAATGCCGGTTCGGACGATGTGTGTGCCCCAGATCAGCAAGGCCACAGCAGAAAGCAAATTGAGCAGGGTCAGCATGCTGGCTCCCTGTGATGGATGTTTCTAAGGATCAGATAGCTACGAGCCGTTCCTACAGATGTTTCTTAAGATGTAGTCGGGAATTGAGCAGAGCGCCAGCATCGCATAGCGGGGGGAAGGTTGAAACATTTGTAAACACGACACCCCCGTAGCAGCCTTCGTTCCTTGGCAGCTGCTACGGGATTGCAGTGTTAAAGCGTGCTGAACAGCGGGAATGTCCCCAGAAGCAGCGCCGCAACCATGATGACCAGGCACACCAGAATGGCCCACTTGAGGGTGAAACGCTGGTGATCGCCAAACTCGATACCGGCCAGAGCCACCAGCAAGTAAGTCGATGGCACCAACGGGCTCAGCAAATGCACTGGCTGGCCAACAATCGAGGCGCGGGCCATTTCGGCGGCCGTGATGCCGTAGTGGCTGGCCGCTTCGGCCAGTACCGGCAATACGCCGTAGTAGAACGCATCGTTGGACATAAAGAAGGTAAACGGCATGCTCACCAGCGCGGTTATCACGGCCAGATAAGGCCCGAGCGCAGGTGGAATCACAGCCAGCAGGCTTTTTGACATGGCGTCGACCATGCCGGTGCCCGACAGGATGCCGGTAAAAATACCCGCGGCAAAAATCAGTCCGACCACTGCCAATACGCTGCCGGCATGGGCGGCGACGCGGTCTTTTTGCTGTTGCAGGCACGGGTAGTTAACGATCATCGCAATGCTGAACGCGACCATGAACAGCACGGGCAAAGGCAGTAGCCCGGCAATCAACGCGATCATCAGCACCAGCGTCAGCGCGCCGTTGAACCAGATCAGTTTCGGCCGGCGGGCATCAGGGTACTGCGAGACGCTGATTTCGCTGTGATCGATTTCATCACCCAGCAGGTGCAACTCGCCCAGACGCGCACGCTCACGTTTGCCATAGAACCAGGCGATGGCCAGGATGGCGACGCAGCCTGCAAGCATGGCCGGGATCATCGGTACAAAGATGTCCGAAGGGTCGACATGCAGCGCACTGGCAGCACGTGCGGTCGGGCCACCCCAGGGCGTCATGTTCATCACGCCACCGGCCAGAATGATCAGCCCGGCCATGATCCGCGGGCTCATGCCGATGCGGCTGTAGAGCGGCAACATGGCGGCTACGCAAATCATGTAAGTGGTCGCGCCGTCGCCATCCAGGGATACCACCAGCGCCAGCACCGCGGTGCCTACCGAGATCTTGAGCGGGTCGCCCTTGACCAGTTTGAGGATCTTGCGCACCGCCGGGTCGAACAGGCCGGAGTCGATCATCAGGGCGAAGTAGAGGATGGCGAACATCAGCATCACCCCGGTCGGGGCCAGCTTGGTGATGCCTTCAAGCATCATCGGGCCGATCTTCGGCGCAAAACCACCGAACACCGCAAACAGGATGGGCACCAGGATCAGAGCGATCAGCGCGGACAGGCGCTTGGTCATGATCAGGTACATGAAGGTAATGACCATGGCGAAGCCAAGGAAGGTCAGCATAAAAGTCACCGTTGTTATTGTTGTTTGGTTGGCGCTGACAGCATGTGGGGGGTGCTGTTCAGGCCGGCCGGTCTATTGCCGGAGATGACGGGATGCTAGAGGGGAATACTTTCAGCCAGCTTTCGCCGGTAAAAAATCTTACTGAAGGGAGTGAAACTCTGTTGCGGGTCAAGGCGGCCCTGTGGGAGCGAGCAGGCTCGCTCCCACGGTTTGAATCGCCTTCTCTGTACGGGCTTTAATCCAGCTTAAGCACTTTGGCCAACACGATTTTCGGGCCCTTCATCTTTTTGATGATGATGCGCAGGCCTTCGACTTCCAGCTGTTCTTCTTCGGCAGGTACCCGCTTGAGGGTGTCGTAGATCAGGCCTGCGACGGTTTCAGCTTCGATGTGGTCCAGGTCCACACCCAGCAGGCGCTCGATCTTGAACAGCGGCGTATCACCGCGTACCAGCAGTTTGCCGGGCTGATAAGACAGGATGCCGCGCTCGGCCTTGCGGTGTTCGTCCTGAATGTCGCCCACCAGCACTTCCAGCACGTCTTCCATGGTCAGGTAGCCAACGACCTTGCCGTCAGCCTCTTCGACCAGGGCAAAGTGGGCACCGCCCTTGCGGAACTGCTCAAGCAATTGCGACAGCGGCATGTGGCGCGAAACGCGCTCCAGTGGCCGGGTCAGCTCTTCAAGGTTGAAGGTCTCGGGCAAGTGATCAAGGTCGGCCAGTTCGAGCAGCAGGTCCTTGATGTGCAGCAAGCCGACGAAGGTGTTGGTGTCTGCGTCGTAGACCGGATAGCGGCTGAATTTGTGGCGACGGAACAGTGCCAGGATTTCCTTGAGCGGGGCCTTGGAATCCAGGGTCACCAGGTCTTCGCGGGAGTTGGCCCAGTCGACCACTTCCAGCTCGCCCATTTCGACGGCCGAAGCCAGCACACGCATGCCCTGGTCACTCGGGTCCTGACCACGGCTTGAGTGCAGGATCAGTTTGAGTTCTTCGCGGCTATAGGCGTGATCGTGATGCGCGCCGGGCTCACCTTGACCAGCAATACGCAAGATGGCGTTAGCGCTGGCGTTGAGCAGGTAAATGGCCGGGTACATGGCCCAGTAAAAGAGGTACAGCGGCACGGCGGTCCACAGCGACAGAGTCTCTGGCTTGCGAATGGCCCACGATTTCGGGGCCAGCTCGCCGACCACGATGTGCAGGTACGAAATGATGAAGAAGGCCGTAAAGAACGATACACCCTTGATCACTTCAGGCGACTCGACACCGATCGCACCCAGCAGCGGCTCAAGGATGTGCGCGAAGGCCGGCTCACCGACCCAGCCCAGGCCCAGCGAGGCCAGGGTGATACCCAACTGGCACGCCGACAGGTAAGCGTCGAGCTGGTTGTGAACGGTGCGCAGGATCTGTCCGCGCCAGCCGTTGTCCTCGGCAATCGCTTCGACCCGGGTCGAACGCAGTTTGACCATGGCAAATTCGGCCGCAACGAAGAAGCCGTTGAGCAAAACCAGGATCAGAGCAAAAAGAATCATGCCGAAGTCGGCGAAGAGTGTGGCGAGGGTAAAGCCTGGGGAAGGGTCCATGATGGAGTTTTAAGGGTTCCGTCGTTTCAAATAGGGGGAAAGGGTCAAGCAATGTAGCGGCTGACGTGGCCCTTGCCTAGTGGGAAAAGGCCGCAGGGCCTAGTCGACCAGCGTCCTGGGCTGCGATTTTGTCACCTGAGCGGGCGCAAAATGGCAGGTAAACGTGCTGCCGTGGCCCAGCACGCTGCTGATCTCCAGACGCGCACGATGACGCAACAATACATGCTTGACGATGGCCAGCCCCAGCCCGGTGCCGCCCGTGTTGGCGTTGCGGCTGGAGTCCACCCTGTAGAAACGCTCCGTCAGGCGCGACAGGTGCTTGTTGTCGATACCCACGCCCGAGTCCTGGACGCTCAGGTGCGCGCCCGCCTTGTCCGCCCACCAGCGGATGTGGACCTTGCCGCCATCCGGGGTGTACTTGACCGCGTTAAACACCAGATTGGAAAACGCGCTGCGCAGTTCGGCCTCACTGCCTTTGAGCGAGACCTGCGGCTCGACCTCCAGTGTGATCGTCTGGTTACGCTGCCCGGACAACGCCTGGCCGTCGCTTTTGATCGAGCGCAGCAACGCGTCGATGTCCACCGGCTGGTTGTCCGAGGGGTAGTCCGTGGCTTCAAGCTTGGCCAGCAGCAGCAAGTCGTTGAGCAAGGTTTGCATGCGCTCGCCCTGTTGCTGCATTTGCGACAGAGGGCGTTTCCAACGCGGGTTCACGTCGTCGACGTTATCGAGCAGGGTTTCCAGATAACCGCAGATCACCGTCAACGGTGTGCGCAGCTCATGGGACACGTTGGCGATAAAGTCTTTGCGCATCTGCTCCAGCTGATGAATCCGGGTGACGTCGCGCACCAGCATCAGGTGTTCGTTGTTGCCGTAGCGAGTGATGTAGAGCTGGATGTGCAGGTGGTCGTTGACCGGTGAAGGGATATCCAGCGGCTCGGCGTAGCTGCCTTGCTCGAAATATTCTTTGAAGCGCGGGTGGCGTACCAGGTTGCTGACGGGCTGGCCGCTGTCCTGAGGTGTCTTGAGCCCCAGCAACGTTTCGGCGGCGCGGTTCCACCATTCCAGGTTGCCGTCGCTGTCGAGCATCACCACGGCGTCCTTGAGGGCAGCCGTAGACTCCTGGACCCGATCGATCACCGCTTGCAGGCGGCCACGGACCCGCTGATCGCGGCGTTGCAGGTGGTAGATACTGTCAAACACTTCGCCCCACAGGCCGTAGCCATCGGGGGGCGCTTCGTCGGGCTTATGCTGGCGCAGCCATTGGTGCAGGCGCAGCAACTGCTTGAGGGTCCAGCCCAGATAAAACGCCAGACCAATGGCCAGGCTCCAGCCGTAATAGCCACTGAGCAGCCCGACCACCAGGCAGCCGGTGACCAGAAGCAACAAATGACGAATCAGAGTGCCATGCCAGTTTTGATTCACGTCGCGCGGGTCCTTGCTTGCCGTTGGATCAGATAAAGCCGGTATCAGGCCTTGGTCGAAAATCGGTAACCGGTGCCACGCACGGTTTGTACCAGATTTTCATAGGCCTCACCGAGGGCTTTGCGCAGTCGGCGGATGTGCACGTCCACGGTGCGCTCTTCCACGTACACATTGCCGCCCCAAACCTGGTCGAGCAATTGGCCGCGGGTGTAGGCGCGTTCCTGGTGGGTCATGAAGAATTGCAGCAGGCGGTATTCGGTGGGGCCCATTTCGGCGGGGGTGCCGTCGATGGTTACGCGGTGGCTGATGGGGTCGAGCAGCAAGCCGCCGATTTCGATCGGCGATTCAGCATCGGCCGGGCCTGCGCGGCGCAGTACGGCCTTGAGGCGGGCAACCAGTTCACGCGGGGAAAACGGCTTGGTGATGTAATCATCCGCGCCGACTTCCAGCCCCTGGATCTTGTTGTCCTCTTCACCCTTGGCCGTGAGCATGATGATCGGGATATCGCTGGTCAGCTCTTCGCGCTTGAGGCGACGGGCCAGCTCGATGCCCGAAGTGCCGCCGGGCAGCATCCAGTCGAGCAGGATCAGGTCCGGCTTACGGTCCACGATGATGGCATGGGCGTCCTGAGCATTATCGGCTTCAAGGCAGTCGTAGCCTGCCATTTCCAAGGCCACGGCGATCATTTCACGAATCGGCGCCTCGTCATCAACGATCAAAATGCTCCTGCCAACCATGCCGTTCCCCTCATGTCATTAAACTGTCTTGTGGCGCATTAGATAACGGAATTATTGCAGTCGTGTGACAGCTTTGGGGATGGAGCGCGCGCTAGCGGTTGGTGAACTACGCTTTGAGTGCAAATCGTACAACCACAATGAGGACGATTCCGATGACTTATAGCTCGTTTTCCCTAAAGACATTGCTGTTAGCTGCAGCCTTTACCTTGCCAGGTCTGGCGTTTGCGGCTGATCCGGCGATGACCAAGGATGGCATGCTCGTCGACCACAAAGGCATGACGCTCTACACCTTCGCCAAGGATGCGGGCGGCAAATCGATGTGCAATGACAAGTGCGCAGCCAACTGGCCACCACTGGCCGCAGAGAGTATGGCAAAGGACATGGGCAAGTGGACCGCCATCAAGCGCGATGACGGCCATATGCAATGGGCCTATGACGGCAAGCCGCTGTATACCTTTGTCATGGACAAGAAGGCCGGTGACATGATCGGCGACGGCAAAATGGACGGCGCGTGGAAAGTGGCCAAGCCTTAGGCCCTTTTAAAAAGACCATAAAAAAACCTCGCCTCCCTTTCACGGGAGGCGAGGTTTTTTATGGCGCTGGTTTTAAGCCGCGTTTGTCGATTGCGGACGACGCACGTCAGGCTGTTTCCAGGAGTCGGCAGTCGCTTCGTCGATGGCTTGCTGGATCGCCTTTTTGCGGTGCTCTTCAGCACGGCGGCTGAAGAACCACACCATGAAGGTCACCAGCGATACCGCCAGCAGAATCAGGCTGGCCACGGCGTTGATTTCGGGTTTAACCCCCAGACGCACCGCCGAGAACACTTCCATCGGCAAGGTCGTGGAGCCCGGACCGGACACGAAGCTGGCCAATACCAGGTCATCGAGTGACAGGGCAAAGGACATCATGGCGCCCGCTGCCAGAGACGGCGCGATCATCGGGATGGTGATCAAAAAGAACACCTTCCACGGCTTGGCACCCAGGTCCATGGCCGCTTCTTCGATCGACAGGTCCAGCTCACGCAAGCGGGATGACACCACCACGGCCACATAGGCCGAGCAGAACGTGGTGTGGGCGATCCAGATCGTGACGATGCCACGCTCTTGCGGCCAGCCGATCATCTGCGCCATGGCCACGAACAGCAGCAACAGCGACAGACCGGTGATCACTTCCGGCATTACCAGCGGCGCAGTCACCAGGCCGCCAAACAGCGTGCGGCCCTTGAACTGGCTGATACGGGTCAGCACGAATGCCGCCAGCGTACCCAGTGCAACCGCTGCAATCGCCGTGTAGAAGGCGATTTCAATGGAACGCATCACCGACCCCATCAACTGGGTGTTGTCCAGCAGGCCCACGTACCACTTCAGCGACCAGCCGCCCCATACCGTCACCAGCTTGGAGGCGTTGAACGAGTAGATCACCAGGATCAGCATCGGCAGGTAGATGAACAACAACCCCGCGACCAGCATAAAACTAGAGAAACGGATGCGATTCATATCTTGCCCTCCAGCTCTTTAGCCTGGCTGCGGTTGAACAGAATGATGGGCACGATCAGGATCGCCAGCATGACGACAGCCAGCGCGGACGCTACGGGCCAGTCACGGTTGTTGAAGAACTCTTGCCACAACACTTTACCGATCATCAGGGTTTCCGGGCCGCCCAGCAGTTCCGGAATCACGAACTCGCCCACCACCGGGATAAACACCAGCATGCAGCCGGCGATAATGCCGTTTTTCGATAACGGGACAGTGATTTTCCAGAAGCTGTTGAACGTGCTAGAACCCAGGTCTGACGCGGCTTCCAGCAGGCTGGTGTCGTGTTTCACAAGGTTGGCGTACAGCGGCAGGATCATGAACGGCAGGTACGAATACACAATACCGATATACACCGCGATGTTGGTGTTGAGGATCTGCAACGGTTCGCTAATCCAGCCCATCGACATCAAGAAGCCATTGAGCAGGCCGTTGTTGCTGAGGATGCCCATCCACGCGTAAACGCGGATCAGGATCGCGGTCCAGGTCGGCATCATGATCAGCAGCACCAGCACGGTCTGCATTTCTTTGCGCGCATTGGCGATGGCGTAAGCCATCGGATAACCGATCAGCAGGCACAACGCCGTGCTGAAAAAGGCCATCTTCAACGAACCCAGATAGGCGGCGATATACAACTCATCGTCGCCCAACATGGCGTAGTTGCCCAGATTCAGCAGCAGCTGAATTTTTTGGTCAACGTAGCTGTAGATCTCGGTGTACGGCGGAATTGCGACGTCGGCTTCAGCAAAACTGATCTTCAGAACGATGAAGAAGGGCAGCATGAAGAACAGAAACAGCCACAGGAATGGAATCCCGATGACCATATGGCGGCCACCGGGGGTTATTCGTTGCAGTCGGCGCTTGAGCTTTCGCATGTTCATGAGCGCAGTACCACGCCGCTGTCGTCTTCCCACCACACGTAGACTTCATCGTCCCAGGTAGGGCGGGCGCCACGGCGTTCGGCGTTGGCCACGAACGACTGCACCAGCTTGCCGCTCGGCAGCTCGACGTAGAACACCGAGTGACCGCCCAGGTAGGCGATGTCATGCACCTTGCCGCGCGACCAGTTGTATTCGCAGGTCGGCTTCTCGGTGGTGACGAGCATTTTTTCCGGGCGGATTGCGTAGGTGGTGTGCTTGTCTTCCACCGAGGTGCTGACGCCGTGACCGACATAAATGTCGTTCTCCAGCTCCGGGCAGTTGATGCGCGCATAGCCTTCGGCGTCGTCGACCACTTCACCTTCGAACAGGTTGACGTTGCCGATGAACTCGCACACCAGACGGCTGACCGGGGTTTCGTAGATGTCGATCGGGCTGCCGATCTGGGCAATCCAGCCCTGGTGCATGATGGCAATGCGCTGGGCCATGGTCATGGCCTCTTCCTGGTCGTGGGTCACCATGACGCAGGTCACGCCAACGCGCTCGATGATCTCTACCAATTCGAGCTGCATTTGCGAACGCAGTTTTTTATCCAGAGCACCCATCGGCTCATCGAGCAGCAGCAGCTTTGGACGCTTGGCCAGCGAACGAGCCAGGGCCACACGCTGACGCTGACCACCGGACAACTGATGCGGCTTGCGCTTGGCGTACTGGCTCATGTGCACCAGCTTGAGCATCTCACCCACCCGGGCATCGATCTCGGCATTGGACATTTTGTCCTGCTTGAGGCCGAAGGCGATGTTCTGGGCCACGGTCATGTGCGGGAACAGGGCGTAGGACTGGAACATCATGTTGATAGGCCGCTCGTAGGGCGGCATGTCAGTGATGTCTACGCCATCGAGGAAAATACGGCCTTCTGTTGGGCGCTCGAAACCGGCGAGCATACGCAGCAAGGTAGATTTGCCCGATCCCGATCCGCCGAGCATGGCGAAAATTTCGCCTTTGTTGATTTCCAGGGACACATCGTCCACGGCAATCGTCTCGTCGAATTTTTTCGTGACCCGGTCGATTTTGACCAGCACCTGTTTAGGTGTCTGATCGCCCTCGAGGGCTTTCTTATAGGCGCCGGAGGCAACAGCCATTTACGAAACTCCCAACAAATTTAGCAGCCCGACCTAGATGGTCGGGCCTTGGATAGGTGGTCTTGCGAGCTTATCTACCCGTCTTGACCTTGGTCCACGTACGCGTCATCAGACGCTGTATTTTCGGCGGCAACTCGGTTGAGACGTAGGTTTTGTCCAGCACCGCCTGAGTGGGGTACACCGCCTCGTCGGTACGAATCGATTCTTCCATCACCTTGTCAGCGGCCGGGTTAGGGTTTGCATAGCCCACATAGTCGCTGACCTGAGCAATCACTTCAGGCTTGAGCAAGTAGTTGATGAACGTGTGGGCTTCCTTGACGTTGCTGGAATCCTTGGGGATCGCCAGCATGTCAAACCACAGTGCGCCGCCTTCCTTGGGCACGATATAGGCGATGTTGACGCCTTTTTTGGCCTCTTCGGCGCGCGCTTTTGCCTGGAACACATCACCTGAGAAGCCAATCGCAACACAGATATTGCCGTTGGCCAGGTCGGAAATGTACTTGGAAGAATGGAAGTAGGTGACGTAAGGACGCACCGACATCAGTGTCGCTTCAGCCTTTTTGTAATCTTTAGGGTTGGTGCTGTTGGCATCCAGCCCCAGATAGTTGAGCACGGTCGGCAGCATTTCATCGGCCGAGTCCAGGAAGGCCACGCCGCACGATTGCAGCTTCTTCATGTTCTCGGGTTTGAACACTACGTCCCAGGAATCGATGGTGTCGACGCCCAGCACTTCTTTGACCTTGTCGACGTTGTAACCAATCCCGTTGGTGCCCCACAGATACGGCACGGCATATTGGTTGCCCGGGTCGTTGGCCTGAAGGCGCTTGAGCAAGGCCGGGTCGAGGTTGGAATAATTCGGCAACTGCGACAGGTCGAGCTTCTGGAACGCACCCGCCTTGATCTGCTTGCCCAGGAAGTGGTTAGACGGAACGACCACGTCATAACCGGTACGGCCGGCCAGCAGCTTGCCTTCCAGGGTTTCGTTGGAGTCGAAGACGTCATACACCGGCTTGATGCCGGTGGCTTTCTCGAAATCAGCCAGGGTGTTCGGCGCGATGTAGTCCGACCAGTTATAAATGTGCACGGTAGGTGCCGCCTGTACGCTGACGGCAAGCGTCAAACCAGCTCCGACCAGCAAGGTCTTGCGAAACAAAGATATAGACACGTGGTGGTCCTCTAAATAGTTGGGCCTGAGTGGCCCGCGTCACACACCAGCCTGAACTGGCAAAGACAAAACCGGCGCGCAACTTACCCTCGATAAACCGGCACAGCAAAGTTTTCCGTGATTAATTGCCGTAACACTCTGATTTAGTCCGAAATCTGCCCCGCAGGAGCTGCCGTTGGCAGCCCCTGCGGGAATTACGGGTTACTTGCCGGATTTGATCTTGGTCCAGCTGCGCGTCAGCAAACGCAAGGTAGTTGGCGGCAAATCGCTGATGGCGTACAGCTTGGCTTTCACTTCATCCGACGGGTAAATGCTCGGGTCGCCAGAGATGTCTTTATTCACTAGCGGCGTTGCAGCCTTGTTACCGTTCGGGAAGCGCACGCTGTTGGTGATTTCAGCCATTACCTCTGGCTGCATCAGGAAGTTCATCCAGGCGTAAGCGGCGTCGACGTTCTCGGCATCCTTGGGAATGGCGACCATGTCATAGAAGCTGCCAGCGCCTTCTTTCGGAATGGCGTACTTCAGCTTGACCTTGTCACCCGCTTCTTTGGCGCGAGTAATGGACTGTTCGATGTCACCCGAGTAACCCACAGCCACGCAGATGTTGCCGTTGGCCAGGTCCGAGATGTACTTGGACGAGTGGAAGTAGCCCACCGAAGGACGAATCTTCAGGAACAGTGCTTCGGCTTCGGCCAGTTGTTTCTTGTCTTGCGAGTTGGTCGGGTAGCCCAGGTAATGCAGCGCTGCCGGGATCATCTCGGTTGGCGAGTCGAGGAAGCTTATGCCGCAGCTTTTCAGCTTGGCCGCGTTCTCCGGCTTGAACAGCACGTCCCAGGAATCGATGGTGTCGACGCCCAGTGCGGCTTTGACTTTTTCAGGGTTGTAGCCGATGCCGATGGTGCCCCACATGTAAGGGAACGCATGTTTGTTGCCTGAGTCGCTGGCATCGCCCACGGCTTTGAGCAGCGCAGGGTCGAGGTTTTTCCAGTTGGGCAGCTTGGACTTGTCCAGCTCCTGGTAAACCTGGGCCTTGATCTGCTTGGCCAGGAAATTGTTGGACGGCACGACGATGTCGTAGCCGGACTTGCCCGCCAGCAGTTTGGCCTCAAGGGTCTCGTTGCTGTCGAACACGTCGTAGACCACCTTGATACCGGTCTGGTCTTCGAATTTTTTAACGGTGTCCGGTGCGATGTAATCGGACCAGTTGTAGATGTGCAGCACTTTATCTGCTGCTTGAGCTGCCCCGGCCATCACACCCATCAAGGAGAGGGCGAGAAGGGTCTTGCCAGCTTTTTTAAAACCTGATGCCTTCATCTGTAATGCTCCAATTGTTCTTTTAAACCACCGTTTCAGCGACCTGATCTCAAGGTGACTAAAGCCGGCGGCTAGTCTGGCAAGATCCGTGGCAGGCTTTCAAGGGAAGAGCCTTGATTCTTAAGGCTCTGAGCGCAATTGCCTGCTTTCAAACTGCAGTTGTCCTGCGCCCAAAGCCTAGCAGTTAACCTTGCAATACTTCCAAGGTCAGATCCAGGCACTTACGGGCCTTGGTCACCAACTCGTCGATCTCGTCTTTGCTGATCACCAGAGGTGGCGAAATGATCATGGTGTCGCCTACGGCGCGCATGATCAGGCCGTTATCAAAGCAGAACTGTCGGCAGATCATGCCAACGCCACGGCCTTCGTAACGTTTGCGCGTGGCTTTGTCCTGCACCAGTTCAATGGCGCCCAACAGACCCACACCGCGCACTTCGCCCACCAACGGGTGATCGTTCAGTTCACGTAGACGCTTTTGCAAATACGGTGCCGTTTCGGCGTGAACCTTCTCGATAATTTTTTCTTCGCGCAGGATGCGGATGTTTTCCAGAGCCACTGCCGCCGCTACCGGGTGACCCGAGTAGGTGAAGCCGTGGTTGAAATCGCCACCTTCATTAAGTACCGCAACCACTTCGTCGCGCACGATCAGGCCACCCATCGGGATATAACCCGAGGTCAGGCCCTTGGCGATGGTCATCATGTCCGGCTTGAGGTCGTAGAAATCGCTACCAAACCACTCACCGGTGCGACCAAAACCACAGATCACTTCGTCGGCAACAAACAGGATGTCGTACTTGGCCAGAATCTCTTTGATGCGCGGCCAGTAGGTGGCTGGCGGAACGATCACGCCGCCCGCGCCCTGAATCGGCTCGGCAATAAAAGCACCGACATTGTCGACGCCCAGTTCGAGAATTTTCTCTTCCAGCTGATTGGCAGCCCAGATGCCGAACTCCTCCGGGGACATGTCGCCACCTTCACCAAACCAGTACGGCTGGGCAATGTGGGTGATGCCCGGGATCGGCAAGTCGCCCTGTTCGTGCATGTACGTCATGCCGCCCAGGCTGGCGCCGGCCACGGTGGAACCGTGGTAGCCGTTCTTGCGGCTGATGATGACTTTCTTGTTGGGCTGGCCCTTGATCGCCCAGTAGTGGCGAACCATGCGCAGCATGGTGTCGTTGCCTTCAGAGCCGGAACCGGTGAAAAACACGTGGTTCATGCCTTGCGGCGCGATATCGGCGATGGCTTTGGACAGTTCAAGTACCGGCGGGTGAGCCGTCATGAAAAACAGGTTGTAGTACGGCAGTTCGCGCATTTGCTTGCTGGCGGCTTCAGCCAGCTCGTCACGTCCGTAGCCGATGGCAACACACCAAAGACCGGCCATGCCGTCGAGAATTTTGTGGCCTTCGCTGTCCCACAGGTACACGCCTTTGGCGTGCGTAATAATGCGTGGGCCGACTTCTTTCAACTGTTTGAAGTCACTGAACGGTGCCAGGTGGTGATCGTTGCTCAGTTGTTGCCATTCGAGGGTTTGCGGGTTCTTGCTAGTCATACAACTCTCCTTGATTCAGTAGAGGAGGGGCTGCGCATCCCAGGCGCAGCCCCCCGGCGTGTCAGACGGCGAACAGCAGGAATTCCCGCTCCCACGAACTGATGACGCGCTTGAAGTTTTCATGCTCGGCACGTTTGACTGCCACGTAGCCTGCGATGAACTTGGTACCCAGGTATTTCTCAACGGTCTTGCTGCTTTCCATCCGTGCCAGTGCTTCTTCGAGGGTCAGGGGCAGGCGCAAGTTGCGACGCTCATAACCACGACCCACCACTGGCGCGCTCGGATTGATACCTTCAACCATGCCGATGTAGCCACACAACAGGCTGGCGGCAATCGCCAGGTACGGGTTGGCATCGGCACCCGGCAAGCGGTTTTCAACACGGCGGTTTTGCGGGCCGGCATCCGGCACACGCAGCCCCACGGTGCGGTTCTCTTCACCCCATTCCACGTTTACCGGTGCCGAGGTATCCGGCAGGAAGCGGCGGAACGAGTTCACGTTCGGTGCAAACAGGGGCAGCAGCTCAGGAATGAACTTCTGCAAACCGCCGATGTGATTGAGGAACAGTTGGCTCATGGTCCCGTCTTCATTGGAGAAGACGTTTTTGCCGGTTTCGATATCAATGATGCTCTGGTGCAAGTGCATGGCGCTGCCAGGCTCACCGGTCATGGGTTTGGCCATGAAGGTAGCGGCTACGTCGTGCTTGAGCGCGGCTTCGCGCATGGTGCGCTTGAACACCAGGATCTGGTCGGCCAGCGACAGTGCGTCGCCATGACGGAAGTTGATTTCCATCTGCGCCGTGCCGTCTTCATGGATCAGCGTGTCCAGATCCAGCTCTTGCAGTTCGCACCAGTCGTAGACGTCTTCGAACAAAGGGTCGAATTCGTTGGCGGCTTCTATAGAGAAGGACTGACGGCCGGTTTCCGGGCGACCGGAGCGACCAATCGGCGGCTGCAACGGGTAGTCCGGGTCGTCACTGCGCTTGGTCAGGTAAAACTCCATTTCTGGCGCCACAATCGGCTGCCAGCCGCGATCGGCATAGAGTTTCAGTACCTTTTTAAGCACGTTGCGCGGCGACAACTCAATCGGGTTGCCCTGCTTGTCATAGGTGTCGTGAATCACCTGAGCGGTCGGCTCAATGGCCCACGGCACCACAAATACTGCGTTCTGGTCGGGACGGCAGATCATGTCGATGTCTGCCGGATCGAGAAGCTCGTAATAGATGTCGTCTTCGACATAGTCGCCCGTTACGGTTTGCAGCAATACGCTCTCGGGCAGGCGCATGCCTTTTTCGGCAATGAACTTGTTGGTCGGCGAAATCTTCCCGCGAGTAATCCCGGTGAGGTCGGCGATCATGCATTCGACTTCTGTGATCTTGTGGTCTTTCAACCAATCGGTGAGCTGGTCGAGGTTGTTACTCATAAATGCCTCTGGGCTGAGTGTCCTGACTTGAATAAGTCAGGCGTTTACTGACGCATCCGCGTCGCGTTGTGTCGCGCGCCGTCTACAGGCATCTCCAAATGCCTGAAAGATGGCGAGGTAAATCGGGTTAGAGCTTACCTGCCATTCAGGGTGCCACTGAACCGCTAAAGCAAAAGCCTTGCCGCCCTCCACCGAAACCGCCTCAACCAGGCCGTCCGGGGCAACAGCTTCAACCCGCAGGCCCGGCGCCACGCGCTCGATGCCCTGGGTGTGAATCGAGTTGACCGAGAACTCCGGTGGCAAGCCCAGGCCGGCCAGTACACCACCGGGCTGCACGTGCATCCCGTGGCTCGGCGCGTATTGCACGTCAACCGGTGCGCTGGGGTCTTCGCGGTGCTCGATATAGCCGTCGACTTCGTGCAGTTTCTGGTGAAGTGAGCCACCCAGGGCTACATTCAACTCCTGAAAGCCGCGGCAAATGCCGAGCACGGGTACGCCGGCAGCCAGTGCGGCGCGAATCAGGGGGAGGGTGGCGCGATCACGGTCAGGGTCATGCAGCGTGCCAGGCGCGCTGGCAGGACCGTGATATAAATGAGGTTCGATATTGGAAGGCGACCCGGTAAAAAGCAGGCCGTCCAGACTGTCCAGAATATCGTTCGGATCTATCAGTTCCGCCATTGACGGAAGGATCAGAGGCAAGCCTTTGGCGGCCACCGCGACTGCTCGCACGTACTTATCGCCGGTGACGTGATAAGGATGCAAACCGATCTGCTTGGTGCAGGCGGTGACGCCGATTAACGGCAGGCGTGACATGTAACACCCCGGTATTATTGCTGTTATGGGTTTGAATCGAGCTTAGCCTTGTTCATTTTTTTACACAACACCCCCGTAAAAAATACAACACGGCCCGCTCAAGCCTGCGGGCGGCAAGGCTTCAAAAAGGTGAAAGACGCCCTAAAAAGCGTCAAAAATGGCCTTTAGGCGCTTTTTGAGGGCAAAAAAGAGGCTGCTTGACTTCGGTATGCCGTTCGGGTTGACTGAAACCCGTAGCGCTCAATGATTGATATTTTTAACAACAAAGGTGTTGCATCATGTCGGTACCCCCGCGTGCCGTTCAGCTTAACGAAGCGAACGCGTTCCTTAAGGATCATCCTGAGGTTCTGTACGTAGACCTTCTCATTGCGGATATGAATGGTGTGGTGCGCGGTAAGCGCATTGAACGCACCAGCCTCCACAAGGTTTACGAGAAAGGCATCAACCTGCCTGCCTCTCTATTTGCGCTTGATATCAATGGCTCAACGGTGGAAAGCACCGGCCTGGGTCTGGATATCGGCGACGCAGACAGAATCTGTTATCCCATCCCTGACACCCTGTGCAATGAGCCATGGCAAAAGCGCCCAACCGCGCAACTGCTGATGACCATGCACGAAATTGAAGGTGAACCTTTCTTCGCCGACCCTCGCGAAGTATTGCGTCAAGTTGTTACTAAATTTGACGATCTGGGCCTCACCATCTGCGCCGCTTTCGAGCTGGAGTTCTACCTGATTGACCAGGAGAACGTTAACGGCCGCCCACAACCGCCACGTTCGCCTATTTCCGGCAAGCGTCCGCACTCGACTCAGGTTTACCTGATCGATGACCTCGATGAATACGTCGACTGCCTCCAGGACATTCTGGAAGGTGCCAAAGAACAAGGCATCCCGGCTGACGCCATCGTTAAAGAAAGTGCCCCGGCGCAGTTCGAAGTGAACCTGCACCACGTTGCCGACCCGATCAAGGCCTGCGACTACGCGGTACTGCTCAAGCGACTGATCAAGAACATCGCCTACGACCATGAGATGGACACCACGTTCATGGCCAAGCCTTATCCGGGCCAGGCGGGCAACGGGCTTCACGTCCATATTTCGATTCTGGACAAAGAGGGCAAAAATATTTTTGCCAGCGAGGATCCCGAGCAGAACGCCGCACTGCGTCACGCGATCGGCGGTGTGCTGGAGACCCTGCCAGCGCAGATGGCCTTCCTTTGCCCTAACGTCAACTCCTACCGTCGTTTCGGCGCACAGTTCTACGTGCCGAACTCGCCGTGCTGGGGCCTGGATAACCGTACCGTGGCCATTCGCGTACCCACCGGCTCGTCCGATTCGGTACGTATCGAACACCGGGTTGCTGGTGCCGATGCCAACCCGTACCTGTTGATGGCCTCTGTTCTGGCCGGTATTCACCACGGTCTGACCAACCAGATCGAACCGGGTGCGCCGGTCGAAGGCAACAGCTACGAGCAGAACGAGCAAAGCCTGCCAAACAACCTGCGTGATGCGTTGCGCGAGCTGGATGACAGCGAAGTCATGGCCAAATACATCGACCCGAAATACATCGATATTTTTGTCGCCTGTAAAGAGAGCGAGCTGGAGGAGTTCGAACACTCCATCTCCGACCTCGAATACAACTGGTACCTGCATACCGTGTAAACGATTGCAGTCCAAAAAAAACGCCGTCGGCTTTACAGCCCGCGGCGTTTTTTTATGCGCCTGCCTTGTACACCCTCGTACAATGCCGACTGCCCCGCAGGAGAGACTCATGACGCGCCCCGCCACACCTCGAAAGCCACGCGTTCGCAGCCAGGCCCGGATCGATTTGATACTGGCGGCTGCCCGAACATTGCTGGCGACTGAAGGGGTGTCCAGTTTGTCGATTTACAGCGTGGCCGAACGCGCCGCAATCCCGCCGTCGTCGGTCTATCACTTTTTCGCAGGCGTGCCCGCGCTGCTCCAGGCATTGACCGGTGATGTGCATGCGGCCTTCCGCGCCTGCCTGCAAGCGCCGATAGAGCATCAAGGATTGAACAGCTGGCGTGATTTGTCGCGCGTGGTCGAACAACGCATGTTGGCGATTTACAACGAAGACGCGGCTGCCCGGCAATTGATTCTGGCCCAGCATGGCCTCACCGAAGTCACTCGGGCCGACCGCCAGCACGACCTTGAATTGGGCCAACTGATGCAGGCGCTGTTTATGCACCATTTTGAACTGCCGGTCCTGCCACAGGATGTGGATGTTTTTGCGCTGGCGATGGAGTTGGGGGATCGGGTGTACGCGCGCTCCATCCAGCTGCACGACAGCATCACCCCGCGCCTGGCCGAAGAAGGCTTGCGAGTGGTTGATGCGTATTTAGGGTTGTACTTGCCACCGTATCTGCCCAAGCGCGAGATCCCCGCAGGGAACCTGTAGCCGCTGTCGAGGCACGCGGCTACACCTCATGCGGTGTTCATCAAAACGGCGCATCACCCAAAATGGTCGCGCGGTGCATAACGCGGCGATTGGGGCGGTAATCGTCCACGGCGTAATGCTGGGTCGAACGGTTATCCCAGAACGCCACGTCGTTTTCCTGCCAGCGCCAGCGAATGGTGTATTCCGGGCGGGTGGCGTGGGCGAACAGCAGCTTGAGGATCGCTTCACTTTCAGCCTCTGAAAGTTCATTGATCTTGGTGGTAAAGCCTTCGTTGACGAACAGCGACTTGCGCCCGCTCACCGGGTGAGTGCGCACTACCGGGTGCGACAGTGGCGGGTTGTTTTTGCGGGTTTGCTCCCAGCGCGCCAAATCTTCAGGGGTCGAACCGAAACGCTCCAGCGGGAACGATTTGGTGAAATCGTGCGTCGCGGTCAAACCATCCAGCAGCACTTGCAGAGGTTTGGACAGCCCCTCAAACGCGGCAATCCCGCCCGCCCACAAGGTGTCGCCACCAAAGGCCGGCAACTGCTTGGCACTGAGCACCGCGCCCATCGCAGGCGTCGGCAAAAAGGTCACGTCGGTGTGCCACACCGCGTTGTCGCGCACGTCGGTCACCGCCGTGTCCAGTACCAGCACTTCTGGCTGCTCCGGCACGTTGGGGTAAATCGGGTGAATGTGCAGGTCGCCAAAGTGGGCGGCAAAACGTGCCTGCTGCTGCGGCGTGATCGCCTGGTTCTTGAAAAACACCACATGGTGCGCAAGCAACGCCTGCTCGATGGCATTGCGATGTTCCAGGTTCAGGGGCAGGGTCAGGTCAACGCCGTCAATCTGGGCGCCAAGGGCAGAGCTAATCGGGGTGATGGTCAGGCTCATGGTCAATCTCTTAATCAGCGCGCCGATTGATCAGCGGCGAGTGTGTTTAGTGAGCCTGGCCGTGCCACGGCACCAGCTTGCGTTGCAGGGCGCGCAGGCCCATTTCCATGGCGAAGGCGATGATGGCAATCACCAGAATCCCCAACACCACCACATCGGTGACCAAAAACTGCGCGGCGGACTGCACCATAAAACCCAGGCCGCTGGTGGCGGCGATCAGCTCGGCAGCCACCAGGGTCGACCAGCCCACACCCAACCCGATTCGCACACCGGTCAAAATATCCGGCAGGGCGCTGGGCAAAATCACATGGCGGATCAACTGCCAGCGCGTAGCGCCCAACGATTGCGCTGCACGCACTTTTGCCGGGTCCACGGTGCGCACGCCGGTGGCGGTGGCAATCGCAATTGGGGCAAAAATCGCCAGGTAAATCAGCAGCACTTTCGACAACTCGCCAATCCCGCACCAGATCACAATCAGCGGCAAATACGCCAACGGCGGAATCGGCCGGTAAAATTCAATCAGCGGGTCGAAAATCCCCCGCGCAATGCGGTTGTGACCAATGGCGATACCCACCGGCACGGCCGTTAAAATCGCAAAGCCCAGGCCCAGGCCGATACGGCTCAAACTCGCGCCCAAGTGCTGCCACAAAGTGGAGTCCATGTAGCCTTTGGTCGCCAGCAACCAGCCTTTTTCCAGCACGGCGGACGGCGGTGGCAAAAACAGCGGCTCGATCAACCCGGCAGCGGTCACGGCCCACCAGATGGCAATCAAGGTCACGAGGGTCAAGACGCTGATTAAGCGCGTGCTCAGGCTGCGCTTGATCGGGCGCGGGGCGTGGGGCGCCGCAACCGGGGCGGCGGCGACTGCTTCATAACTGCTCATGCGCGCTCCTGCCGCTGGGCGGCACCGCGTTGTGAAAACACGCGCTCAAGCACGTGCTCACGGGTTTCGATAAAACGAGGGTCGGACTTGATCGAACGTGCGGATTCGCCAGCGTTGTAGCGCTGGCCGAAATCCAGGGTCAGACGCTCAACGATGCGGCCCGGATTGGGCGCCAGCAAAATCAGGTCAGTAGCTAGAAACACCGCTTCTTCAATGTCGTGGGTAATCAGGAACACCGGCTTGTCGGTACGGCGGCACACTTGCAGCAGCAGTTCTTGCATCTGCTCACGGGTGAACGCATCGAGGGCGCCAAAGGGTTCGTCCATCAACAGCACCCGAGGATCGGCCGCCAGGGCACGGGCCAGGCCGACCCGCTGTTTTTGACCGCCCGACAGCTCCCACACGCGGCGATGCTCAAAGCCCGACAAGTCGACCAGGGCGAGCATTTCACGGGCGCGGATCTCGCGTTTGTCACGGGGTACACCGGCCAGCTCAAGGCCGAAGGCCACATTGGCCAGCACGTCTTGCCACGGCAGCAACACGTCGTCCTGAAACACCACACCGCGTTCGGCGCTCGGGCCTTTGACCGGCGCGCCATCAAGGGTGATGCGCCCGGCGCTGGGCTCCACAAAACCCGCAATCAGGTTCAGCAAAGACGTTTTGCCGCTGCCCGACGGGCCAAGTGCGACCAGCAGTTGCTGAGGGCCGAGGCTGACGGAAATATCCGACAGCACCGGCTCGGCGGCGCCTGGGTACTGTGCGCTGATGCGCTCCAGTGATAACAAGGCCATGACGGTCGACTCCTCAGCGCGGGTTGATTATTGGGTGATAAAGGTGGCGTTGACCGACGGCGCGTAGTCCGCCAGCACGGCATCGACCTTGCCCTGCTCTTTGAGGAAGGCGGCGGTGTCGGTCAGGGCTTTGGTGGTCGGCGCGCCGAGCAAGGCAATCTGGTCATTGGCCAGCGGGTACACGTTGCCTTGCAGCAGTACCGGAATGTCCGAAGCCTTGGCGCCCGACAGTTTCACCACCTTGTCGACATTGCTCTGATTGGCCAGCCAGGCTTTCGGGTCCTTGCGGTAGTCGGCGTAGGCATCCAGGGTGACTTTGGCAAATTCCTTGACGATTTCAGGGTGCTTGGCGGCGAAGTCTTTGCGCACGATCCAGGCATCAAACGTCGGCGCGCCCACCTTGGCCAGCTCGCCCGACGTAATCAGCACTTTGCCGTTCTCTTTGGCTGCGCCCAGTGCCGGGTCCCATACGTAGGTGGCGTCGATATCGCCACGCTTCCAGGCCGCCACAATGGCCGGTGGCGCGAGGTTCAAAATCTGTACTTTGGCCGGGTCGATATTCCAGTGCTTGAGCGCTGCCAACAGGCTGTAGTGACCGGTGGAGACAAATGGCACGGCGACTTTTTTACCGATCAGATCCTGCGGACCGTTAATCCCGGAACCGTCGCGGGCCACCAGTGCTTCAGCGCCGCCAATCTGGGTAGCAATCAAAAAGGTTTCAACCGGCACCTTGCGGGTGATCGCAGCCGTCAGCGGGCTCGAACCGAGGTAACCGATTTGCACATCGCCCGAGGCGATGGCGGCAATGATGTCCGAACCGTTATCGAATTTGCGCCAGTTGATCTTGGCCCCGGTGGCTTTTTCATAAGCGCCGTCGGCCTGGGCGACTTTTGCCGGATCAACGGTAGTTTGGTAAGCAACAGTGACATCGGTGGCGGCCTGCGCGAAGAAGCTGGCACCCGCCAGGGACAAAGCAGCCAAAAGGCGTAGGGGGGAGTGCAGTTTCATCAGGAAGCTCCTCGGCAGGCGGCCGGACATCGGCAGAACACGAGGTTAAATGATCTAAGAACCGGTAAATAAATAACTTTTAAGCATTAGCTTATGTGGTTCCGAAACATCCAGAAACGCACACGGTGGTCATCTGCTATGGCGTTTTGAAGAGCATGTGATCAGGTCGCGTTTTTAAGAACCAAACGCTATTAAAAGATTCATAAAATTATGTTTAAGGATTAGACGAAAGCCCGATAGCATTCCTTCACATGCGCGCAGGAAATATTCTGCGATATGCCTATTTGATCTGAAAAGCTTAGAAACAATTCTTTTTGGCTTTATCAAATAGGCATTACTCTGCGCCCAAACGGAAAATGACTAGACAAAGGTCGTAGACACTCTTGGTTACGATTGACTTGCCGGTCACCGTCTGGCGCTAATCGCGCATCTGTAGCACCCGGACGTCAGATTCGGGGCTAAAGAACTACAAAAATTAGAAACGCAAAGGAGCAACACAATGAACAAGTCCACCTTGGCCATCGCTGTGGCCGTAGGGTTGTTGGCACAACAAGCAAGCGCTGCTGGCTTTATTGAAGACAGCAAAGCCACGCTGAAACTGCGTAACTTCTATATCAACAACGACAACCGTGATTCGGAAGCAGGCACTGCTGCCAACAAAAAAGCAGGCGTGCAAAGCAAAGTTGAAGAGTGGGGCCAGGGCTTCCAGCTGGACTTCACCTCCGGCTATACCCAGGGCACAGTCGGTTTTGGTGTGGATGCCATTGGCCTGCTCGGCGTCAAGCTGGACTCGAGCGCTGGCAAGCACGGCAACCCGACCGGTGCAAACTCCGGCGGCTCGGTATTCCCAAGCGATGGCAACCACGCTGTAGACGATTTCTCCAGCCTGGGCCTGACCGCTAAAGCCAAGGTTTCCCAGACCGAACTGCGCATCGGTACCCTGCAGCCAAAACTGCCGGTTATCGTCACCAACGACGGTCGCATGCTGCCGCAAACCTTCCAGGGCGGCCAGATCACCTCCAGCGAGTTCAAGGACCTGACCTTCACCGGCGGTCAGATCGAACACGCCAAGGGCCGTAACTCGAGCAACAACGAAGGCCTGTCGATTGCCGGCGCCAACGCTGGCTCGAACTACGCCAAAGGCGAGTTCGTCAACAAGTTCTACTACGGCGGAGCGGACTACAAGGTCAACAAAGACCTGTTGCTGCAGTACTACTACGGCAACCTGGAAGATTTCTACAAGCAACACTTCCTGGGCCTGGTTCACAACTGGTCCATCGGCCCGGGCGTGTTGAAATCTGACCTGCGCTACTTCAACAGCTCTGACGACGGCAAGAACGGCCACGATGCTGCCTACTACACCTCGGGCGACTACCACACCCAGGCCAGCGGCAAAGGCAAGGTTGATAACAACCTGATCAGCGGCCTGTTCCTGTACACCGTTGAAGGTCACACCTTCGGTGGCGGTTACCAGGTCAGCAACGGCAGCAGCGACTTCCCGTTCCTGAACCAGGGCGACGGCGCGTCGGCTTACATCCCTACCGACATGCAGATCTCGAAATTCGCCCGTGCCGGCGAACGCACCTGGCAGGCGCGTTACTCGTATGACTTCGCCAAAGTGGGCGTTCCTGGCCTGACAGCAGGCGCCGTTTACCTGCGTGGCGACAACATCGACACCTACAACAGCAGCAAAGTACAAACCAGCAATGGCGCTTCCGAGTGGGAACGCGATATCACCGTGGCTTACGTTATCCAGGAAGGCGCGTTGAAAAACCTCGGCCTGACGTGGAAAAACGCCATGTGGCGCAACGATATTGCTTCGACTCGCGACCAGGACGAAAACCGTCTGATCGTCAGCTACTCGATCCCGTTGTTGTAAGCAGGTTGTAGTAAAAGGTAAGAAAAATCCTGCCCGGCGCAATGCCGGGCAGGGTGTTTACCGAAGACCAGAACGATCAATTCGCAACACATTAATAGTCGTAGCTCCCTGCCACTCCCCTTGCCTAAACCTGTGTCCAGAGTGGACCCGGGGCTTTGTTGCGTCCAATGAAACAGTTTTTAATATTCTTTTTAGCGCTAACTAAATCGATATTTATTCTTTTTAATTCGCTTATGTCGCAGGCAGAGTAGGCCCATCACGCCCTGCCATTCCCTATAAAAAGGAGCTGCACCATGAGCCTCAGACTCGGCGACATCGCCCCCGATTTCGAACAGGATTCCAGCGCCGGCAAGATTCACTTTCATGAATGGCTGGGCGACAGCTGGGGCGTGCTGTTCTCGCACCCCGCGGACTTCACCCCGGTGTGCACCACCGAGCTGGGCTTTACCGCCAAGCTCAAGGACGAGTTCGCCAAGCGGGGCGTCAAAGCCATCGCACTGTCGGTAGACCCGGTGGACTCGCACCACAAGTGGATCGAAGACATCAACGAAACCCAGAACACCGTGGTCAACTTTCCGATCCTGGCCGATGCCGATCGCAAGGTGTCGGACCTCTATGACCTGATTCACCCCAATGCCAGCGACACCCTGACCGTGCGCTCGCTGTTCGTGATTGATCCGAAAAAGAAAATCCGCCTGACCATCACTTATCCGGCCAGCACCGGGCGCAACTTCAACGAAATTTTGCGCGTGATTGATTCGCTGCAACTGACCGACAACTACAAAGTCGCGACCCCGGCCAACTGGCAGGACGGCGACGACGTCGTGATCGTGCCGTCGATCAAGGACGAGGACGAAATCAAGCAACGCTTCCCCAAAGGCTACCGCGCCGTGAAGCCCTACCTGCGCCTGACGCCACAGCCCAACAAGTAACCCACACACCCTGTAACCGCTGCCGCAGGCTGCGATGGGCTGCGCAGCAGGCCCAATATTACTGAAGGTCCTTCGGACCTTATCGCAGCCTGCGGCAGCGGCTACAAATTTTACCGTCTTCCATGCAACAGGGTTTCAGGCCGTTTCGACGGCCTTTTTTTTGCATTTTATTTAACAAAATCGCATATGCATTTTAAGAATAAACAAATGAATAAATATGATTTATAGATATATAAATCACCTGTTAAGGTCTGTTCACTCAAGCGAAAACGCTGACAGCGAAATGCGCATATTCATTCAAGGAAACGTCTAGATGCTGGTCGTGACTCTCGGAGGAAGCCCAAGCCAACGATCCCGTTCGGGAGTGTTGCTGGACTACGCCAAACACTGGTTGAACCAGCAAGGCGTTGAAGTGGTGAGTTATCAGGTACGTGACTTCCCGGCCGAAGACTTGCTGCACGCACGCTTCGACAGCCCGAAAATTATCGACCTGCTGCAACAGATTGAAAACGCCGACGGCCTCGTGATCGCGACCCCGGTGTACAAAGCCTCGTTCAGCGGCGCACTGAAAACCGTGCTCGACTTGCTGCCTGAACGCGCCCTGAGCCACAAAGTGGTCCTGCCCATCGCCACCGGCGGCAGCATCGCCCACATGCTGGCCGTGGACTACGCCCTCAAGCCCGTACTGTCGGCCCTCAAGGCCCAGGAAATGCTGCACGGCATTTTTGCCGATGACAGCCAGATTGCTTACGGCGAAGGCAGCGCGAAGGCGCAGCTTGCACCGGTGTTGGAACAACGTTTGAGCGAGGCTCTTGAGCAGTTCTACAGCGCCCTGGCCCGCCGCCCGAAACCGCTGGACCCCAACATCCTCAACGACCGGCTGCGCACCGCGCGCTGGAGTATCTGAGCCAACACATTACTCAACTGTGGGAGCGAGCCTGCTCGCGAAAGGATCACGGCGGTCTGTCAGAAAACCAAACCGCCTGAATCGCGAGCAGGCTCGCTCCCACAGAAAAAGCTCCACCACCTTACTGACCCGCTAACGGCTCGGCAGGTGCAACCCGAATCTCGAACTGCAAATAGGAGAGCGCCATGCGCACTGTCATTTTGCGTCGTGGTCTGGTCGCACTGTTAGCTGCGGCTGTGTCCTTCGGCGCTGTTACCCAGGCTCAAGCCGATACCCTGCGCATCGGTTATCAAAAATACGGCACGCTGATGCTGCTCAAGGCCAAAGGCACGCTGGACAAGCGTCTGGCCGAGCAGGGCATCGACGTGCAATGGACCGAATTCCCCGGTGGCCCGCAACTGCTTGAAGGCCTGAACGTGGGCTCCATCGACTTCGGCGTAACCGGCGAAACCCCGCCTGTGTTCGCCCAGGCAGCAGGCGCCGACCTGCTCTACGTCGCCTACGAACCGCCAGCCCCTACCAGTGAAGCCATCCTGGTCCCCAAAGACTCACCGATCACCTCGGTCAAAGACCTCAAAGGCAAAAAAGTCGTCCTCAACAAAGGCTCCAACGTTCATTACCTGCTGGTGCGTGCCCTTGAAGACGCCGGCCTGAAATACACCGATATCCAGACCGTCTTCCTGCCTCCGGCCGATGCCCGTGCGGCGTTCGAGCGAGGCAGCGTCGATGCCTGGGTCATCTGGGACCCCTACCAGGCCGCGGCCGAACAGCAACTGCAAGCGCGCACCCTGCGTGACGCCAGCGGCATTGCTGACAACCACCAGTTCTATCTGGCCACCAAGCCGTACGCCGAACAGCATCCCAAGGTGATCGAAACCCTGGTCGATGAAGTGCGCAACATTGGCGAATGGGCCAAGGCCCACCCTGAAGACGTGACTCAACAAGTTGCGCCGCTGCTGGGCCTGTCACCAGAAATCACCCTCACGGCGGTCAAACGCCAAGGCTACGGCGCGCAGTTCTTGACCCCGGAAGTGGTCAACGCCCAGCAAAAAATTGCCGACAGTTTTTACCAGCTCAAGCTGATTCCCAAGCCGCTGGTTGTGAAAGACGTGATCTGGACGCCACCGGCCAATCTGGCCAAAGCCAACTAACGCTTGCTGCCCCCCATTTAGGAGACCACTCCATGAGCCTCAATATTTTCTGGTTCCTGCCTACCCACGGTGATGGCCATTACCTTGGCACCTCCGAAGGCGCCCGCGCGGTTGACTACGGCTACCTGCAACAAGTCGCCCAGGCGGCTGACCGTTTGGGGTTTGGCGGGGTACTGATCCCTACAGGGCGTTCGTGCGAAGACTCGTGGCTGGTGGCCGCGTCGCTGATCCCCGTGACCCAGCGCCTGAAATTTTTGGTGGCGCTGCGCCCTGGCATTGTTTCGCCCACCGTGGCGGCCCGTCAGGCTGCGACCCTGGACCGTCTGTCCGGTGGCCGTGCGCTATTCAACCTAGTGACCGGCGGTGACCCGGAAGAACTGGCCGGCGATGGCCTGTTCCTCAGTCACGAAGAGCGCTATCAGGCCTCGGTTGAATTCACCCGCATCTGGCGACGCGTGCTCGAAGGCGAAACCGTGGACTACGACGGCCAGCACATCACCGTCAAAGGCGCGAAATTGCTCTACCCGCCAATCCAGCAACCGCGTCCGCCGCTGTACTTCGGCGGCTCGTCGGAAGCGGCGCAAGACCTGGCAGCCGAACAAGTAGAAATGGTGCTGACCTGGGGCGAGCCACCGGCCGCCGTCGCTGAGAAAATCGAACAGGTTCGGGCCAAGGCCGCCAAACACGGGCGCACCGTTCGCTTCGGCATTCGCTTGCACGTGATCGTGCGCGAAACCAACGACGAAGCCTGGAAAGCGGCTGACAAACTTATTTCTCACCTGGACGACGACACCATCGCCCGCGCCCAAGCCTCACTGGCACGATTTGATTCGGTCGGCCAGCAACGCATGGCCGCGCTGCATGGCGGCAGCCGCGACAACCTCGAAGTCAGCCCCAACCTGTGGGCCGGCGTAGGCCTGGTACGCGGCGGCGCAGGTACGGCCCTGGTCGGTGACGGCCCAACCGTGGCGGCGCGGGTCAAGGAGTACGCGGACCTGGGCATCGACACCTTTATTTTTTCTGGCTACCCGCACCTGGAAGAGTCGTACCGCGTGGCCGAATTGCTGTTCCCGCATCTGGATATCGAGCGCCCTGAGCTGCCAAAAAGCGCCGGCTATGTGAGCCCGTTTGGAGAAATGGTCGCCAACGACATCCTCCCTAAAGCTGCATCGCAGAGCTGAGGTCCCCATGAGTACAGGCAAGGCCTTGGGCCTCAATAAAATCGGTCACACCCTGGCGCCCTGGGCCTTGCCTGTGTTGCTGCTGGCGGTATGGCAGCTGTCTGTGTCGGCGGGCTGGTTATCGACACGCATCCTGCCCGCCCCCAGCGCCGTCATCGCGGCCGGGATCGAGCTGGTGCGCAGTGGCGAGATCTGGAAACACCTGGCCATCAGCGGCTGGCGCGCCGGGTTGGGCTTTGCCATCGGCGGCAGCATCGGCCTGGCGCTGGGCTTTATCACCGGCTTGTCGAAGTGGGGCGAACGCCTGCTCGACAGCTCGGTGCAAATGATCCGCAACGTGCCACATCTGGCGCTGATTCCGCTGGTGATTCTGTGGTTCGGTATCGATGAATCGGCAAAGATTTTTCTGGTGGCGCTGGGCACTTTGTTTCCGATCTACCTCAACACCTACCACGGCATCCGCAACGTTGACCCGGCCCTGGTCGAGATGGCGCGCAGCTACGGCTTGTCGGGTTTTCGCTTGTTCTGGCAAGTGATCCTGCCCGGTGCCTTGCCTTCGATCCTGGTGGGCGTGCGCTTTGCGCTGGGCTTTATGTGGCTGACATTAATCGTGGCCGAAACCATCTCCGCCAGCTCCGGCATTGGCTACCTGGCGATGAACGCCCGGGAGTTTTTGCAAACCGACGTGGTGGTGCTGGCGATTGTTTTGTACGCCGTACTCGGCAAATTGGCCGATACCGCAGCCCGGGGGCTGGAGCGCGTATGGCTACGCTGGCACCCGGCGTATCAAGTGGCTAAAGGCGGTGCAGCATGACAGCTCAACAACCCCCGCGTTTGCGTCAGGGCATACCGCTTGCCATCAATGGCCTGCAAAAGGCATTCGGCGAACGTCAGGTTCTGCGCAACATCAATCTACACATCCCGGCCGGGCAATTTGTGGCCATCGTGGGGCGCAGCGGCTGCGGCAAAAGCACCCTGATGCGCCTGCTGGCCGGGCTTGATCAGCCCACGGGCGGCGAACTGCTGGCCGGCAGTGCACCGCTGCAAGAAGCCCGCGATGACACGCGGCTGATGTTTCAGGAAGCGCGCCTGCTGCCCTGGAAAAAAGTCATCGACAACGTGGGCCTTGGCCTCAAGGGCGATTGGCGGCCCAAGGCGCTGAAAGCGCTGGAAGAAGTGGGCCTGGCCGAACGCGCCAACGAATGGCCCGCCGCGCTGTCGGGCGGGCAAAAACAGCGTGTGGCCCTGGCCCGCGCCCTGATTCACCAACCGCGCCTGCTGTTGCTGGACGAACCGCTGGGCGCGCTGGATGCCCTGACCCGCATCGAAATGCAGCAACTGATCGAACGCCTGTGGCGCCAGCATGGTTTCACCGTGTTGCTGGTGACCCACGACGTGAGCGAAGCCGTTGCGATTGCAGACCGTGTGATTTTGATTGAAGAGGGCGAGGTGGGGCTGGACCTCATCGTCGAACTGCCGCGCCCACGGGTACGCGGCTCGCACCGGCTGGCCGCGCTGGAAACCGAAGTACTCAACCGCGTACTGGCGTTGCCAGGCGCACCGCCCGAACCCGAACCCGTCGCACCGCTGCCCACGCAACTGCGCTGGGCGCAATAACCTCACTTTTTTTATCCCAAGACAGGAATCGACACCATGACCATTAAAGCCATCAACGTTCGCAACCAGTTCAAAGGCCACATCAAGGAAATCGTGCTGGGCGACGTACTGTCGGAAATCGACGTACAAACCGCATCCGGCATCGTGACCTCCGTCATCACCACCCGCTCGGTCAAAGAGCTGGAACTGGTCGTGGGCAGCGAAGTGATTGCCTTCGTAAAATCCACCGAAGTGTCCATCGCCAAGTTGTAAATCATGCGTGATCCACACCCCCGAACGGCGTGAGCCCTTCGGGGTTTTTTGTGGCTCACATTTGCCCTTGCGCGGGATCAGGCGTCTTGCAGCACCAGCACTTGCAGTACATCACACCCTTGCTGCAACAACAAAGACGACGCCTCGCACACGGCGCTCAAGTCGTGAGGGTCATGGCTGCGGGCGCTCATCAGCGCCAAACAGCGCAACAAATTCTTGGCCGCCTGAATGCGCTGCTCGGCACAGGCCAGCAGGGCAGATACAGAGGCGTGGGTATCGATTAACAAGACGTTTGAGCCGACGGGGTTGTCGGTTTGGGGAAAGTACTGGGACATGTTTTTAACTCCTAAAGAGAAGGAGCCACTTCAATCAGCTTGCACGCAGAAAGAGGGTGGCAATTGTGCGCGGGTGTGCAAGACCGGTCCCAGACAACCCGGCAGATCCGAAGATCTCCCGCGCACAACCGCCATAACGCCGATTGCAGGCGCAGAGCCTACCAAGCGAAATGAAAAGTTGGAAATCTGAGAGTCAGGCTTGCACGCCTGATCGCCGATTTTTCAGCGACGGGGCGGACTATAGGCAGCCCGCTGGGGGCATCACAATGGGGGGCAGAACGTGAAAGCCCGATCCCACACAAGTGCGCGAAAGGTCTGTAAATACCGACCTCAACTGTGGGAGCGAGCCTGCTCGCGAAGGCCATTCGCGAGCAGGCTCGCTCCCACACACACCTTCGGTTTTTTCGAGTGCAAACTGCACTTCGTCGTGGACCCAAGGGCAGGGCCCGCCCATTGCAGGCGGGCCTTGGCTGTCAACGTACCAAATGCAAAAACTGCATATGACGCTCGTACTGGTCGAGGATGTCGTTGATGATTTGCTCTTTGGTGTAGCCCGTCAGGTCGTAGTCCTGGCTGCCTTCGGCCAAATGCACTTCCGCACGGTAGTAACGGCGGTTGCGCAGTTGCTCTTTTTTGCCGAAACCACCCCGCGCAAATGACGGCGTGAAGTAACCACGCATCTGTACCTGATAGATGAACGGATGCTCTTCGCCGTGGCCGATTTCCAGGCTCACGTTGTCGTTGGCCGGGTCCGGCTGTGTGACAACGTTAAGCCCTTTCTCCAGGAAGACCGCGCTCACTTCTTCAATCGCCGGGCGCACTGTGGTGTCCATGAAGCGGTACACCTCGTCACGGGACGGGAAGTGTACGGCCTGGCTCAGGCGCTGACGCCAGCCGCCTCGACGCGAGTGCGAAACCGGCGCCAGGGAGTGCATCTGCGCGATTTGCTTCTGCGACTCAAGGTAGAACGCCTTGTGCAGGCCCCACATCATCAGCAGCAATATCAGCGAGAACGGCAGCGAGGTGAGCACCACCGCCGACTTGAGCGCATCGATACTGCCCGAGAACAACAGCGCACTGGTGACCAGCGCGGTCATCGCACCCCAGAACACCCGCAGCCATTTCGGACCGTCTTCGTCGGCGTTGTTGCCACGCGCCGAGAGGGTAGACAGCACCACGGTGCCGGAGTCAGCCGAGGTCACGAAGAACACGAAGCTGATGAACACCGTCACCGCAATCACGGTTCGGCTCCACGGGTAGGTCTCAAGCAGCAGGTAAAGCGTGCGCGACGGGTCGTCGATAGCCGACTGGCCGAGGGCAACCATGCCGTGGTTGAGCACCTGGTCGATGGCGCTGTTGCCGAAGATCGACATCCACGCCAGGGTGAAGCCCAGCGGGATCAGCAGCACGCCGAACACGAACTCGCGGATGGTACGGCCACGGGAGATACGCGCAATAAACAAGCCCACAAACGGCGACCATGCGATCCACCAGGCCCAATAGAACACGGTCCAGCCGCCCAGCCAGTCGTTGGGTTTGTCGTAGGCGTACACGTCGAAACTCTTGGTCGGCAACGCGCCCAGGTAGTCACCGATGTTCTGCACCAGGGTATTGAGCAAATGCTGGGTAGGGCCTGCGAACAGCACAAACAGCAGCAGCGCGCACGCCAGCAGCATGTTGATGTCGGACATCACCCGCACGCCTTTATCGACGCCGGCAATGGCCACCAGAATCGCCGCACCCATCATCAGGGTGATCAACCCTACCTGCACCCATTGGGTGTGAGGCAGGCCGAACAGGTAATCGAGCCCGGAGTTGAGGTGCAACACCCCAAAGCCCATGTCGGCGCCAAGGCCAAACACGGTGGCGATGATGCCGAAGCCATCCACCGCATAACCGATCGGCCCGTTGATGCGCTTGCCGATCAGTGGGTAAAGCGCCGAACGCAGCGCCAGCGGCAGGTTGTGGCGATAAGCGAAGTAGGCCAGCGCCATGCCGACAAAGGCGAACACCCCCCAGCCATGCAGGCCCCAGTGCAGGAACAGCAACTGCATGCCTTGGCGCGCAGCCTCTGACGTGCCGGCCGGGCCTTGAGGCGGGGCGAGCATATGGGTCAGGGGTTCGGAAACGCAGAAGAAAAATAGCGTGATGCTGATCCCGGCGGCAAACAGCATGCCCGCCCAGGACAGGTAACTGAACTCGGGTTCGTCGTGGTCGGCACCGAGCTTGATCTTGCCGTAGCCGGACAAGGCGGTGACGACCACGAAGATCAGATACAGGGTCATCGCTAACATGTAGTACCAGCCGACCGTATTGGCCGCCCAGTTTTGTGCTGCCAGCAGCCATTCACCGGCCGCTTGTGGCATGGCGATTACCACCAGACCGAAGATCAGGATAAACGCGGCGGCAAAGTAAAACACCGGCGGGTTCATGCGGATCACAGACGTCTCCGACGTCGTGGGTACACTCATCGGATGTGCACCTTATAGAGGTAAAACGGGATCAAAAAGAGCGGATTCGGCAAGGGTTAGCCTCCTGTTGTGAGCGGGCAGCGGACCACCGGTTTAAGTTGAACGAGCATTCAAGTTAAACATGGATGGCCTTTCAGCACTAATCGCAGCCCACGGCTACACGTGTCATACGTTAGCTCATGGCAGGGTATGACACATGGCCATGATCAACGTTCAACCGTTATAGCGTGGGGCTATCAGGGGGTTGCTGTGGGTTGAGAGCGGGGAGGATTTATGGCTGTGAAAAAAAATTTCAAGGCCACATAAAATTTGGGTGACGTAAAGCAAATCCTTGTTCATCCACCGCCCCAACTCACGCATTCTCATTTCACGCGATGGTGTTGGCACAATATAACCATCGCAAAGCCGCCGTTCTTAATGTCGGATATTTCCGTAACTAAATTTATTATGTAGGAGAGGGTTAAAGCGGGCGCTGAAGTGCGCGCCCCAGTTTAAAAAACAGACAAATCCAGCGGCCGAATAGCCCCCATCCAGATTGCATGGTCGGTGTGGTCGCGCAGGTCATCGCCGGTGTTGGGGTGCATAAACACCACCAACCCGTTGCGGTTGAGCGCCAGCCACGGCAACACCACACCCACCAGTTCAGGGCCGAAGGCCAATTGGCAGCTCCAGTCCGGATGCGGGCCCACCGGGCGTTCGTGGACGCGGCCCATGGTGACGCCGAACAGTTGCGCAGCCTCCAGGCACAAGGCGCGGGCTTGATCGAGGGTGGTGGCGTCGAAGTAGACGTGGGCGTGGTAGCCCTTGATTCGTTGCATAGGGGGGCCTCGTGAAAGGATGCATTTAATGGGTCAGCTGGCTTGCACCCGCATTCTGCTCCGCCAGCATCCAGTCGACAAAGACCTGGACCAGTCTGTTACGCCGTTTTCGGGCAGGCATCACCGCGTAATAGCCAAATGCCGATTGCGCCGACTCAACGAAAGGCCGACACAACACGCCCTGCTCCAGCAAGTTATCCACAAGGTGCTTCCAGCCAATGGCCATGCCTTGCCCGGCTATCGCGGCCTGAATCAGCAGGGTGTAGTTGTCGAAGCGTAGCTGGCCCGGCGCAGGCGCCTGCCCAAGCTGGAAGGCGTCAAATAGCCGGTACCAGTCGAACCACTGGCGGGCATGTTCGCCGCGCAATTGCAGCAACGGGAAGTCGCCCAGGGCTTGAGCCGATAACGGCAGCACCTTCCCGGACAACAGGTGCGGGCTGCACACCGGGAATACTTCTTCGTTGAACAACCACTGGGATTCACCCTGGGTAAATCGCCCCTGGCCAAACAATACCGCCACGTCGATATCGCCATGCAGGGCGTCATGGCTACGCTCGCGGGTAATCAGGCTCACATCGATGTGTGGATAAAGCCCATGAAAACGCGGCAGACGCGGCATCAACCAATAGGCCGCAAACGCAAAGTCGGTGGCGACTTGCAGCACTTCACGGGCAGGTTGTTCACGTAACGCCTGCAAACCTGCGTCGATTTGTTGCAAACCCGCCTGAACATGCAAGAACAGGCCAAGGCCCGTCTCGGTCAGGGCAATACCGCGATAGATACGATCAAACAGGCGAACACCCAAGCGCTGCTCCAGCCGTTTGAGTTGCTGGCTGATGGCTGGCTGGGTAGTGCCCAGTTCCTGTGCCGCAGCGGTAAAACTGCGATGTCGGGCTGCCGCCTCAAAAGTGCGCAGCAGGTCGAGGGACACGTCACCCAGAGCTTCATACATTAGCAGTGCTTATCCGAGTCATTGCGGTGCATGGGTTTTACCACGCCAAACGTGGCCTTCATGCTGCTGGTCAGCACTTTCGCATAAATTTTTGAAAGGTCGCCCGCCTATGTCGCGCAAAAATATCCTGTTCATCATGGCTGACCAAATGGCCGCCCCGTTGTTGCCAATTTACGGCCCGTCCCCGATCAAACTCCCGCACCTGAGCCGTTTGGCGGCTCAAGGCGTGGTGTTCGACGCGGCGTACTGCAACAGCCCGCTGTGCGCGCCGTCGCGCTTCACCCTGGTCAGCGGCCAGCTGCCGAGCAAAATCGGCGCCTACGACAACGCGGCAGACTTGCCCGCTGATGTGCCGACCTACGCACACTACCTGCGCCGCTTGGGTTACCGCACGGCACTGGCGGGCAAGATGCACTTTTGCGGGCCCGACCAGTTGCATGGCTTTGAAGAGCGCCTGACCAGTGATATTTACCCCGCCGACTATGGCTGGTCGGTCAATTGGGATGAGCCGGATGCGCGGCCCAGCTGGTACCACAACATGGCCTCGGTGCTGCAAGCCGGGCCGTGTGTGCGCACCAATCAGCTGGATTTTGACGAAGAAGTGGTGTTCAAGGCCCAGCAATACCTGTTCGACCACATTCGCCAGGACGGCGACCAGCCGTTTTGCCTGACCGTGTCCATGACCCATCCACACGACCCGTACACCATCCCCAAACCGTTCTGGGATTTGTATGGCGACGAAGAGATTCCGCTGCCCGACACCCCGCCACAAGCCAGCCTCGACCCGCACTCGCAACGACTGCTCAAGGCCTACGACCTGTGGGACAAACCACTGCCTGTGGATAAAATTCGCGACGCCCGCCGCGCGTATTTCGGCGCGTGCAGCTACATCGACCACAACATCGGCCGACTGCTGCAAACCCTTGAAGAGACCGGGCTGGCCGATGACACGGTGATCGTGTTTTCCGGCGATCACGGCGACATGCTGGGCGAACGCGGGCTCTGGTACAAAATGCACTGGTTCGAGATGGCCGCACGGGTGCCGCTGCTGGTGTACGCACCGGGGCAATTTGATGCGGCGCGCATAGGCGCCGCCGTTTCGACTGCCGACCTGTTGCCCACTTTTGTCGAGCTGGCGGGTGGCACGCTGGAGGACAATCTGGCGCTGGACGGGCGCTCGCTGGTGCCTCACCTGCTCGGCGAAGGCGGGCATGACGAGGTGTTCGGCGAGTACATGGCCGAAGGCACCATCAGCCCGTTGATGATGATCCGACGTGGCGCCTACAAATTTATCTACAGTGAAGACGATCCCTGCCTGCTATATGACCTGCACAACGACCCGCGCGAACGGGAAGAGCTCAGTCAGTCACCCGGGCATCAGGCGCTGTTCAACGCATTTTTGGCGCAGGCACGGGCCAAATGGGACATCCCGCTGATTCACCGGCAAGTGCTCGCCAGCCAGCGTCGCCGACGGCTGGTCACACAAGCACTGGCCACGGGCAAGCTCACCAGCTGGGATCATCAACCCTGGGTCGACGCCAGCCAGCAATATATGCGCAACCACATCGACCTCGACGACCTGGAGCGCACGGCACGTTATCCACAGCCTGGCGCCTTGCACCCGACAGGGTTAAACGACACTCTGCCCAAGACCGATATTTGAAGAGTCCTACATGGCCTGGCCCAAACTCCCATACTTATTGCCCTTTTTAAGCTGGCTACCCAAGCAAACCCGCGCCAGCGTGAGCCGCGATGCAGTGGTGGGGCTCAGTGGTGCAATTCTGGCGTTGCCGCAGTCCATCGCCTACGCCCTGATTGCCGGGTTACCGCCCGAGTACGGACTGTATGCGGCCATTGTGCCGGTGATCATCGCCTGCCTGTGGGGCTCGTCGTGGCATTTGATTTGCGGCCCTACGGCGGCGATTTCCATCGTGCTGTTTGCCAGCGTCAGCCCGCTGGCGGTGCCCGGCACTCAGGACTACATCAGCCTGATCCTGCTGCTGACGTTCCTGGCCGGGGTGTTTCAGTGGCTGCTCGGGATGCTGAAGTTTGGCGCGCTTGCCAATTTTGTCTCGCACTCGGTGGTGCTCGGTTTCACCTTGGGCGCGGCGGTGGTGATTGCGCTGGGCCAGTTGCCGAACGTGCTGGGCCTGAATTTATCGAGCAAGGCCACTGCTCTGGACAGCCTGTTGACGCTACTCGCCCATGTCCGCCAATTCGATCCCGCCTCGCTGGGGCTGGGGGCAAGCACATTGGCGCTGGGCATCGCGCTCAAGCTGTGGCTGCCACGCTGGCCCACGTTGCTGATTACGCTGGTGCTCGCCAGCCTGGCGGTGTGGCTGTTGCCGCACGTGTTCGGGCATGTCGAGCTGGTGCAATCGTTTGTAGGGCGCTTGCCACCCTTCAGCCCGCTCCCGCTGGATGTGGAAACCATCTTGCGCTTGCTGCCTGGCGCCGTGGCAGTGGGCATGCTGGGGCTGGTGACCAGCCTGTCCATTGCCCGCTCGTTAGCGACACGTTCGCAGCAGATGCTCGACGCTAACCAGGAAGTTCGCGCACAAGGCCTGTCCAACGTGGTGGGCTCGCTGTTCTCCGGGTATTTGTCGTCGGGTTCGTTTACGCGCTCGGGGTTGAGCTACGAAGGCGGTGCCAGTTCACCACTGGCCGGGGTGTTTTCAGCGCTGTGGGTGGCGTTGTTCGCCGTGGCCGGCTCGAAGCTGATCGCGCACATTCCAATCCCTGCGATGGCGGGGAGTATTTTGCTGATTTGCTGGGGGCTGGTGGACACGCGGGGTATTCGGGCGCTGTGGCGGGTGAGCCGCGCCGAGTTCGCCGTGATGGCGCTAACCTGCGTGGCGACCTTGTTGCTGGAGCTGCAAACGGCGATTTATGCCGGGGTGCTGGCTTCGCTGTTTTTCTACCTTAAGCGCACGTCACGCCCGCGCATCCACCAATGGCGCGAGGGTGACGAGGAGGTGCTGCGGGTCGGCGGGTCGATTTTTTTTGGCGCCAGCCATTACCTGCAAGTTCGCTTGCAACGTACCCAGGGCCAGCGCGTGGTGATCGAGGCGCAGCACATCAACTTTATCGATTATTCAGGGGTTGAAATGTTGCATCAGGAGGCCCGCAGGTTGCGGGGCCTGGGGCGCAGCTTGACCTTGCGCCGGGCGCGGGCACAGGTGGTGGAGGAATTGAAAAAACTGGAAGGGGCGGATAAATGCCCGATTCTGTTTGAGGCCTAAGGTTGGCCCTCAGCCCAACCCTCTCACGGAGGGATGGGCTGAGGGCTTGCTTTACAGCGCCAACAACCTGCGCAACTCGGCCAGCGCCGGGGCCGTGTCCGGACGCACGCCGCGCCACAGGTAGAACGCTTCGCCCGCCTGTTCGGCGAGCATCCCCAGACCATCCATCACCTGACCCGCGCCATGTTCGGTGGCCCACAGGCAAAACGGTGTTGGCGCCTTGCCGTACATCATGTCGTAACACAGGGTTTTACCCGGCTCGATCAGGCTGCTGGCAATCGATGGCAATTCGCCGCTCAAGCTGGCGGAGGTGGCGTTGATGATCAGGTCGACCGGCTCGTGCAGCCAGTCAAAACCACTGGCCGCCACCGGGCCCAGGTCGCTGAACAGTTCGGCCAGCAACTCGGCCTTCTCAACCGTGCGATTGGCGATGGTCACAGAAGCCGGCCCTTCGGCCAGGATGGGCTCCAATGCACCACGCACCGCACCGCCCGCGCCAAGCACCAAAATGCGTTTGCCCTTGAGGCTGAAGCCGGCATTGACCGTGAGGTCACGCACCAGGCCGGCACCGTCGGTGTTGTCCCCCAGCAAACTGCCATCGGGCTGTTTGCTCAGCGTGTTGACCGCTCCTGCGCGCTGCGCCCGGGCGGTCAGCTGATTGGCCAGCCGATAAGCCTCTTCCTTGAAGGGCACGGTGACGTTGGCGCCACGCCCTGCTTGAAAGAACGCCTTGGCGCAGCCGGCAAAATCATCCAGCGGCGCGAGCAAGGTGTCGTATTGCATGACCTGGCCGGTTTGTTCGGCAAACAGGCGATGCAGTACCGGGGATTTGCTGTGGGCAATCGGGTTACCAAAAACGACGTAACGATCCATCAGGCAAACTCCTCGGGCAATGTCAGGCGTTGGCTAACCAGTCGCGGTCTTGCAGGAAGTATTCCGTCAAACGCGCTTCCGGGCTGCCCGGCTCGGCTTTCCAGTCGTAGCCCCAGCGAACTTGCGGCGGCAGCGACATCAGGATCGACTCGGTGCGACCGCCCGATTGCAGGCCAAACAGGGTGCCACGGTCATAGACCAGGTTGAACTCCACGTAGCGGCCACGGCGGAATTCCTGGAATTCACGCTGCTGGGCGGTGTATTCGTCGTTTTTGCGGCGCTGAACGATCGGCAGGTAGGCGTCGATATAGGCGTCGCCAATGGCACGAATAAACGCGAAGCAGGTGTCGAAATCCCACTCGTTCAGGTCATCAAAAAACAGACCGCCAATGCCGCGCGGCTCGTTGCGATGCTTGATGTGGAAGTAGGTATCGCACCAGGCTTTGTAGCGCGGGTACACATCGGCGCCAAACGGTGCGCAAGCCTGCTCGGCCACGCGGTGCCAATGCACGCAGTCTTCTTCAACGGCGTAGTAGGGCGTGAGGTCAAAGCCGCCACCGAACCACCAGACCGGCTCTTCGCCTTCTTTTTCGGCGATGAAAAAACGCACGTTAGCGTGGGAAGTCGGCACATGCGGGTTATGCGGGTGGATCACCAGCGACACACCCAGGGCTTCAAAACCACGGCCCGCCAGTTCAGGGCGATGGGCGCTGGCCGATGGCGGCAGGCCGCTGCCAAACACGTGGGAAAAGTTAACCCCGCCTTTCTCTATCACGTGGCCATTTTCGATCACACGGGTGCGACCGCCGCCCCCCGCCGGACGCTGCCAAGCGTCTTCGATGAATTGCGTGCCACCGTCTTCAGTTTGCAGTGCGTTGCAAATGCGGTCTTGAAGGTCGAGCAGGTAGGCTTTTACAGCCTCGGTGCGAGTAGTCATGACATCACCTTAAATCGGGCAAAGCGACGCGGCACTTCGTTCTGAGCGGGGCCGGCGGCAAAGGGCCGCTAGCATAACACCGCACCCCGCATCACCGCTGTTGACGAAGGTCACGCTTAAGCGTTGGATGGTGGCTTCGTGAAATGAGCGAGGACAGTGCAGATGGCTAAGCGTATCCAGTTTCGGGCCCACGGCGGCCCTGAAGTACTTGAGTATGTCGACTACCAGCCCGCCGAGCCGGGCCCGCAACACGTGCGGGTGCGCAACCAGGCCATCGGTCTGAACTTCATTGATACCTATTACCGTGGTGGCTTGTACCCGCTGCCCGAGCTGCCGTCCGGGCTGGGCAATGAAGGCGCCGGGATCGTTGATGCGGTGGGCAGTGAAGTGCACACCGTTAAAGTCGGCGACCGCGTGGCTTACGGAACCGGCCCGCTGGGTGCCTACAGCGAGCTGCATGTATTGCCCGCCGCGAACGTGGTGAAGCTGCCCGATGACATTTCGTTTGAACTGGCCGCCGCTGTGATGCTGAAAGGGCTGACAACACAGTACTTGCTGCGTCAGACCTACGAGCTCAAAGGTGGCGAAACTATCTTGTTTCATGCCGCCGCCGGTGGCGTCGGTTCGATTGCCTGCCAATGGGCCAAAGCGTTGGGCGTAAAACTGATCGGCACCGTCAGTTCAGCCGAAAAAGCCGCTCACGCCAAAGCGCTGGGCGCGTGGGAAACCATCGATTACAGCCATGAAGATGTAGCCAAGCGGGTACTGGAATTGACCGACGGCAAGAAGTGCCCGGTGGTCTACGACGGTGTCGGCAAGGACACCTGGCTGACCTCTCTGGACTGCGTGGCACCTCGCGGGCTGATGGTCAGCTTTGGTAATGCCTCTGGCGCAGTGACGGGCGTGAACCTGGGGATTTTGTCGCAGAAGGGTTCGCTGTACGTCACCCGGCCGACACTGGCTACGTACGCCAATAACACCGAAAACCTGCAAAAAATGGCCGATGAACTGTTTGGGATGATTCGCAGTGGCAGCATCAAGGTCGATATCAGCCAGCGTTTTGCGCTGAGCGATGCGGCCAGGGCGCAGACTGAGTTGTCGGCACGTCGCACCACGGGTTCGACGATTTTGTTGCCTTAATAAAAACACCTCGATTGATCACTCCCCCGTGGGAGCGAGCCTGCTCGCGAAAGCCTCAAGAGCGCCGCGTTTATCCAGTGAACGCGCTATCGTTAAGGACCTTCGCGAGCAGGCTCGCTCCCACAAGGATGGGAGTGCTTTTTAAGACGGGCGAACCACCTTGCCGGTGGCCAGGTCGCGGATCATGCTCGGGTTTTTACGCCCGCCCAGATTACCGCCCAGCACATGATCGATCTGCCCACGGAAGTACTGCTCAACTTTTAACCGTGTACGCGCAGCAGGCAAGCCCGCAGGGTTGGCCGAAGTCGATACAACCGGTCCCACCAACGCGCACAGCTCTCGCACCTGCGGGTGATCGCTCACGCGCAACGCCACGGTGTCATGCACGCCAGTGATCCACTCGGGCAGCAAGCCCTGATGCGGCACCAGCCAGGTGTTCGGCCCCGGCCAGGTGCTGGCCATACGGTCGAGCCATTCCTGCGGGAAATCTTCAAACAGAAAGTCGAACTGGTGAATGTTGTCTGCCACAAGAATCAGGCCTTTATCCACAGGCCGCGATTTGATCGCCAGCAACCGCTCGACCGCCTCTTCATCCCACGGGTTGCAGCCCAAACCCCAGACTGCCTCGGTCGGATAAGCAATCACCGCGCCTGCGCGAATGGCTCTTGCAGCTTGTTGGACGCGCCAGGTGCTGATCATTGAATGTCTCCAGATATGTACTGTGCGCAGTGTACTTAGCTGGCGCGAGCAAACCAACGCCCACCCTCCAGCACCACACGCCCCTCCAGCTCAAGTTCGGTGAGGGCGGCCAGCAATCGGGGCAACTCCCAACCGCTGGCGCTGACCAGTGCTTCGCTGGTGTAAGGCGCTGCCTGCAACAGTTGCACTAATGGATGACAGCTTGGCGTAAACGAATCCGCTGTGGATAACGGCATTGAGCGCCAGCCACGCAGGCCTTCCAGAATATGTTCGACCGTCTCGACCAGCGTGGCGCCATCGCGGATCAATTGATGACAACCCCGCGCACCGGGGTGGTGGATTGAGCCGGGTATTGCGTACACCTCGCGCCCCTGCTCGGCGGCCAGGCGGGCGGTGATCAGCGAACCGCTGGCCACGCTGGCTTCGACCACCAGCACCCCAAGTGACAAACCGCTGATGATTCGATTACGCCGCGGGAAGTTGGCCGCCTGCGGCCCGGCATCCAGAGGGAACTCCGAAACCACCGCGCTGCCACTCGCAATCATCGCGTCCGCCAGGGCGCGGTGGCGCTGTGGATAAAGTTTTTGCAGGCCGGTGCCCAATACCCCCACCGTCTGCCCGCCGACGTCCAGCGCCGCTTGATGCGCCGCGCCATCTACCCCCAGCGCCAGCCCGCTGGTGATCACAAAACCGGCACCGGCCAGGCTGCGGGAAAAGGCTGAGGTCGTGTCCAGACCCGGCCGTGAGGCGCGTCGGCTACCGACCATTGCCAACTGCGGTTTTTCCAGTATGGAAGGGTCACCGGCCACAAATAACACCGGCGGCGCATCGCTTAGCTCACTCAATAGTGCCGGGTAATCGGCATGGTCGTGCAGCAGCACATGATGGCTGGAGCCCTCAAGCCAGCGCAATGCAGCGCTGGCGCCATCGCGAACTTCAGGGCTGCGCCGCGCCTGGGCACTGGCGGCGGGGAGCCCCAGGGCGGTCCATGCACTGGCCGGCGCGCTAAGCGCCGAACTGGCCGAGCCGAAGGCTCTGAAGAGGGTGTAATAGCGACGTGGCCCAACCTCGGGCAAGCGTTGCAGGCGCAACCGGGCTTCCAGCTCGGCCGGAGAAAAATCTGACAGCGGCATGGGATCATCCTTGATCTGTTTTTTATCGAAACGCAAAGAACAAGCTGTGGATAAGTCTGTTAACAAGTTGTTTGGAAAACGATGAGAAACGCCGGATTGAGCACCCGGGCGACCCTTGAAATCGAATGTAGAAACCCAACCTTAGTTGAACGTCGTACAGAGGCTGCGCACGTTGGTTTCAAATTGAGACATGCGGCCGTGCAGCACGGCAGCTAGTCGTTTCATCCGCGGGTGAATCCCTTTATTATGTGCGCTCGCGTGAAACGCCAGAGCCCGAGCGGGTTCTCTCTGAAGGAGACGTTTTGCACAGGTTGCTCGAGTCCACAGGACCCACCTGACAACCGTTTTTGAATCTTTCACACAGTGCACCAATCAAACTTATGGCTATTTTAAACATCCTCGAATTCCCGGACTCGCGACTGCGCACCATCGCCAAACCTGTGACGGTTGTGGACGACGAAGTCCGTCAATTGATCGATGACATGTTTGAAACCATGTACGAGGCGCCGGGCATCGGCCTGGCCGCCACTCAGGTCAACGTCCACAAACGCATCGTGGTCATGGACCTGAGTGAAGACCGCAGCGAACCGATGGTGTTTATCAACCCCGAGTTCGAGACCCTGACCGACGAGATGGGCCAGTACCAGGAAGGCTGCCTTTCGGTACCGGGTTACTACGAGAACGTTGATCGCCCGCAGCGCGTCAAGATCAAGGCCCTGGACCGTGACGGCAAGCCTTTCGAGCTGATTGCCGAAGGCCTGCTGGCGGTGTGCATTCAGCATGAGTGCGACCACCTCAACGGCAAGCTGTTCGTCGATTATCTGTCTACGCTCAAGCGTGACCGGATCAAGAAGAAGCTGGAAAAACTGCACCGCCAGAACGCTTGATCGGTTCTCTGAGGTCAGCGCTGCTCTTGTAGTCGCTGACGAGGAACGAAGGCTGCGATCGGGTGCGTAGCAGCCGTAAAACCCGCGCCCTGAATGCCGCTGACACACCGAGTCGTCTGATTGGCGGCCGCTTCGCACCCGATCGCAGCCTCGTTCCTTGTCAGCGGCTACAGGTATCTCGCAGGACTCTCCCCCCCATTCCAAGTGAGTAATCCATGACTGAGCCATTGCGCATCGTCTTTGCTGGCACCCCAGAATTCGCCGCCGAACACCTCAAGGCACTGCTGAACACGCCTTACGAGATCGTCGCGGTTTACACCCAACCGGATCGTCCGGCCGGGCGCGGGCAAAAGCTGATGCCAAGCCCGGTCAAGCAGCTGGCGCTGGAACACAACATCACGGTGATGCAGCCACCAACCCTGCGTGCCCCTGAGGCCCAGGCCGAACTGGCTGCCCTCAAGCCGGACTTGCTGGTGGTGGTGGCCTACGGCCTGATCCTGCCGCAAGTGGTACTGGATATTCCGCGCCTGGGCTGCATCAACAGCCACGCGTCGCTGCTGCCACGCTGGCGTGGGGCCGCGCCGATCCAGCGCGCCATCGAAGCAGGCGACAGTGAAAGCGGCGTGACCGTGATGCGCATGGAGGCGGGTCTGGACACCGGCCCCATGCTGCTCAAGTCCGTCACCCCAATCAGCGCCGACGACACCGGCGGCAGCCTGCACGACCGCCTCGCCGAGCTGGGCCCGCCCGCCGTCATCCAGGCCATTGCCGGTCTGGCAGCCGGTACGCTGCAAGGCGAGGTGCAAGACGACAGCCTGGCGACCTACGCCCACAAGCTGAACAAAGACGAAGCTCGCATCGACTGGAGCCGCCCGGCTGTTGAGCTGGAACGCCTGATTCGTGCCTTTAACCCATGGCCGGTTTGCCACAGCACGCTCAGTGGCGAAGCCCTGAAAGTGCTGGCCGCCACCGTAGCGGACGCCAACGGCGCGCCGGGGCAAATTATTGCTGCCAGCAAAGACGGCCTGATCGTCGGCTGCGGTGAAGGCGCGCTGTGCCTCACTCGCCTGCAATTGCCTGGCGGCAAAGCGCTGAACTTCAGTGATTTTTTCAACAGTCGCCGTGAGAAATTCGCTGTCGGCATCACCCTCGGTCAAACGGAAAACGCGCAATGAACCCTCGTCTGGCCGCCGCCAAGGCACTGACTGCAGTGCTGAACGGCAAAGCATCGCTCAACAGCTCCTTGCCGCTGCAACTGGACAAGGTTGAGGTGCGCGATCGCGGCCTGACCCAGGACCTGGCGTTCGGCACCGCACGCTGGCACCCACGCTTGTCGGCGCTGGCCAACAAGCTGCTGCAAAAGCCGTTCAAGGCCGCTGACGCCGATGTTGAAGCACTGCTGCTGGTGGGTTTGTATCAACTGCTCTATACCCGCATTCCGGCCCACGCTGCCATCGGCGAAACCGTAGGCTGCGCCGACAAGCTGAAAAAGCCGTGGGCCAAAGCCCTGCTCAACGCCGTACTGCGCAACGCCCAGCGCGAGAGCGAAGCCTTGCTGGCCGAGCTTGAGCACGACCCGGTGGTACGTACCGCCCACCCGCGCTGGCTGCAAAAATCCCTCAAGGCATTCTGGCCTGAGCAATGGGAAGCCATTTGCGCGGCCAACAACGCACACCCACCAATGATTTTGCGGGTTAACCGTCGCCATAAAACCCGCGACGCGTACCTGCAATTGCTGGTCGACGTCGATATCGAAGCCCAGCCGTGCGTCTACAGCCAGGACGGTATCGTGCTGGCCCAGGCGTGCGATGTGCGCAATCTGCCGGGCTTTGCCGAAGGCTGGATCAGCGTGCAGGACGAGGCCGCACAACTGGCCGCCGACCTGCTGGACCTGGCGCCGGGCCAGCGCGTACTCGACGCCTGCTGCGCACCGGGCGGCAAGACTTGCCACATCCTGGAAGTCGAACCTGCACTGGCCGGCGTGGTCGCGGTTGATCTGGAAGCCAAGCGCCTGGTGCGTGTGCGCGAGAACCTTGAGCGTCTGGGCCTGAGCGCCGAGCTGATCGCCGCCGATGGCCGCGACACCGCTGCCTGGTGGGACGGCAAGCCATTCCAGCGCATCCTGCTCGATGCTCCGTGCTCGGCCACCGGGGTGATCCGCCGCCACCCGGACATCAAGCTGACCCGCCAACCGGATGACATCGCCGCACTCGCCACCTTGCAAGGCGAACTGCTGGACGCGATGTGGCCAACGCTGGAAGTCGGTGGCATCTTGCTCTATGCCACGTGCTCGACGTTGCCGACCGAAAACACCGAAGTGATCGAAGCCTTCCTTGCCCGCACCCCGGGCGCACGGGAGCTGGATATCGCAGGGCAGTTCGGCATCAAGCAGCCCCACGGTCGCCAGTTGCTGGCACAAGAGGGCGGGCACGACGGTTTCTATTACGCCAAATTGATCAAGATCGCTGCAGCTCGCGGCTAATGGTTTGAACAGGGAATGACGGCATGAAAATCATCATCCTCGGTGCCGGACAAGTGGGCGGCACGCTGGCCGAGCATCTGGCCAGCGAGGCTAACGATATTACTGTGGTCGACACCGACGGTGATCGCCTGCGCGACCTGGGTGATCGCCTCGATATCCGTACCGTGCAGGGCCGCGCCTCGCTGCCCAATGTACTGCGCCAGGCAGGGGCGGATGACGCCGACATGCTGGTGGCGGTGACCAACAGCGACGAGACCAACATGGTCGCGTGCCAAGTGGCCTACACGCTGTTTCACACCCCGACCAAAATCGCCCGGGTGCGCGAGGCGGCGTATCTGACACGCGGCGAAGAGCTGTTCGATAACGATGCGATCCCGGTCGACGTATTGATCAGCCCCGAGCAAGTGGTCACCAACTACATCAAGCGCCTGATCGAACACCCCGGCGCCTTGCAGGTGATCGACTTCGCCGGAGGCAAAGCACAATTGGTCGCGGTCAAGGCGTACTACGGTGGCCCGCTGATTGGTCAGCAACTGCGCCAGCTGCGCGAACACATGCCGAATGTAGATACGCGGGTAGCGGCTATTTTCCGGCGTGACCGGCCGATTACGCCTCGTGGGGACACTATTATTGAGGCCGACGATGAGGTGTTTTTCATCGCAGCCAAGGCAAACATTCGCGCAGTGATGAGCGAAATGCGCCGCCTCGACGAGAGCTACAAACGCATTGTCATTGCCGGCGGCGGTCAGATCGGCGAACGTCTGGCCGAGGCCATCGAAAGCCGTTATCAGGTCAAGATCATCGAGATGAATGCTGCGCGTTGCCGCTATCTGTCCGACACCCTGGACAGCACCGTGGTGCTGCAAGGCAGCGCTTCGGACCGTGACCTGATGCTCGAAGAGAACATCGCGGATGCCGACCTGTTTCTGGCCCTGACCAACGACGACGAAGCCAACATCATGTCGTCGCTGCTGGCTAAACGTCTGGGCGCGAAGAAGGTGATGACCATCATCAACAACCCGGCCTATGTGGATTTGATTCAGGGTGGCGAAATCGACATCGCTATCAGCCCGCAGCTGGCCACCATCGGCACCTTGCTGGCCCACGTGCGCCGTGGCGATATCGTCAGCGTGCACTCATTGCGCCGGGGCGCGGCGGAGGCCATCGAGGCCATTGCCCACGGTGATTCGAAATCGAGCAAGGTGATTGGCCGCAGCATCGGCGAAATCCATCTGCCACCAGGCACCACGATTGGCGCGATCATTCGTGACGAAGAAGTGCTGATTGCCCACGACGCCACCATCATCAATGCTGGCGACCACGTTATTTTGTTCCTTGTGGATAAAAAGCATATTCGCGACGTGGAGAAGCTGTTCCACGTGGGATTGAGTTTTTTCTAACAGGAAAAGGAGTCAGGGATGCTCGATTCGCTGGAAAAAATGCTGGCCAAGGGTGTGGATAACTCATTGCTGCGCTTTGGTCTGGGCAAGGGCTACCTCGACCTTGGGGATAACCTCAAGGCGGCGGAGCACCTGCAACGTTGTGTGACGTTTGACCCCAAGTATTCGGCAGCCTGGAAGTTGCTGGGCAAGGCGCAGTTGGCAGCCGGCGATCGTGTAGCCGCGCGCACGGCGTGGGAGCAGGGGATTGCAGCGGCCCAGGCCCATGGCGACAAACAGGCCGAGAAAGAAATGACGGTATTTTTGAAGAAGCTGGATAAAGCCTCATGACACTGCAGATCTAATGTGGGAGCGAGCAGGCTCGCTCCCACAAGGTTTCATCCGTTTCAGTACCAGCGTGCCTCACCCGGTGGACGTTTTTTGAAGCGCTTCATGCTCCACATGTACTGACTCGGGTAAGCCCGCACATATTTCTCCACCACCTGGCTCATGGCCGCGCACGAGGTTGCCGTGTCGGTGCTGTACATCTCTTCGGGTGCCGCTTCCAGGATCACTTTAAAGCCCGAACCGTCTGGCAGGCGCAAGGCGTGCAGGAACACCCCGACCGCTTTGCCACCCGCCAGCATGTTCGGCACAAATTTGCTGGTCAGGGCCATGGTGCCCAGGAACGGCACAAAAATACCGGCCGACTCTGCAGGTTCCGGGTCAGCCGGAATACCGACCTGACCGCCTTTGCGCACTTCCTTGATGACACTCAGAATGCCCTCTTTGGTCGATGCGGCCACGCGGTTGCCCAGTTGCACGCGCTGTTTGCGCAGCAATTCATCAACGGCCTTGAGTTTGGGCGGGCGGTAAAAAATGATCGGTTTGCACTGGCTGCAGTAGAAGTGGTTGAGCACTTCCCAGTTGCCCAGGTGGCTGGTGATGCCGACCACGCCCTTGCCTGAAGCCAGGGCGTCCTTAAGCACGTCCAGCCCTTCGACTTCACGCACCAGGTCGATCGAACGCTGGGCCGGCCAGATCCAGGCGCAAGCGCTCTCGGTCAGGCTTTTGCCGATGTCCTTGAGGCTTTGGCCCACCAGTTGTTCGCGGGCGACCGGGTCCATCTCGGGGAAGCACTTGGCCAGGTTGATACGCACGACATCGCGCGATCGATTGGGCAGTTTCCACATCAACCAGCCAATGGCCGACCCCACGCGCTGCACTGCACCCCACGGGAGCATGGCAAACAATCGCAAAGCCCCGACCAGCAAGGCGCCTTTAAACTTTTCCACAGGGTTTTCCCATTCAAAACAAAACGACTATGTAGCCGCTGACGAGGAACGAGGCTGCGACAGGGTGCGCAGCAGCCTCACTGTTGTAGGTCCTTCGGACCTTATCGCAGCCTTCGGCAGCGGCTACAGGGTTCAATGCAATAGGCCAGCATTCTAACCGCCGTTTGCCAGTTCGGCGTAACGGTCGCACGAGGTGGCGTGGTCCATGACCATCCCGCTGGCCTGCATGAAGGCGTAGCAAATGGTCGGGCCGACGAACGTAAACCCGGCTTTTTTCAGGGCTTTGCTCATGGCCTCAGCCTGCGGCGTAACCGCCGGGAATTCATGGCGCTCGGTGAAGTGGTTGATCTTCGGCTTGCCGCCCACAAACGACCATAAAAACTCGACGGGGTCCTCCAGCGCCAGCCAGGCCAGGGCATTGCGCCGTGCGCCAGCCACCTTGAGACGGTTGCGGATAATCCCCGGATCGAGCAACAGCGCCTCTATTTCGGCATCAGTCATGGCCGCCAAACGCTGCACATCGAAGCCGAACATCACCTTGCGATAGTGTTCGCGCTTCTTTAAAACCGTGATCCAGGACAAACCCGCCTGGAACCCTTCGAGCAATAACAACTCGAACAGCCCATGCGCATCGCGCAACGGCACGCCCCACTCTTGATCGTGATACGCCACATACAGCGGGTCTTCTGAACACCAGAAACAACGTGCCATATAGGCTCCAAAGGGTGGAGGCGCGACCGAATCGGGTATACTCCCGCTCTTTAAATCGCAGCCCAAGAAACAGGTGAATTTGTGAGCCAGCCTACGCCAGCAGTGCGTACCTTCCAAGACTTGATCCTCGCCCTCCAGCAATACTGGGCCGAGCAAGGTTGTGTGGTGCTTCAGCCCTACGATATGGAAGTGGGCGCCGGCACATTCCATACCGCCACGTTTTTGCGCTCCCTGGGCCCAGAAACCTGGAACGCCGCTTATGTGCAGCCCAGTCGTCGCCCGACTGACGGCCGCTACGGCGAAAACCCGAACCGTTTGCAGCACTACTACCAGTTCCAGGTGGTATTGAAGCCAAACCCGCCTAACTTCCAGGAGCTGTACCTGGGTTCGCTGAAACATATCGGCCTGGACCCGCTGGTTCACGACATCCGTTTCGTGGAAGACAACTGGGAGTCGCCAACACTGGGCGCCTGGGGCCTGGGCTGGGAAATCTGGCTCAACGGTATGGAAGTCACCCAGTTCACTTACTTCCAGCAAGTAGGCGGCATTGAGTGCTACCCGGTTACCGGTGAAATCACCTACGGCCTTGAGCGTCTGGCGATGTACCTGCAGGGCGTAGATTCCGTCTACGACCTGGTATGGACTGACGGCCCGTTCGGCAAAGTGACTTACGGCGATGTGTTCCATCAGAACGAGGTCGAGCAGTCGACCTACAACTTCGAACACGCCAACGTCGACAAACTGTTCGAGCTGTTCGATTTCTACGAAAGCGAAGCCAAGCGCCTGATCGAACTCGACCAGCCGCTGCCGTTGCCAAGCTACGAAATGGTGCTCAAGGCGTCCCACACCTTCAACTTGCTGGATGCTCGCCGGGCCATTTCCGTGACCGCGCGTCAGCAGTACATATTGCGTGTGCGTACCTTGGCCCGTGCCGTGGCGCAGGCCTATCTCGAAGCTCGCGCCAAGCTGGGCTTCCCGATGGCTCCACCTGATTTGCGTGATGAAGTGTTGGCTAAGTTGGAGGCTGCACAATGAGTGCTCAAGATTTTCTGGTTGAACTGGGCACTGAAGAACTGCCGCCAAAAGCCCTCAATACCTTGGCAGATGCATTCCTGGCCGGGATTGAAAAAGGCCTGCAAGCTGCAGGTCTGAGCTTCAGCGCCAAAAAAGTCTACGCCGCACCGCGTCGTCTGGCCGTGCTGCTGACCCAGCTCGAAATCCAGCAACCGGACCGCAGCATCAACATCGACGGCCCGCCGCGTCAGGCAGCGTTCGATGCTGAAGGCAACCCGACACAAGCAGCTCTTGGTTTTGCCAAGAAGTGCGGCGTTGAGCTGAGCGAAATCGATCAGAGCGGCCCGAAACTGCGTTTCAGCCAGGTGATCGTCGGCAAGCCGACCGCCAGCCTGCTGCCGACCATCGTTGAAGACTCGCTCAATGATCTGCCAATCCCCAAGCGCATGCGCTGGGGTGCTCGCAAGGTCGAGTTCGTGCGTCCAACCCAATGGCTGGTCATGCTGCTGGGCGATGAAGTGATCGATTGCACGATCCTCGCGCAAAAATCGGGTCGCGATTCCCGTGGTCACCGTTTCCACCATCCGGAAAACGTGCGTATCACCGCGCCGGCCAACTACCTCGAAGACCTGCGCAAAGCCTACGTGCTGGCAGACTTCAATGAGCGTCGTGAGCTGATCTCCAAGCGCGTGGCCGAGCTGGCGACGATGCAGGAAGGTACTGCCATCGTGCCGCTTGGCCTGCTCGACGAAGTGACCGCACTGGTTGAGTGGCCGGTCCCGCTGGTGTGCTCGTTTGAAGAACGCTTCCTGGATGTACCGCAAGAAGCCCTCATCACCACCATGCAGGACAACCAGAAGTATTTCTGCCTGCTGGACGTTGATGGCAAGTTGCTCCCGCGTTTTATTACCGTGGCCAACATCGAGAGCAAAGACCCGCAGCAGATCGTCTCGGGTAACGAGAAAGTGGTTCGCCCACGTCTGACCGATGCCGAGTTCTTCTTCAAGCAAGACAAGAAGCAGACGCTCGAAAGCTTCAACTTGCGCCTGCAAAACGTGGTGTTCCAGGCTCAACTGGGCAGCGTTTACGACAAGGCCGAGCGCGTTTCCAAACTGGCGGCATTCATTGCTCCGCGCATTGGCGGCGACGCATCGCGCGCAGCCCGTGCAGGTATGCTGTCCAAGTGCGACCTGGCCACTGAAATGGTCGGCGAGTTCCCGGAGATGCAAGGCATTGCCGGCTACTACTACGCCCTCAACGATGGCGAGCCAGAAGACGTTGCACTGGCGCTGAACGAGCAGTACATGCCGCGTGGCGCTGGCGCTGAGTTGCCAGGCACCCTGACCGGTGCTGCGGTGGCCATCGCTGACAAGCTCGACACCCTGGTGGGCATTTTCGGCATCGGCATGCTGCCGACCGGCAGCAAAGACCCGTATGCACTGCGTCGTGCCGCGCTGGGTATCTTGCGCATCCTGATCGACAAAAAACTCGACCTCGACCTGACTGAAGCCGTGAAATTCGCTGTCAGCGCTTTCGGTGCCAAGATCAAGTCAGCCGGTTTGGCGGATCAGGTACTGGAATTCATCTTCGACCGCCTGCGTGCGCGTTACGAAGACGAAGGCGTGGACGTGGCCACTTACCTCTCGGTACGTGCCCTCAACCCGACTTCGGCGCTGGATTTCGATCAGCGGGTACAAGCCGTTCAAGCCTTCCGTCAATTGCCGGAAGCTGCTGCCCTGGCCGCTGTGAACAAGCGTGTATCGAACTTGCTGAGCAAGGTTGAAGGCACGGTTTCAACTCATGTTGAAGCCCGTTATTTCGACAATGCCAGTGAGTTCTCGCTGTTCTCGGCCATCCAGAAAGCCGACGAAGCCGTTCAGCCAATGGCTGCTGCCCGTCAGTACAACGAGGCCCTGACCCGTCTGGCTTCGCTGCGCGAGCCAGTGGATGCGTTCTTTGAAGCGGTGATGGTCAACGCTGAAGACCCTAGCGTGCGGGCTAACCGCTACGCATTGTTGGCGCGCTTGCGCGGCCTGTTCCTGGGCGTTGCCGATATTTCACTGCTGGGCTAAGGGGTTACCGTTGAAACTGCTGATTCTCGATCGGGACGGAGTGATCAATTACGACTCCGACGCTTACATCAAGTCAGTCGAGGAGTGGATCCCGCTCCCCGGCGCGATCGAGGCCATTGCGCAGTTGAGCAAGGCCGGCTGGACAGTCGCCATCGCGACCAACCAGTCCGGCATTGCCCGCGGCTATTACGATGTCGCCACGCTGGACGCCATGCACGCCCGTTTACGGGCGCTGGTGGCAGAGCAGGGAGGCGAGGTCGGGTTGATCGTTTATTGCCCCCACGGTCCCGACGAGGGCTGTGCGTGCCGCAAACCCAAGCCGGGCATGTTGCAAACGATTGCCACACATTACGGCGCTGATTTGGCCCAATGTTGGTTTGTCGGTGACAGTTTGGGTGACTTGCAGGCTGCACAAGCCGTCGATTCTCAGCCCGTTTTGGTAAAAACCGGAAAAGGCCTACAAACTTTGGCCAAATCATTACCGGTTAATACCCTAATATTTGACGATCTGGCGGCAGTTGCCGCAGAACTTATCCACAAATAGAGCAGGTTTGAACACTCCCCATCACTCTGCGTTTTGGGTTGTTCAGTCGTGCTTTATCCGCAACGGTAAAAGTCGCTATGTCGATCCTGCAGGCCATCAGAACCTTCTTCTTTTACCTGCTGCTGGGCACCAGCTCTCTGCTGTGGTGCTCGCTGAGCTTTTTTGTCGCCCCTTTTTTGCCGTTCCGTGCGCGTTATCGGTTTATTAACGTGTACTGGTGCCGCTGCGCGCTGTGGCTGACGCGAGTGTTTTTGAAAATTGACGTTCGCGTGACGGGTGCAGAAAACATCCCGCAGCAGCCCTGCGTGATTCTGGCCAACCACCAAAGTACCTGGGAGACGTTTTTTCTCTCGGCCTACTTTCAGCCGTTGAGCCAGGTACTCAAGCGCGAGCTGCTGTACGTGCCGTTTTTTGGCTGGGCGATGGCCATGCTGCGCCCGATTGCCATCGATCGCGACAACCCCAAGGCGGCGCTCAAGCACATCGCCAAAAAGGGTGACGAGCTGCTCAAGGACAACATCTGGGTACTGATCTTCCCGGAAGGCACCCGCGTACCGTTTGGCCAGGTGGGCAAGTTCTCCCGCGGTGGTACGGCCTTGGCGGTCAACGCCGAGCTACCGGTACTGCCGATTGCCCACAATGCTGGCAAGTACTGGCCCAAGACCGGCTGGGCTAAAAAGCCCGGTACGATTGAGCTGGTGATTGGTGAGCCGATGTACGCCAACGGCACTGGCCCGCGTGCGATTGCCGAGCTGAACGACCGGGTTCAAGCCTGGAACGAACAGACTCAGCGAGACATGGGCTCACTGCCGCCACTGGCTGCGCGGGTTGAGACGATTGTGAGCTAAGCAAATTGTGGATAAGTTGTGCACAAGTTTTGGATTTATTTCTAAAAACAGTCGTAACCTGATGATTTAGATACTTATTTCTTCAACAGTTTTTTTAGCGAAAAACGTGCATAAGTTTTTCTAAGCACATAAAAAAACCGGCTTATACGCCGGTTTTTTTGTGTCTGGGATTCAGGTAAATCCCTGTAGAAGCCCGCTTTAGACCTTATCGATATCCACGTTCCTGGTCTCCTTGAGGCACAGCAGGCCCACCACCAGGCTGACCCCGGTAATCACCACCGGATACCACAGGCCGTAGAAGATATCCCCGGTGTAGACCACCAGCGCAAATGACACCGTTGGCAGGAAGCCACCAAACCAGCCATTACCAATGTGGTACGGCAGGGACATTGAGGTGTAGCGGATGCGGGTCGGGAACAGTTCGACCATCACCGCGGCCAGCGGGCCATAGGTCATGGTGGCAATAAGGGTCAGCAGCACCATGATCAGTACCACCATCGGCTGGTTCACCATGCTTGGATCAGCTTTGGCCGGGTAGCCCGCCTCGGTGATCGCCGCACGCATGGCGGCCTCGTCAAAGCCCTTGATCTGTTGCTCACCCACCGAGACCATCACCTCAGACCCGGATGCGACGGCCTGAGAGGTGTACGGCAACCCCTGTTTCACGAGGAAGGTTTTGACCTTGTCACACGGGCTGTCAAAACGCGCCTTGCCTACCGGGTCAAACTGGAAGGTGCAGGTGGACGGATCGGCCATCACCACAATCGGTGACTGGCGGCTGGCGGTGTCGATCTGCGGGTTGGCGTAATGGCTCAGGCCTTTGAACAACGGGAAATACAGCACTGTGGCCAGCAACAGGCCAAGCATCAAAATCGGTTTGCGCCCCACCTTGTCCGATAGCCAGCCGAAGAAGATAAAGAACGGTGCACCGATGATCACACTGATAATCAGCAACATGTTGGCCTGGGCCGGGTCAATCTTGAGCATCTGCGTGAGGAAGAACAGCACGTAGAACTGCGCCGTATAGAAGGTCACGGCTTGGCCGGCGTTGATCCCGAACAGCGCAATCAATACGATCTTGAGGTTTTCCCATTTGCCGAACGACTCACGGATCGGCGATTTGCTGGTTTTACCTTCGGCCTTCATTTTCACAAACGCCGGCGACTCGTGCATGCTCATACGAATCCAGGTCGAGATGCCCAGCAGCACAATGGACAGCAGGAACGGCAGGCGCCAGCCCCAGACCTCAAACTGGTCTCCGGTCAGGTAACGGCAGCTCAGTACAACCACCAACGAGAGCAACAGACCCAGTGTGGCGGTGGATTGAATCCAGCTGGTATTGAAACCGCGCTTGCCGGGAGCGGCGTGCTCGGCCACGTAGGTAGCGGCGCCACCATATTCTCCGCCCAGCGCCAGCCCTTGGAGCATGCGCAACAACACCAGCATGATTGGGGCCGCAATGCCGATACTGGTATAGGTAGGTAGCAGGCCGACAGCAAAGGTCGATAAGCCCATCAGAATAATGGTCATGAGGAATGTGTATTTACGCCCGATCATGTCGCCCAATCGGCCAAACACCAGTGCCCCGAACGGTCTGACCAAAAAACCGGCAGCAAAGGCCATCAAGGCAAAAATGAACGCTGTAGTGTCGTTCACCCCGGCAAAGAATTGCTTGCTGAGCACGGTCGCCAAAGCGCCATACAAGAAAAAGTCATACCACTCGAAGACAGTCCCGAGGGATGAGGCAAAAATAATCTTGCGCTCTTCCCGGCCGGTTGTTGCCTTGGCGGGAGCCGCCTGTTGTGCAATTGCGTCTGACATGTTCAATGTCCTCAGCCCTGTGGGCCACAGTGATTATTGTTGTTGTCCACTGTCGGTTCCGGATGACTGCGCCCGAAACCACGATCGCGTTCAGGCGACCGGTGCTACTACCGCGCGGCTAACGCCTGCTGTTTTGTCCTGCGCGTCATTCAACGTTTGCAGAATTAACTGCGCGGCTTTTTCGCCAATCATCAGGGTCGGTGAACAGGTATTACCCGACACGATGCTCGGCATGATCGATGCGTCTGCCACCCTTAAACCCGCGACACCATGAACGCGTAATTGGGCATCGACCACTGCCTCGGCGTCCTGGCCCATGCGGCAGGTTCCCACCGGGTGAAAGATAGTCGTACCAATACGGGCGGCAGCTTCGTACAGCTCTTGCTCCGTTTGCAGATCCTTGCCCGGAAGGTATTCCTCGGGCGTAAAGGCCTGCAGGGCAGGGCGAGACACGATACGCCGGGTCAGGCGAATCGCATCTGCCGCGACCCTTAAATCGTCAGGATGGCTCAGATAATTGGGGTCGATCAGCGGCGCGTCATCTGGGTTGGCCGAACTGATATCGACCCGGCCCCGGCTTTTAGGACGCAAATTGCACACTGAAGCCGTAAAAGCAGGGAAGGTGTGCAGCGGTTCGCCAAAGCGCTCAAGGGACAGCGGCTGAACGTGGTACTGCAAGTTGGCCGAGGGCTGATCAGGGTCGGACTTAACGAACGCGCCCAACTGACTTGGCGCCATGGCCAAAGGGCCACTGCGATCGTAGGCATACCGCAGGCCCATGCCTACTTTTCCCCACAGGCTATTGGCCACCTGGTTTAGGGTACGGGCCTTGGTCAGTTTGAAAATCAGCCGCAGTTGCAGATGGTCCTGCAGGTTGCCACCCACGCCAGGCAACTCGCGCTGCACAGTTATCCCCAAGCTTTCCAGCAGGGGCCGCGGGCCGATACCCGAGCGCTGCAAGATCCCCGGAGAGCCAATGGAGCCCGCGCACAAGATAATCTCGCGACCCGCCGCGAAGCGGTGCTCGGCACCTTGCCAGCGAGCGCTGACATCCGTCGCCCGGCCGTTCTCAAGCAGCACTTTATCGACCTGAACATCGGTCAATACGGTCAGGTTCGGGCGTTTAAGCACCGGGCGCAAAAATGCCTTGGAAGCATTCCAGCGCACACCGGATCGTTGATTGACCTGAAAGTATCCACAGCCCTGATTGTCACCACCGTTGAAGTCGCTGACGCTGGCAATCCCGCTTTGTGCAGCCGCGTCACGAAACGCATCCAGAATGGGCCAGGTATAACGCTGTTGCTCAACCCGCCATTCGCCATCACCGCCATGCAGGTCGCCGTTGCCGGCAAAGTGTTTTTCGCTGCGTTTGAACAGCGGGAGGACATCGTTCCAGGCCCAGCCAGTATTGCCCTGCTCGGCCCAACGGTCGTAATCGCCCGCCTGGCCGCGCATATAGATCATGCCGTTGATCGACGAACTGCCGCCCAGCACCTTGCCCCGGGGATAACTCAGGCTGCGACCTTGTAAGCCGGCCTGTGCCTCGGTTTTGAAACACCAGTCGGTACGCGGGTTGCCGATGCAATACAGGTAACCCACAGGGATATGAATCCACGGGTAGTTATCTTGCCCACCCGCCTCGAGCAGCAACACGCTGTGACGGGGGTCGGCAGACAGCCGGTTGGCCAGCACGGAGCCCGCAGGTCCGGCGCCCACGACGATGAAGTCGTACACTTTATTGGCTGATGGCATCCATCACCTCGCCTTTTATTGTTCTTGTCTTGCTCCATCGTATTGATTATTTTCGAGTTTGAAACGCGTGATTTCACCCATGGCTTGTGCGTTTTTGCACAGCCCGTTCATCACTATCGCTTGGGGGATGGCATGTTCGACTGGAATGACATGCGCTACTTTCTGGAGCTGCAGCGCAGCGGGCGCCTGCTGACGGCCGCCAAGCGCCTGAACACGACCCACAGCACCGTCGCCCGCCATATTGAAAGCATCGAGCAGCACCTTGGCGCAGCGCTGTTTGTGCAAAACGCCCAGGGCTACGAACTGACGCCCGCCGGCCAAGCGCTGCTCAGGCACGCCGAAGCCATGGAAAATACCGCATTGTTGGCGCAGGAAGAAATCACCCAGGCCATCGCCCCTATGGGGAAGATCCGTCTTGGCGTAACTGAAGGTATCGGGATCATGTTCATCACTTCGCGGCTGCGCGGGTTATTTGAGCGCTACCCTGGGCTGGAAGTGGAGCTGGTGGCGGTACCGCGCTTTGTCAGCATTCTCAACCGCGAAGCTGAAATCAGCATCCATCTGGACCGCCCCAACGCTGACCTGTTGATAACTCGCAAACTCACCGACTATACGCTGGCGCTGTATGCCAGCCGTCTTTACCTCGACAAGGCACCGCCCTTGAACAGCCGCGAGGACCTCGCCAATCACTACTGGATCGGCTACGTCGACGACCTGCTGTTCAGCCAGGAGCTGTTGTTCCTCAACAACTTCTGTCGCACCCCGACCGTCACCTTTCGCAGCACCAGCGTCATTGCGCAACAACAAGCCGCGCGGGCCGGACTGGGCATCGCGGTGTTGCCCAATTACATGGCCAGTAACGACCCGGAACTGGTGCGTGTTCTGCCCGAAGAGTCGGTGCAACGCAGCTACTGGATCAGTACCCGCCGCGAATTGCACAAGTCGGTGAGATTGCGGGTGGTATGGGATTTTTTGCTGGAGTTGTGCAAGGAAGAGCAGGGGGTCTTGCTGGCGCCGTAGCAAAAAAAACCCGCCGTGTCGTGAGACATGGCGGGTTTTTTATTGGGTTGAGGTCAAAGATCTACCCCGGCCCATCACACATCAGAAGTCCAGGTTGGACACTGCCAGTGCGTTGCTCTCGATGAATTCGCGGCGCGGTTCTACGGCGTCGCCCATCAAGGTGTTGAAGATCTGGTCGGCGCCGACCGCGTCTTCGATGGTCACTTTGAGCATGCGACGCACGCTTGGGTCCATCGTGGTTTCCCAGAGCTGATCCGGGTTCATTTCGCCCAGACCTTTGTAGCGCTGGATGGTGTGACGCTTAGTGCTTTCCGCCATCAACCACTCAAGTGCTTCCTTGAACTCGGTCACGGCTTTTTTACGTTCGCCACGCTGGATGTACGCGCCGTCGTCCAACAAGGTGCTCAGTTGAGCGCCCAGGGTCACAACGGTTTTGTAATCGTTGCTGCCGAAGAAGTCGCGGTTGAAGGTGATGAACGTCGAGTGGCCGTGGGAGATCAATTCGACCTCTGGCAACCAGACATTACGCTCATGGTCTTCACGCAGGCTGGCTTTGTATACCAGACCCGACTTCTCGACCAGACGCAGGCGCTCTTCGAACTTGGCCATCCAGTCTTGCATGGCAGCGTGATCGCCCAGCTGCTCAAGGCTAACGGCTGGCAGGTAGATGAAGTGCTCGGTCAGCTCCTGAGGGTACAGGCGCGACAAACGCTTGAGAGTCTTCATCACCATGCGGAAGTCGTACACCAGGCGCTCCAGCGCCTCACCAGAGATACCTGGAGCTTCGTCGTTCAAGTGCAGGCTGGCATCTTCAAGGGCCGACTGGGTCATGTACTCTTCCATGGCCTCGTCGTCTTTGATGTATTGCTCTTGCTTGCCTTTTTTCACTTTGTACAACGGTGGCTGAGCAATGTAGATGTAGCCACGCTCAATCAGCTCCGGCAACTGACGGAAGAAGAAGGTCAGCAGCAGGGTACGGATGTGCGAACCGTCGACGTCAGCATCGGTCATGATGATGATGTTGTGATAGCGCAGTTTGTCGATGTTGTACTCATCGCGGCCAATGCCACAGCCCAAGGCGGTGATCAAGGTGCCTACTTCTTGCGAAGAGATCATCTTGTCGAAGCGGGCTTTCTCGACGTTGAGGATTTTACCTTTCAACGGCAGGATGGCCTGGGTACGGCGGTTACGACCCTGCTTGGCGGAACCGCCAGCAGAGTCACCTTCCACGAGGTACAGTTCGGACAGCGCCGGGTCTTTTTCCTGGCAGTCAGCCAGTTTTCCAGGCAAGCCTGCGATGTCCAGCGCGCCTTTACGACGGGTCATCTCACGGGCTTTACGCGCGGCCTCACGGGCACGGGCGGCGTCGATCATCTTGCCAACAATCAGCTTGGCTTCGTTCGGGTGTTCCAGCAGGAAGTCGGAGAAGAACTTGCCCATTTCCTGTTCAACAGCGGTCTTCACTTCGGAAGAAACCAGCTTGTCTTTGGTCTGGGAGCTGAACTTCGGATCCGGCACTTTCACCGAAATGATCGCAGTCAGGCCTTCACGGGCATCGTCACCGGTGGTGGCGACTTTGTGCTTCTTGGCCAGGCCTTCTGCTTCGATGTAGGTGTTGAGGTTACGCGTCAGGGCAGAGCGGAAGCCCACCAAGTGCGTACCACCATCGCGCTGCGGAATGTTGTTGGTGAAGCACAACAGGTTCTCGTTGAAGCTGTCGTTCCACTGCAGTGCGATTTCTACGCCGATGCCGTCTTCACGTTGAACATTGAAGTGGAACACCTCGTTAACCGGGGTCTTGTTGGTGTTCAGGTAATCAACAAACGCACGCAGGCCGCCTTCGTACTTGAACAGTTCTTCCTTACCGCTGCGCTCATCCTTGAGGACGATGCCGACACCAGAGTTGAGGAAGGACAGTTCACGAATCCGCTTGGCCAGGATGTCCCAGCTGAAGTGGATATTTTTGAAGGTCTGATCAGATGGTTTGAAATGGATCTGAGTACCGGTGGTTTCACTTTCGCCGACGATAGCCATCGGTGCTTGCGGAACGCCGTGGACGTAGGTCTGTTCCCAGATCTTGCCGCTGCGACGCACAGTCAGGACCAGCAGTTCGGACAGGGCGTTTACCACCGAAACACCTACACCGTGCAATCCGCCGGATACCTTGTAGGAGTTGTCATCGAACTTACCGCCAGCGTGCAGCACGGTCATGATGACCTCGGCTGCGGAAACGCCTTCTTCTTTATGCACATCAACCGGAATACCGCGGCCGTTGTCGCGCACGGTGATTGATTCGTCCGGATGGATGGTGATGGTGATGTCGTCGCAATGGCCAGCCAGCGCTTCGTCGATAGAGTTGTCGACTACTTCGAACACCATGTGGTGCAGACCGCTGCCATCGTCAGTATCACCAATGTACATACCGGGACGTTTGCGTACGGCATCAAGGCCTTTCAGCACTTTAATGCTCGTTGAGTCGTACGTGTTTTCTTCGCTCAATGCCTTCACTCCCGATGGTCGTGGGTCTGGGTGATACAGCCCTGTTCCACGTGGAACAGGGCAACTGGCGTTTCCGTCTGCCAGCCTTCCCTCAATAATTCGTGATCTACACAGGTAATAAATACCTGGCAGCGTAAGTCTTCCAACAAGCGACACAATGCGTTGCGATGCTGCTCGTCCAGCTCAGACGGCAAGTCATCTACCAGATAAATACATTGGCCACGCCGGGCTTGGCTGACCAAGTGCCCTTGAGCAATGCGCAGCGCACAGACCACCAACTTCTGCTGCCCCCGTGACAAGATGTCTGCGGCGTTGTTTGCACCCAGCTTGAGGCGCAAATCAGCACGTTGTGGCCCGGCCTGGGTATGGCCCATTTGCTGGTCCCGGTGGACAGACGCGGCGAGTACAGCACTCAGCTCACGGTCTTTATCCCAACCACGGTAATAGCTCAGCGTTAACCCTTCGAGATCAAGCAACTCGCTCAGGGTCTGCTCAAAGACTGGTTTCAAGGCTTTGATGTAGGCGCGGCGGTATTCATCAATTTCAGCACTGGCCAGGCACAGTTCCCGGTCCCAGGCCGCTTGTGAAACGGCGTCGAGTGTACCATGCCGCAGCCATGAGTTCCGCTGCCGCAGGGCCTTCTGTAGCCGCTGCCAGGTCGACATGAACCGCGGCTCGACATGGAACACGCCCCAGTCGAGAAACTGCCTGCGGATCTTTGGAGCCCCCTCAAGGAGACGGAAGCTGTCCGGGTTGATCAATTGCAGCGGCAGGATCTCGGCCAGTTGCGCGGCACTGCGCGCATTCTGGCCGTCGATACGAATCTGGAACTCCCCTTGCCGGTCCCGCGAAATACCCAGCGCACTGTGCCCGCCTTCCGCCAGTTCGACCTGGCCAAAAACCGTACAGCTCTGCTGCTCGTGTTGAATCACAGGATTTAGCCGCACACTGCGAAACGAACGCGCCAGCCCCAGCAAGTGGATAGCTTCCAGCACGCTGGTTTTTCCGCTGCCGTTGGCGCCGTACAGGATATTGATGCGGGGGGAGGGGGAGAAGGTCACCGGGTGCAGGTTACGCACCGCGGTGACTGTGACACGACTGAGGGACATCTAGCGTGGGCTGTGCATGGGTTACAGGCGCATCGGCATAACAACGTAGGCCGAGTCGTCGTTGTCCGACTCTTGCACCAAGGCGCTGCTGTTGGAGTCCGACAGGATCAGACGCACTTGTTCAGTGGTCATCACGCCCAGCACATCCAGCAGATAGCTCACGTTGAAGCCAATTTCCAGCGAGCCGCCGTTGTAGTCGACGCCTACTTCTTCTTCCGCTTCTTCCTGCTCCGGGTTGTTGGCCTGGATTTTCAGTTGGCCATTGGCCAATTGCAGGCGGATACCACGGTACTTCTCGTTGGACAAAATCGCAGTACGGCTGAACGCTTCACGCAGTGCCTGACGGTCACCGATAACGATCTTGTCGCCACCTTTAGGCAGCACGCGCTCGTAATCCGGGAACTTGCCGTCTACCAGCTTGGAGGTGAAGGTGAACTCACCGGTGGTGGCACGGATGTGATGTGCCCCCAAGACGATGCTCACTTCGCCGTCCGGCTCGGTCAGCAAGCGGGCCAGTTCCAGAATGCCTTTGCGCGGCACGATGACCTGGTGACGGTCCGGTTGGCCGATATCGGCTTTCATCGAACACATGGCCAGACGGTGACCGTCGGTAGCCACGGCACGAATGATCCCGGCCGACACTTCCAGCAGCATGCCGTTGAGGTAGTAACGAACGTCTTGCTGGGCCATGGCGAAGCTGGTGCGCTCGATCAGGCGACGCAATTTGCTTTGCTGCAGGTTGCAGGTCAGCGAACCCGGGCCTTCTTCAACCGTCGGGAAGTCGTTGGCAGGCAAGGTGGACAAGGTAAAGCGGCTACGCCCTGCTTTGACCACCAGCTTGTTGTCGTCCAGCTTGATGTCGATCAGTGCATCGTTGGGCAAGCTTTTGCAGATATCCATCAGCTTGCGCGCAGGCACGGTGATTTCGCCTGGCTCGGCCGGCTCTTCAAGCTGCACACGGCCAACCAGTTCGACCTCAAGGTCGGTACCGGTCAGCGACAGTTGCTGGCCTTCGACAACCAACAGCACGTTGGACAATACCGGCAAGGTCTGGCGGCGTTCAACGACGCCTGCGACCAGTTGCAGGGGTTTCAACAGGGCTTCGCGTTGAATGGTGAAATGCATGGTCTAGTCCCTTGCCTTAATAAGCTGCGCTGGTGTCATCAGGTTGTCAGTGTACGCAGCAGGTTCTTGTAGTCCTCGCGGATGTCCGCGTCGGATTCCTTGAGCTCGTTGATCTTGCGGCATGCGTGCAAGACCGTGGTGTGATCGCGACCGCCAAACACGTCGCCGATTTCCGGCAAGCTGTGGTTGGTCAGTTCTTTGGACAGTGCCATGGCAACCTGACGTGGTCGCGCTACCGAGCGCGAGCGGCGCTTGGACAGCAGGTCCGAAATCTTGATCTTGTAGTACTCAGCCACCGTGCGCTGAATGTTATCCACAGAGACCAGCTTGTCCTGCAGCGCCAGCAAGTCTTTCAGGGACTCACGGATCAGCTCGATGGTGATGTCGCGGCCCATGAAGTGCGAGTGAGCGATAACGCGCTTGAGCGCGCCTTCGAGTTCACGCACGTTGGAGCGAATACGCTGGGCAATAAAGAACGCCGCATCATGGGGCAGATCGACCTTGGCCTGATCGGCCTTCTTCATGAGGATCGCGACCCGGGTCTCAAGCTCTGGCGGCTCGACGGCTACCGTCAAACCCCAGCCAAAACGCGACTTGAGGCGCTCTTCGAGGCCTTCGATTTCTTTCGGGTAACGGTCGCTGGTCAGAATCACTTGCTGACCACCTTCAAGCAGGGCGTTGAAGGTGTGGAAAAACTCTTCCTGGGACCGCTCTTTGCGCGCGAAGAATTGAATGTCATCGATGAGCAAGGCGTCTACCGAACGGTAGAAACGCTTGAACTCGTTGATCGCGTTGAGCTGCAAGGCCTTGACCATGTCGGCTACAAAACGCTCGGAATGCAGGTACACGACCTTGGCATTCGGGTTCTTCTTTAACAGGTGGTTACCCACCGCGTGCATCAAGTGAGTTTTACCCAAGCCAACGCCGCCATAAAGGAAGAGCGGGTTGTAACCATGCTTGGGGTTGTCCGCCACCTGCCACGCCGCAGCGCGAGCCAGTTGGTTGGACTTGCCCTCAACGAAGTTTTCGAAGGTAAAGGTACGGTTCAAGTAGCTGGTGTGCTTGAGCGCACCCTCAACTTGAACAGTGCGCTGTTCGGCGCGCACGGGAGCTTGCTGCGAGCTGGCGCCAGCCATTGGATCGAAACTGGCACGCGAAGGCTCTTCGCTCGCCTGAGCCGCCTGTTTAGGGGCAGGGGCGGGAGCAGAGGCTTGGCTGCTCGATGGACTCGCTGGCGCCGGGGCTTGTTGAGAAGCCGCAGCGGCCAGTGGCGCATTGGGGGCAGCACGAGGCGCCGAGCTGCGTTTGCTGCCTATTAACAAGGACAACGCAGGCGCCATGCCATTGCTGTGCTCGTTCAACAGTTCAAGCAAACGGCTCAGATACTTTTCGTTAACCCAGTCGAGAACGAAACGGTTGGGTGCATACACGCGCAACTCGTCGCCTTCGGCTTCGACCTGTAGTGGACGGATCCAGGTGTTGAATTGCTGGGCAGGCAGCTCATCGCGCAAAAGCTCCACGCACTGCTGCCAAAGTTCCACTGACACGGATATCCCCTAAGTTGAAAGCCGGTGAGGCAAAAACAGGCGCCATTGTAACGGCCGCTGGCCTACTTATCCACATGTAGGTTGCCTGCCTATAAGGAGGAATCCGGCTTTTTACGGTAAACAAAGCGACAAATGGTATGTGCATAAGGTCTGTGGATAAGCGGGCCTAAGCCCGTTGCACAAGTGGGGTCGAAACTCTGTGCATAACTGGCCTGTGGATAAATAGGCCTTTAATGCACAGCTTATCCGCGGGTGCAGCACAGGCAGAGCACGGTTTTTGGACAACCTTTCTGATCGCTGAAAGCCTTGATCCACAAGGGCTGCATTAAGTTATCCACAGAAAATGGCTCCTATAAGAGTAGTTACATCTTTAAAAGAGCTTTAAATACTTCATTTTTTTATTTCTATAGTTGGCAGGCGAAAGGCTTGTGCAAAACGCCAAACATCTATTTACCGGTAAACGCTGGTTGGAAATTGACCTATTGGCTTGCTTTCTCTAGAATCGCCGGTCTCTTAAAACGGGGGCCATTCCGGCCCGTTGTGGACGAACCAGGTAGCACGACATGAAACGTACTTTCCAACCAAGCACTATCAAACGCGCCCGCACTCACGGTTTCCGTGCACGCATGGCTACTAAAAACGGCCGTGCAGTCCTGTCGCGTCGCCGCGCCAAAGGCCGTGCACGTCTGGCAGTTTGATAATCAGACAATGGTGGTGAGTCAGGACTTCAGTCGGGAAAAGCGGTTACTCACTCCCCGACATTTCAAGGCAGTCTTTGACTCCCCCACCGGCAAGGTTCCGGGGAAAAATCTCCTGCTCCTTGCGCGTAGCAACGATCTTGATCACCCCCGCCTGGGGTTAGTGATCGGGAAAAAGAGCGTAAAGCTCTCCGTTGAGCGCAATCGCCTTAAGCGTTTGATGCGTGAATCGTTTCGTCTCCACCAGGATTTACTGGTTGGTTGGGATATCGTTATCGTCGCGCGCAAAGGTTTGGGTGACGTAGAGAACCCCGAATTGATTCAGCATTTCGGCAAACTCTGGAAGCGTCTGGCCCGTAATACGCCAGTTCCAGCAGTAAAAACCGAAACTGTAGGGGTAGGCAGTCCTGATGCGTAAACTGGCGCTCGTTCCGATCCAGTTTTATCGCTATGCCATTAGTCCTTTGATGGCCAGCCACTGCCGTTTCTACCCCAGTTGTTCCTGCTACGCGTTGGAAGCCATCGAAAATCATGGCCTTCTGCGCGGCGGCTGGCTGACCTTTCGTCGTTTAGGTCGCTGTCACCCGTGGAATCCCGGTGGTTACGACCCGGTTCCACCTATCCCTACCTCCCGTTCTTCTTGATGGCCGAGTAATCATGGATATTAAACGCACGATCCTGATCGTCGCTCTCGCAGTCGTGTCCTACGTTATGGTTCTGAAATGGAACCAGGACTACGGCCAAGCTGCCTTGCCGACTCAGAATGTTGCCGCCAGCAGCACAACCGCACCGGCTTTGCCCGATACGGTTTCAGGTAACAACGCTTCGAACAGTGCCGATGTACCCAGCGCCAATACAGATACCAGCACACCCACTGAAACTCCGGTGGCTGCAAGCAAAGACCTCATCCACGTAAAAACGGATGTTCTGGACATCGCGATTGATCCGCAGGGTGGTGATATTGCCCAGCTGCGTCTGCCGCTGTATCCACGTCGCCAGGATCACCCGGATGTTCCTTTCCAGTTGTTCGATAACGGCAACGAACGCACCTATCTGGCACAAAGTGGCCTGACAGGCGTTGATGGCCCGGACGCCCGTTCGTCAGGTCGTCCTGTTTTCAGCACTGAGAAAAAGACTTACGAGCTGGCCCCAGGCCAGGATCAACTGGTTGTTGATCTGAAGTTCAGCGAAAACGGCATCAATTACATCAAGCGTTTCACGCTCAAGCGTGGTCTGTACGATGTACAAGTCAGCTATTTGATTGATAACGAGAGCAGCAAGCCGTGGAACGGCAACCTGTTCGCGCAATTGAAGCGTGACGCCAGCTCCGATCCTTCTTCCAGCACCGCCACCGGCACTGCGACTTACCTGGGCGCTGCCCTGTGGACAAGTTCAGAGCCGTACAAAAAAGTGTCGATGAAAGATATCGACAAGGCTCAGCTGAAAGAAACCGTTCAAGGCGGCTGGGTTGCCTGGTTGCAACACTACTTTGTGACTGCGTGGATTCCTCAGAAAGGCGATAACAACGTCGTTCAGACCCGCAAAGACAACCAAGGCAACTACATCATCGGTTTTACTGGCCCAACCTTGACCGTTGAGCCGGGCAAAACGGCTGAAACCAGCGCTACGTTGTACGCCGGTCCAAAAAGCCAGGGTGTACTCAAAGAGTTATCCCCAGGTCTGGAACTGACCGTCGACTACGGCATTCTGTGGTTCATTGCCCAGCCTATTTTCTGGCTGCTGCAACATATCCACAGCCTGGTAGGTAACTGGGGTTGGTCGATTATCTTCCTGACCATGCTGATCAAAGGGATCTTCTTCCCTCTGTCGGCCGCCAGCTACAAATCGATGGCTCGCATGCGCGCCGTGGCACCAAAACTGGCCGCTCTGAAAGAGCAGTTCGGTGATGACCGCCAGAAAATGTCGCAAGCGATGATGGAGCTGTACAAGAAAGAGAAGATCAACCCACTGGGCGGCTGCTTGCCGATTCTGGTGCAGATGCCGGTCTTCCTGTCCTTGTACTGGGTACTTCTGGAAAGTGTTGAAATGCGCCAGGCGCCGTTCATGCTCTGGATTACCGACCTGTCGATCAAAGACCCGTTCTTCATTCTGCCGATCATCATGGGCGCAACCATGTTCATCCAGCAGCGTCTGAACCCGACTCCGCCGGATCCGATGCAGGCCAAGGTGATGAAGCTGATGCCTATCATCTTCACCTTCTTCTTCCTGTGGTTCCCTGCTGGTCTGGTGCTGTACTGGGTTGTGAACAACTGCCTGTCCATCGCTCAACAGTGGTACATCACCCGTAAAGTTGAAGCTGCTACCAAAAAAGCAGCCGAGTAACTTACTCTGGTGAACACCACTCAAAACGCCCCCTAGTGGGGCGTTTTGCTATCCGTCACTTTTGTTTTGAGGCCTGTTTATGAGTGTTCCGGCTGAGACCATTGCCGCAGTAGCGACTGCCCAGGGCCGAGGTGGTGTGGGAATCGTGCGTATTTCCGGCCCGCTCGCCAGTGTTGCGGCGCAAGCGTTCAGCGAGCGTGAACTGAAACCTCGCTACGCCCATTACGGCCCTTTTTACGGCGAAAACCGTGAAGTGCTGGATGAAGGCATTGCGCTGTACTTCCCGGGACCCAACTCGTTTACCGGCGAAGACGTGCTGGAACTGCAAGGCCATGGCGGCCCGATTGTTCTGGATATGTTGCTGCAGCGCTGCATTCAACTCGGTTGCCGTCTGGCTCGTCCGGGGGAATTCAGCGAGCGGGCGTTTCTGAATGACAAACTCGACCTTGCCCAGGCCGAGGCGATTGCCGACTTGATCGAGGCAAGTTCTGCACAGGCTGCACGTAACGCATTGCGTTCCTTGCAAGGCGCTTTCTCTGAGCGTGTGCATAACTTGACCGAGCAATTGATCGGTTTGCGTATCTATGTCGAAGCGGCGATTGATTTCCCGGAAGAAGAAATCGACTTTTTGGCCGATGGCCATGTGCTTGGCATGCTCGATAAGGTTCGCGAAGAGTTATCCACCGTTCAGCGCGAAGCCGGGCAGGGTGCCTTGCTGCGTGATGGTATGACCGTGGTGATTGCCGGCCGGCCAAATGCGGGGAAATCGAGTCTGCTCAACGCCCTCGCCGGACGTGAAGCGGCCATCGTGACCGAGATTGCCGGCACAACCCGTGACGTGTTGCGTGAACATATCCACATCGATGGCATGCCGTTGCATGTGGTCGACACCGCAGGTCTGCGAGATACAGACGACCAAGTGGAGAAAATCGGTGTGCAACGGGCACTCAAGGCCATTGGCGAAGCCGATCGGGTGCTGTTGGTGGTCGATGCCACTGCACCGGAAGCGGACGACCCGTTTGCGCTGTGGCCTGAGTTTCTTGAGCAGCGTCCAGATCCGGCGAAAGTGACGTTGATCCGTAATAAGGCCGACCTGAGCGGTGAGAACATTGCCCTGCAGCTGTGTGACGATGGCCACGTGACGATCAGCCTTAGCGCCCGATCAACGGATGGCCTGGATTTGCTGCGTGAACACCTCAAGGCCTGCATGGGTTATGAGCAGACCTCTGAAAGCAGCTTCAGCGCGCGCCGCCGCCACCTGGAGGCGTTGCAGCACGCCAGCAAGGCACTTGAACACGGCAGGGCGCAACTGACCCTGGCGGGCGCAGGGGAGTTGCTGGCTGAGGATTTGCGCCAGGCACAGCATTCGCTGGGCGAGATTACCGGTGCATTCAGTTCTGATGACTTGCTGGGGCGGATTTTCTCCAGTTTCTGTATAGGCAAGTAACCAGCTCGACGTTTGTGGGAGGGGCTTGCTCGCGATTCGGGCACCTCAAGGGTACAGTTGAACCTCAGTGATGCCATCGCAGGCAAGCCCGTTCCCACAGGTTGGCATTGTTCTGCCTTTGTCCTATAGTTTTGGCGATTCAATCCCACGAGGTGTTAGTCCAATGCGCAATTGATGCCGCCGCGATGTTAGCGGCCAGATCTCATCCCCCTCACCGCAGGGGCAGTTCTGGGCATCTTTGGAGTGCATATGGCTCTCGTTACCTCTGTAACGCTGGAAAGCGTTTCTTACCAACTGCCCGATGGCAGTTCCCTGTTCACAGACCTTGATCTGCATATCGACCATCGCCGTACCGGTCTGGTGGGGCGTAATGGTGTGGGCAAAAGCCTGTTGGCACGCCTGATTGCCGGGCATATCTCCCCCTCCACAGGCCGTTGCACACGTAGTGGCACCGTGTATTACCTGGCTCAGCACGTTAGCCCCGAACCCGGTCATACCGTTGCCGACCTTGCCGGTGTACGGCCCGTTATCAGCGCCCTTGAGCGAATAGAGCAGGGCAGCACTGAGCAAGCGGACTTCGATTGTATCGGCGAACGCTGGGGCATCCGTCAGCAACTGCTCGACCAGCTGGCCAAAAACAATCTTGCACACCTGACGCCCTCAACCCCTGCTTCAGACCTCAGTGGGGGCGAAGCCATGCGCGTGGCCCTGATGGGCGCTTTCTTGTCTCAAGCCGACCTGTTGATACTGGATGAGCCCACTAATCATCTGGATCACCAGCACCGTCGTGCGCTCCATGAGCAGTTGCTGAACTGGCCCAACGGCTTGCTGGTGATCAGCCACGATCGCGATGTGTTGGAGAACATGGAGGTTATTGTTGAGTTGTCTTCCATGGGGCTCACCCGTTATGGAGGTGGTTTTTCGTTTTATACACAGGCAAAAGCCGAGCAACTTCGAGCGGCGCAGCTACAACTGGCGTCAGCCAAGCTTGAACGCAAGCGACAGGAACAGGCCCTGCGTGAGCAAAAAGAGCGTCTGGAACGCAGTCAATCCCGCGGCCATAAACAGGCCAGTGATGCTAATCAGGCCAAAGTTTTGCTGGGCCGGCAAAAGGAACGCAGCCAGGCCAGCAGCGGCAAACTGCGGGTACAACAGGACGCGGCACGGGAACAATTGTCTGCTCAAGTGCGCCAGGCCGCGAGTCAGGTAGAAGAGCAACAGGCCATCTTTGTCTACCCGCCCCAAGCCTGCCAAAGCGCACCGGTGCAAATCGCTGAGTTGATTGATGCTCGTCTGCCACAGGGAGCTGAGCATTTACGCTCGATCAATGTCACGCTGACTCGTGGCCAGCGTATTGCCCTGGTGGGGCCGAACGGCTGCGGCAAGTCGACCTTGCTCAAGGTACTGGTCGGTCAGCTGCCGGTTGTTTCAGGTCAGGCCCGGACCTTCGTAACCACCGCTTATCTCGACCAGCACCTGGGACTGTTAAAGCCCGAGCAAACAGTTCTTGAGCAGTTGCAGCCCCTCAATCGGCAGCTCAATGAAGGAGAATTACGCACTCGGCTGGCGCAATTAGGCCTAAACGCGGATCGAATCAACCAGCCATGTAACCGGTTGAGTGGCGGTGAACGCCTGAAAGCCGCCATGGCTTGCGTGTTTTATGCCGCGTCCCCGCCACAGCTCTTGTTGCTCGATGAACCCGCCAATCACCTGGATCTGCCTTCGGTTCAGGCGCTGGAGAGCATGCTCAAACAGTACTCGGGAACTCTGGTTGTCACCTCCCACGATGAGGTGTTCCTGACTGCAATTGGAGTTACCCACAGACTTGAGGCATCACCCACAGGCTGGCTGATTACGCCTCAATAACGGTGCTGACTTGTACCGTTTATCACTTTAATCACTGACCGATCGTCCGACCGCTTGATGGATTGACCATTCAAGCGGTTTTCGGCTGCCTGTTTACTGGCCAAAAACCCTCTAAATCGTCGAATAAGCTCTGTGCATAACTAGCCCTCAGGTCAGTGGGTAAGTAGGCCTGAAAACTGAAGATAACCACCCCTGTGGATAACCACCTGTTTTACCCACAGGCTTAAAGCACTTATCCCAACCCCTTATCGGTGTATAACCACAGACTTTTGAATCTCTGTACAGTACGTAGAATATAGCCTGTAGCAATCTATCCACAGAAATGTGCCTCAGTAGAAATAAACATAAAAACAAAGCTTTATAAATTTCTTCTCTATTTATTTATCTATCTTGCCTTATCCACAGCTGGTTAAATTTTGTGCAAAGGGTTCTTTAAGAAGGGCGAAGTCCCTATACTTCGCGGTCTATCCAAAAACTCCCTAGTAACAGGCACGAGGTGCGTGGTGAATTTCCCTTCCCGTTTTGCAGTGATCGTCATCGGCGGCGGTCACGCCGGAACCGAGGCTGCACTTGCTTCAGCACGCATGGGCGTAAAAACCCTGCTGTTGACCCACAACGTGGAAACCCTCGGGCAAATGAGCTGCAATCCTGCGATTGGCGGGATTGGTAAAAGCCATCTGGTTAAAGAAATCGATGCCCTTGGCGGCGCGATGGCAATGGCTACCGATAAAGGCGGCATTCAGTTCCGTGTACTCAATGGGCGCAAAGGCCCGGCAGTGCGGGCAACCCGTGCACAGGCCGACCGGATTCTGTACAAGGCGGCGATACGCGAAACGCTGGAAAACCAGCCCAACCTGTGGATATTTCAACAGGCAGCTGATGACCTGATCGTTGAACAGGATCAAGTGCGTGGCGTAGTGACCCAAATGGGCCTGCGTTTTATGGCTGATGCGGTGGTTTTGACCACAGGCACCTTCCTGGGTGGACTTATCCACATTGGAATGCAGAATTACTCGGGCGGCCGAGCCGGTGATCCACCTTCGATAGCCTTGGCACACCGCCTGCGTGAACTGCCTCTGCGGGTGGGCCGCCTGAAAACCGGTACACCACCGCGTATCGATGGCCGCTCTGTGGATTTCTCGGTCATGACCGAGCAACCAGGGGATACCCCGATCCCAGTGATGTCGTTCATGGGCAACAAAGAACAGCATCCGGCCCAGGTCAGTTGCTGGATTACCCATACCAACGCCCGCACACACGAAATCATCGCGTCCAACCTCGATCGCTCACCGATGTACTCAGGTGTAATCGAAGGGATTGGCCCGCGTTACTGCCCGTCGATCGAAGACAAAATCCATCGCTTTGCCGACAAGGAAAGCCATCAGGTCTTCATCGAGCCGGAAGGTTTGACCACACACGAGCTGTATCCGAACGGGATCTCCACCTCCCTGCCGTTCGATGTGCAAATCCAGATCGTGCAATCGATTCGCGGCATGGAAAACGCCCACATCGTGCGGCCCGGCTACGCCATCGAATACGACTACTTCGATCCGCGCGACCTGAAGTACAGCCTCGAAACCAAAGTGATTGGCGGTTTGTTCTTTGCAGGACAAATCAACGGCACTACCGGTTACGAAGAAGCCGGTGCTCAAGGTTTGCTGGCTGGCGCCAACGCGGCATTGCTCGCACAGGGCAAGGAAAGCTGGTGCCCGCGTCGCGATGAGGCGTACATCGGGGTATTGGTCGACGACCTGATTACCTTGGGTACTCAAGAACCGTATCGGATGTTCACATCCCGTGCCGAATACCGCCTGATCCTGCGCGAAGACAACGCTGACATGCGCTTGACCGAAAAAGGTCGCGAGTTGGGCCTGGTCGATGACGCCCGTTGGGCTGCTTTCTGCACCAAGCGTGAAAGCATCGCGCAAGAAGAACAGCGACTGAAAAGTACCTGGGTTCGCCCGGGCACTGAGCAGGGCGATGCCATTGCTGCCAAATTCGGCACACCGCTGACCCATGAATACAATTTGCTCAATCTGCTGACCCGTCCTGAAATCGACTACGTCGGCCTGGTTGAAGTGACCGGGCAGGGCGCCGAAGATCCGTTGGTCGCCGAACAGGTTGAGATCAAAACCAAGTACGCCGGTTATATCGATCGTCAACAAGACGAAATTGCCCGTCTGCGCGCCAGTGAAAATACCAAACTGCCTGTGGATATCGATTACACGAACATCTCCGGGCTGTCGAAAGAGATCCAGAGCAAGCTTGGCGCAACCCGTCCAGAGACCCTGGGTCAGGCTTCGCGTATCCCCGGCGTCACGCCGGCGGCGATTTCCCTGTTGATGATTCACCTGAAAAAGCGCGGCGCTGGCCGCACGTTGGAGCAAAACGCTTGAGTTCGCTGGTTACCGCACAACACGCCGAAGAGTTATCCACAGGTGCACGCCAGTTGGGCGTTGCACTGACCGAAAGCCAGCACCAGCAATTGCTGGGCTACCTGGCCCTGTTGATCAAATGGAACAAGGCCTACAACCTCACGGCTGTGCGTAACCCGGACGAAATGGTTTCGCGCCATTTGCTCGACAGTCTCAGCGTGATGCCCTTCATCGAAAACGGCCGTTGGCTGGATGTGGGCAGCGGCGGCGGCATGCCGGGGATTCCCCTGGCGATCCTGTTTCCTGAGTCTCAAGTGACCTGTCTGGACAGCAACGGCAAGAAAACCCGTTTTCTGACCCAGGTTAAACTCGAGCTCAAACTGGATAACTTGCAAGTTATCCACAGTCGCGTTGAGGAGTTTCAGCCAGAGCTGCCATTCAATGGAATTGTTTCCAGGGCTTTCAGCAGCATGGAAAACTTCAGCAACTGGACGCGCCACCTGGGCAACAGCGAAACGCGCTGGTTGGCAATGAAGGGCGTTCATCCTGCCGATGAGCTGGTAGCATTGCCGTCTGATTTTCGTCTAGATAGCGAACACGCCTTGACCGTTCCAGGTTGCCAAGGCCAACGCCATCTGCTGATACTGCGCCGCACGGCATGATTGGGAACGCAAGCAAGAATGGCTAAGGTATTCGCAATAGCGAACCAAAAGGGTGGTGTGGGTAAAACCACCACCTGTATCAACCTCGCAGCATCGCTGGTCGCGACCAAGCGCCGCGTGCTTCTGATCGACCTCGATCCGCAAGGCAACGCCACCATGGGTAGCGGTGTGGATAAACACGGTCTCGAGAATTCGGTCTACGACCTGTTGATCGGTGAATGCGACCTGGCTCAGGCCATGCATATCTCCGAACACGGTGGTTACCAGCTTCTGCCCGCTAACCGTGATCTGACGGCAGCCGAAGTTGTACTGCTCGAAATGCAGATGAAAGAAAGTCGTCTGCGCACTGCACTGGCGCCGGTTCGCGAGAGCTACGATTACATTCTGATCGATTGCCCGCCGTCGCTGTCGATGCTTACCCTGAACGCTCTGGTTGCTGCCGATGGGGTCATTATCCCCATGCAGTGCGAGTACTTCGCACTCGAAGGCTTGAGCGACCTTGTGGATAACATCAAGCGCATTGCCGAGCTGCTGAACCCGAACCTGAAGATCGAAGGCCTGTTGCGGACCATGTATGACCCGCGTCTGAGCCTGATGAACGATGTGTCGGCTCAGCTCAAGGAACACTTCGGCGAACAGCTGTACGACACGGTGATCCCGCGCAACATTCGTCTGGCCGAAGCCCCGAGCTACGGCATGCCTGCATTGGCCTATGACAAAAACTCCCGTGGCGCGATTGCTTACCTTGCCCTGGCAGGCGAGCTGGTTCGTCGTCAACGTCGTACCACCCGCACGCCTCAGCCAACTTAAGGAAATCCCATGGCCGTCAAGAAACGAGGTCTCGGACGCGGACTGGATGCACTCCTGAGTGGTCCAACGGTCAGCTCGCTGGAAGAGCAAGCGGTCAAGGTTGATCAAAGCGAACTGCAACACTTGCCTCTGGACCTGATCCAGCGCGGCAAGTATCAGCCTCGTCGTGACATGGATCCCCAGGCGCTTGAAGAGCTGGCCAGCTCGATCAGGACTCAAGGGGTGATGCAGCCAATCGTGGTTCGCCCGATTGATGGCAACCGCTTTGAGATCATCGCCGGTGAACGTCGCTGGCGCGCCAGCCAACAGGCAGGCAAGGACACCATCCCGGCGATGGTGCGTGATGTGCCGGACGAAACGGCCATCGCGATGGCGCTGATTGAAAACATTCAGCGCGAAGATCTCAATCCGATTGAAGAAGCCGTCGCCTTGCAGCGCTTGCAGCAAGAGTTCCAGCTGACTCAGCAACAAGTCGCCGACGCTGTGGGTAAGTCCCGGGTGTCTGTGGCTAACTTGTTGCGATTGATTTCCTTGCCGGAAGTGATCAAGACCATGCTGTCCCACGGTGACCTGGAAATGGGTCATGCGCGGGCATTGCTCGGTTTGCCTGAAGCTCAGCAGGTTGAAGGGGCGCGACACGTTGTCGCACGAGGCCTGACAGTACGTCAGACTGAAGCCCTGGTTCGCCAGTGGCTCAGTGGCAAACAAGAGCCGGCTGAACCGGTTAAAACCGATCCGGACATTGCCCGACTCGAACAGCGTCTGGCAGAGCGGCTAGGCTCTGCGGTGCAGATCCGTCACGGAAAGAAGGGAAAAGGCCAATTAGTGATTGGTTACAATTCTCTTGATGAGCTTCAAGGCGTGCTTGCCCACATCCGCTGAAACAATTCCTCTTGTAGCGCGCAGTCGGAAATCACTACCTGACAGTTGAATAGGGGCTTAAGCGCCCCTATACTCTGCGCGCATTTTGTCGGCACAAATTATGCCAAGTTTTTCACTTTTGGTAGCCGACCTTTGAGGAGCAGTTGTGATGGAAACCCGCACGCCAAACCGCTTGCCGTTCCATCGCTTGGCGGTTTTTCCGGTTTTGCTGGCTCAATTTGTCGTTTTATTGCTGGCTGCTTTGGGGCTCTGGCAATGGCATGGAGTCGTCGCCGGATATTCAGGACTCTGCGGAGGACTGATAGCTTTGCTACCCAATGTGTATTTTGCTCACAGGGCTTTTCGGTTTTCCGGCGCCCGAGCAGCGCAAGCCATCGTCCGGTCGTTTTACGCTGGCGAGGCAGGCAAGTTAATTTTGACGGCAGTGCTGTTCGCGCTGACGTTTGCAGGTGTGAAGCCATTGGCGCCGTTAGCAGTATTCGGCGTCTTCGTGCTGACCCAACTGGTCAGTTGGTTCGCTCCCCTGCTAATGAGAACAACACTTTCGAGACCTTAGGGCGTTTGAGGCAACCATGGCAGAAACAACCGCTTCGGGCTATATCCAGCACCACTTACAGAACCTGACCTTTGGGCAGCTACCTGATGGCGGCTGGGGCTTTGCTCACACCGTTGCAGAAGCTAAATCAATGGGCTTTTGGGCTTTCCACGTCGATACACTCGGCTGGTCGCTGTTTGTCGGTCTGATCTTCATCCTCGTTTTCCGCATGGCGGCCAAGAAGGCAACTTCCGGTCAGCCAGGCGCACTGCAGAACTTCGTCGAAGTACTGGTGGAATTCGTTGATGGCAGTGTTAAAGACAGCTTCCACGGTCGCAGTGCAGTTATCGCACCGCTGGCGCTGACCATTTTCGTTTGGGTGTTCCTGATGAACGCCATCGACCTGGTTCCAGTTGACTGGATTCCACAGTTGGCGATCCTGATCACTGGCGATGAGCACTTCCCATTCCGTGCCGTACCGACGACTGATCCTAACGCGACCATGGGCATGGCCCTGTCGGTCTTTGCGTTGATCATCTTCTACAGCATCAAGATCAAGGGCTTCGGCGGCTTCATCGGCGAACTGACCCTGCACCCGTTCGGCAGCAAGAACATTTTTGTTCAGGCGCTGTTGATTCCGGTGAACTTCCTGCTCGAATTCGTAACGCTGATTGCCAAGCCTATTTCGTTGGCACTGCGTCTGTTCGGCAACATGTACGCTGGCGAACTGGTGTTTATCCTGATCGCCGTAATGTTCGGCAGCGGCCTGCTTTGGCTTAGCGGTCTGGGCGTGGTGCTGCAATGGGCGTGGGCTGTATTCCACATCCTGATCATCACCTTGCAAGCGTTCATCTTCATGATGTTGACCATCGTTTACTTGTCGATGGCACACGAAGATAACCACTAAGATCCGCTTCGGCGAGTCTGGTGCCCCTCTCGCTTTCGGGTGAGAGGGACGCAAAATGATTTTGTTTTACCGCTTTAATCTAAAAACCTAAACCATACGACGTAAAAGTCGGGAGGAAAGATGGAAACTGTAGTTGGTCTAACCGCTATCGCTGTTGCACTGTTGATCGGCCTGGGCGCACTGGGTACCGCAATTGGTTTCGGCCTGTTGGGTGGCAAGTTCCTGGAAGGCGCAGCGCGTCAACCAGAAATGGTCCCAATGCTGCAAGTTAAAATGTTCATCGTTGCCGGTCTGCTCGACGCCGTAACCATGATCGGTGTTGGTATCGCACTGTTCTTCACCTTCGCGAACCCCTTCGTTGGTCAACTCGCTGGCTAATCACTCGAATTTTCGAGTTGATTAGAGTGATGGACAACGAACGAGCGAGGTGTTGGCGTGAACATTAATGCAACCCTGATTGGCCAGTCCGTTGCGTTCTTCATTTTTGTACTGTTTTGCATGAAGTTCGTGTGGCCTCCGGTCATCGCGGCATTGCAAGAACGTCAGAAGAAGATTGCGGCTGGATTGGACGCTGCTAACCGAGCAGCTCGCGACCTGGAGTTGGCCCAAGATAAAGCGGGTCAACAACTGCGCGAAGCTAAGGCTCAAGCAGCTGAAATCATTGAGCAAGCCAAGAAACGCGGTACTCAGATCGTAGACGAAGCCCGTGAACAGGCTCGCGTTGAAGCTGACCGTGTGAAGGCTCAGGCTCAGGCCGAGATCGAACAGGAAATCAACAGTGTTAAAGACGCGCTGCGCACCCAATTGGGTAGCCTGGCCGTTGAAGGCGCTGAAAAAATCCTGGGCGCCACAATCGATCAAAACGCGCACGCGGAGCTGGTTAACAAACTGGCTGCTGAAATTTAAGCGAGGGCGATCATGGCAGAATTGACCACGTTGGCCCGACCTTACGCTAAGGCAGCCTTCGAGCACGCCCAGGCCCACCAGCAACTGGCCTCTTGGTCAGCCATGCTCGGCCTGGCTGCAGCAGTGTCGCAAGACGACACTATGCAGCGCGTGCTCAAGGCCCCGCGACTGACGAGCGCAGAAAAGGCCGCCACGTTTATTGACGTGTGCGGCGACAAGTTCGATGTAAAAGTACAGAACTTCATCCACGTCGTTGCCGAAAACGACCGTCTCCCGCTTTTGCCGGAGATTGCCGCTCTGTTTGACCTGTACAAGGCTGAACAAGAGAAGTCGGTAGACGTAGAAGTGACCAGTGCTTTTGCATTGAACCAAGAACAGCAAGACAAACTCGCCAAGGTTCTCAGTGCACGACTCGACCGGGAAGTGCGCCTGCAAGTTGCGGAGGATGCCAGCCTTATAGGTGGTGTCATCATCCGCGCCGGCGACCTGGTTATCGATGGCTCGGTTCGCGGAAAACTCGCAAGCCTTGCCGAAGCATTGAAATCTTGAGTTTGAAGGGGCAGCAGAGCAATGCAGCAACTCAATCCTTCCGAAATAAGTGAAATTATCAAGGGCCGCATCGAAAAACTCGATGTGACCTCCCAAGCCCGTAACGAAGGCACCATCGTCAGCGTATCTGACGGTATTGTGCGGATTCACGGTCTGGCCGACGTAATGTACGGCGAGATGATCGAGTTTCCGGGCAGCGTCTTCGGTATGGCTCTCAACCTTGAGCAAGACTCTGTAGGTGCCGTAGTACTGGGCTCGTACACGACTCTGGCTGAAGGCATGAGCGCCAAGTGCACTGGCCGCATCCTGGAAGTTCCGGTTGGTAAGGAACTGCTGGGTCGCGTTGTCGACGCACTGGGTAACCCAGTTGATGGCAAAGGTCCGCTGAACAACACCGAGACTGATGCAGTCGAGAAAGTTGCTCCAGGCGTGATCTGGCGTAAGTCGGTAGACCAGCCTGTACAGACTGGCTACAAGGCTGTCGATGCCATGATCCCTGTCGGCCGTGGCCAGCGTGAGCTGATCATCGGTGACCGTCAGATCGGTAAAACCGCTCTGGCGATCGACGCGATCATCAACCAGAAGAACAGCGGCATTTTCTGTGTATACGTAGCGATCGGTCAGAAGCAATCGACTATCGCCAACGTGGTTCGCAAGCTGGAAGAAAACGGCGCGTTGGCTAACACCATCGTCGTTGCTGCCAGTGCATCCGAATCCGCAGCGCTGCAGTTCCTGGCACCGTACTCCGGTTGCACCATGGGCGAATACTTCCGCGACCGCGGTGAAGACGCGCTGATCGTTTATGACGATCTGTCCAAGCAAGCAGTGGCTTACCGCCAGATTTCCCTGCTGCTGCGCCGTCCACCAGGCCGTGAAGCTTACCCAGGCGACGTGTTCTATCTCCACTCCCGTCTTCTGGAGCGCGCATCCCGCGTTTCCGAAGAGTACGTAGAGAAGTTCACCAACGGCGCAGTGACCGGCAAAACCGGTTCCCTGACCGCACTGCCGATCATCGAAACCCAGGCTGGCGACGTTTCCGCGTTCGTTCCGACCAACGTGATTTCCATCACTGACGGTCAGATCTTCCTGGAATCGGCCATGTTCAACTCCGGGATCCGTCCTGCAGTGAACGCCGGTGTTTCGGTATCCCGTGTGGGTGGTGCCGCGCAGACCAAGATCATCAAGAAGCTGTCCGGTGGTATCCGTACCGCTCTGGCTCAGTACCGTGAACTGGCGGCATTCGCCCAGTTCGCATCTGACCTGGACGAAGCGACCCGTAAGCAACTTGAGCATGGTCAGCGCGTTACCGAGCTGATGAAGCAGAAGCAATACGCACCAATGTCGATCGCTGACATGGCGCTGTCGCTGTATGCCGCTGAGCGTGGGTTCCTGACTGACGTCGAAATCACCAAGGTCGGTAGCTTTGAACAAGCGCTGATTGCTTACTTCAACCGCGATCACGCCGAGCTTATGGCGAAGATCAACGTTAAAGGTGACTTCAATGACGAAATCGACGCTGGCATCAAAGCCGGTATCGAGAAGTTCAAGGCCACCCAAACCTGGTAAGCCGCAGCGGGAGCCGCAAGGCTCCCGCTTGCTAACCTGATAGGTGTTACATGGCAGGCGCAAAAGAGATTCGCAGTAAGATTGCGAGCATCAAAAGCACGCAAAAGATTACCAGCGCCATGGAAAAAGTGGCGGTCAGCAAAATGCGCAAGGCACAAATGCGCATGTCTGCTAGCCGTCCTTATGCGGAGCGCATCCGCCAGGTTATTGGGCATTTGGCTAACGCCAACCCGGAATACCGCCACCCGTTCATGATCGACCGCGAAATCAAGCGTGTAGGTTATGTGGTTGTGAGCAGTGACCGTGGTTTGTGCGGTGGCTTGAATACCAACCTGTTCAAGGCTTTGGTCAAGGACATGGCGGTAAACCGTGAAAACGGCGTCGAGATTGATCTGTGCGTGGTCGGTAGCAAAGGTGCGGCTTTTTTCCGTAACTTCGGCGGTAACGTCGTCGCTGCAATCAGCCATCTGGGTGAAGAACCGTCGATCAATGACTTGATCGGCAGCGTTAAGGTGATGCTGGATGCTTACCTGGAAGGCCGTATTGATCGCCTGTCCGTGGTGTCCAACAAGTTCATCAACACCATGACGCAACAGCCGACTGTGGAGCAATTGATTCCACTGGTGGCGACCCCGGATCAAGAACTCAAGCACCACTGGGACTATCTCTACGAACCAGACGCCAAAGAGCTGCTAGACGGCTTGATGGTACGTTACGTGGAGTCGCAGGTGTACCAGGCGGTGGTCGAGAACAGTGCAGCTGAACAAGCTGCGCGGATGATCGCGATGAAGAACGCCACTGATAACGCCGGTGATTTGATCAGCGATTTGCAGCTGATCTACAACAAGGCGCGTCAGGCTGCGATCACCCAAGAGATCTCGGAAATCGTCGGCGGCGCTGCCGCGGTTTAACGGTTCAAATATTCAGAGGATCCAGCTATGAGTAGCGGACGTATCGTTCAAATCATCGGCGCCGTGATCGACGTGGAATTTCCACGCGAAAACGTACCGAGCATCTACAACGCGCTGAAAGTACAAAGCGCGGCCGGAACCACTCTGGAAGTTCAGCAGCAGCTGGGCGACGGCGTGGTTCGTACCATTGCGATGGGTTCCACCGAGGGCTTGAAGCGCGGTCTGGAAGTCACCGACACTGGCGCAGCCATCTCCGTACCGGTCGGTAAAGCGACTCTGGGCCGGATCATGGACGTTCTGGGCAACCCGATCGACGAAGCTGGTCCGATTGAAACCGAAGAGCGCTGGGGCATTCACCGCCCTGCACCGACCTTCGCTGAACAAGCGGGCGGCAACGACCTTCTGGAAACCGGCATCAAGGTTATCGACCTGATCTGCCCGTTTGCAAAAGGCGGTAAGGTTGGTCTGTTCGGTGGTGCCGGTGTAGGCAAAACCGTAAACATGATGGAACTGATCCGTAACATCGCCATGGAACACAGCGGTTACTCTGTGTTTGCTGGTGTGGGCGAGCGTACCCGTGAGGGTAACGACTTCTACCACGAGATGAAGGATTCCAGCGTACTGGACAAAGTGGCACTGGTTTACGGTCAGATGAACGAGCCGCCGGGTAACCGTCTGCGCGTAGCACTGACCGGCCTGACCATGGCCGAGAAGTTCCGTGACGAAGGTAACGACGTACTGTTGTTCGTTGACAACATCTACCGTTACACCTTGGCCGGTACTGAAGTATCCGCACTGCTGGGCCGTATGCCTTCTGCAGTAGGTTACCAGCCGACTCTGGCTGAAGAGATGGGTACTCTGCAAGAGCGCATCACTTCGACCAAGAACGGTTCGATCACTTCGATCCAAGCGGTATACGTACCTGCGGATGACTTGACTGACCCGTCGCCTGCGACCACCTTCGCCCACTTGGACGCTACCGTTGTACTGTCCCGTGACATCGCCTCCCTGGGTATCTACCCAGCGGTCGATCCACTGGACTCGACTTCGCGCCAGCTGGATCCGATGGTAATCGGCCAGGAACACTACGACACCGCTCGCGGCGTTCAGTACGTGTTGCAGCGTTACAAAGAACTGAAGGACATCATTGCGATCCTGGGTATGGACGAGCTGTCGGAAGTCGACAAGCAGTTGGTATCCCGCGCTCGTAAGATCCAGCGTTTCTTGTCTCAGCCGTTCTTCGTGGCTGAAGTCTTCACTGGCGCTTCGGGTAAATACGTTTCCCTGAAAGACACCATTGCTGGCTTCAAAGGCATCCTCAACGGTGACTACGACCACCTGCCAGAACAAGCGTTCTACATGGTCGGCGGCATCGAAGAAGCGATCGAGAAAGCCAAGAAACTGTAATTCCAGCGCCCGGCAACGGGCGCTAATCAGGTTGAGGCAATCAGATGGCTAATATGATGACAGTCCATTGCGATATCGTCAGTGCGGAAGGAGAAATCTTTTCCGGTCAGGTCGAGATGGTGATTGCGCACGGCAGCCTGGGTGATCTTGGTATCGCTCTGGGTCACGCTCCGCTGATCACTGAGCTCAAACCAGGCCCGATCCGCCTGATCAAGCTGGGTGGGGAATCCGAGGTGTTTTACATCTCCGGTGGTTACCTCGAGGTTCAGCCGAACATGGTCAAGGTTCTTGCCGACACCGTGCAACGTGCTGCCGACCTGGATGAAGCCTCCGCTCAGGAAGCCGTCAAGGCTGCCGAGAAGGCTCTGAACGAAAGAGGCGCAGAATTCGATTACGGTTCTGCTGCTGCACGACTGGCCGAGGCTGCAGCTCAGCTGCGCACCGTCCAGCAAATCCGCAAGAAGTTCGGCGGCTAAGCCTCCTGTCTTATTGTGTGATTGATTAAAAAGGGTAGCCTCGGCTACCCTTTTTCTTTTTCCGCGAAAAACTTTTTGGTCGCAACCGCTGACCACCCAGGATTGGTAGCCAGTCATGTCTCTTGATATCGTTATTCTCGCTGCAGGTCAGGGCACCCGCATGCGTTCAGCTCTGCCCAAGGTTCTGCACCCCGTGGCAGGCAACTCCATGCTGGGCCATGTTATCCACAGTGCTCGCCAGCTCAAGCCAACCGGTATCCACGTAGTCATTGGCCACGGTGCCGAACTGGTGCGTGAACGCCTCGCCGCTGACGACCTGAACTTTGTGCTGCAAGACAAGCAACTGGGTACCGGCCATGCCGTGGCTCAGGCGCTGCCATTTTTGACCGCACAAAACGTGCTGATCCTGTACGGCGATGTACCGCTGATCGAGGTCGAGACCTTGCAGCGTTTGCTCAAGCAAGTCGGCCCTGAGCAACTGGGCTTGCTGACCGTAAACCTGGCTGACCCGACCGGTTATGGCCGGATCGTGCGAGACGCCAACGGCAAGGTCAGCGCCATCGTAGAGCATAAGGATGCGACCGAAGCTGAGCGTGCCATCACTGAAGGCAATACGGGAATTTTGGCGTTGCCGACCCAGCACCTGGGTAACTGGATGAGCCGCCTTTCGAACAATAACGTCCAGGGCGAGTATTACCTGACTGACGTTATCGCCATGGCTGTGAGCGATGGTCTGGTGGTTGCCACTGAACATGCCCACGACCCGATGGAAGTGCAGGGCGCCAATGACCGCAAACAGCTCAGTGAGCTGGAACGTCATTACCAGTTGCGAGAAGGCCGTCGCCTGATGGCACTGGGTGTGACCTTGCGTGACCCGGCCCGTTTCGATGTACGCGGCGAAGTCACTGTCGGCCGTGATGTGCTGATCGATATCAACGTGATTCTTGAAGGCCGTGTGGTCATTGAAGATGACGTGGTGATTGGCCCGAACTGCGTGATCAAGGACAGCACCTTGCGCAAAGGCGTGGTGGTCAAGGCCAACAGCCATCTTGACGGTGCCGTGATGGGGGAGAACAGCGATGCGGGTCCTTTCGCCCGTTTGCGCCCGGGTAGCGTGCTGGATGCCCGTGCCCATGTGGGTAACTTTGTTGAATTGAAAAACGCCCATCTGGGTGAAGACGCCAAGTGCGGTCATCTGACTTACCTGGGGGATGCCGAAGTCGGCCCGCGCACCAATATTGGCGCGGGCACCATCACCTGTAACTACGATGGCGCCAACAAGTGGAAAACCGTGTTGGGGGCGGATGTGTTCATCGGTTCGAACAACTCGCTGGTCGCGCCTGTGGATATCTCCAACGGTGCAACCACTGCAGCCGGTTCAACCATTAATCAGGATGTAGGCCCTGAGCAGCTGGCCGTTGGTCGCGCGCGCCAGCGCAATATTGATGGCTGGAAGCGTCCAGTCAAACAGCCAAAGCCTTGACGTAAAGTTATCCACAGATCGCATCTGGCGATAGGTGGTTACTAACAGGTCATCCTATAACTGTTTTAAATCAATAACTTACCTAAAGCCTTATCCTCGCCCTGTGGATAAGGCTTTTTTATTTCAGCTTAAAATCATACTTTTAACCAATGAATACTGGGCGATATCGAGTTATTCACAGTAAATAACGCGCAAGAATTTCTTGACGGATATTTCGAGATAAGGTTTCATTGCTTTCGTTATCTTTCGAAACGAAACTTAAGCCGTTATGTCTAAACGCAACACGCCACAACGCAGACACAACATCCTGGCCTTGCTTGCTGAGCAAGGTGAAGTCAGTGTGGATGAACTGGCCAAGCGCTTCGAAACCTCTGAGGTTACGATTCGCAAGGATTTGGCTGCACTCGAAAGTAACGGTCTGTTATTACGGCGTTACGGCGGGGCTATTACCATGCCGCAAGAACTGGTCAGTGATGTACCCCAACCGGTTTCTCTTTATAAACAAGCCATCGCCCGTGCGGCCGTAGGCCTGATTAAAGAGCACGCACGCATCATCATCGATAGCGGCAGCACCACGGCCTCGATGATTCCACAGCTAGGCCAGCAACCCGGCCTGGTAGTGATGACCAACTCCCTGCACGTCGCCAACGCACTCAGCGAACTGGAACATGAGCCTGTGTTGCTGATGACCGGTGGCACCTGGGATCCGCACTCCGAGTCCTTTCAGGGACAGGTTGCCGAACAGGTGTTGCGCTCTTACGACTTCGATCAACTGTTCATCGGTGCTGATGGCATAGACCTGCAGCGCGGCACGACAACTTTTAACGAGTTGTTGGGTCTGAGCCGGGTCATGGCTGACGTCGCACGTGAAGTGATCGTAATGGTCGAGTCGGACAAGATTGGTCGCAAGATACCCAACCTGGAACTGCCCTGGAGCAGCGTCCATACCCTTATTACAGATGATCGCTTGCCGCTTGAGGCTCGCGAACAGATTCAGGCCCGGGGCATAACACTGTTATGCGCGGCCCTAAGCTAGGAGAACTTTATGTGCGGAATCGTTGGCGCAGTCGCTGAACGTAATATCACGGCCATTCTGTTGGAAGGCCTGAAACGTCTTGAATACCGTGGCTATGACAGTGCAGGCGTTGCTGTTTTCACCAACAACGGGACCCTGGAGCGCACGCGTCGCAACGGTAAAGTTGCCGAGCTGGAACAAGCGCTGGCCGGTGAACCCCTGGCAGGGCGTCTGGGTATTGCCCATACTCGTTGGGCAACCCACGGCGCGCCGTGCGAGCGTAACGCTCACCCACATTTCTCCGGTTCCGATCTGGCCGTGGTACACAACGGCATCATCGAAAACCACGAAGCCCTGCGTGCGCAACTTAAAGGCCTGGGTTACGAATTTACTTCGGACACTGACACCGAAGTCATTGCCCACCTGCTCAATCACAAACTCAAAGACAACAGCGACCTGACCGCGGCCCTCAAAGCCACCGTTAAAGAATTGCACGGTGCGTATGGCCTGGCCGTGATCAGCGCCAAACAACCGGATCGCCTGGTAGCTGCACGTAGCGGCAGCCCGCTGGTGATTGGCTTGGGCCTGGGTGAAAACTTCCTGGCCTCCGACCAATTGGCACTGCGCCAAGTGACTGACCGCTTCATGTACCTGGAAGAAGGCGACATCGCTGAAATCCATCGTGACAGCGTGCAGATCTGGGATGTGAATGGCCAAAGCGTTCAGCGTGAAGCCGTGCAATACAGTGATGGCGCCGAAGCTGCTGACAAGGGCGAATATCGCCACTACATGCTCAAGGAAATCCACGAGCAGCCAGCTGTAGTACAACGCACTCTGGAAAACCGTCTGGGTCAGGACCACGTACTGGTACAAGCCTTCGGTCCACAGGCGAAAGAATTGTTCGCCAAAGTACGCAATGTTCAGATCGTTGCCTGTGGTACCAGCTACCACGCGGGCATGGTTGCCCGTTACTGGCTCGAAAGCCTGGCCGGTATTCCATGCCAGGTCGAAGTGGCCAGCGAGTTCCGCTACCGCAAAGTTGTGGTGCAGCCGGATACCCTGTTTGTTTCGATCTCACAGTCGGGCGAAACCGCTGACACCCTCGCCGCACTGCGTAATGCAAAAGAACTGGGCTTCCTTGGCAGCCTGGCGATTTGCAACGTAGGTATCAGCTCGCTGGTGCGTGAGTCTGACCTGACGCTGCTGACCCAAGCCGGTCGTGAAATTGGCGTGGCTTCCACCAAAGCGTTCACCACCCAGCTGGTTGGCTTGCTGCTGTTGACCCTGTCCCTGGGCCAGGTTCGCGGCACCCTGGAAGCAGGCGTTGAAGCACAACTGGTTGAAGAGCTGCGTCGTTTGCCTGCGCGTTTGGGTGAAGCCCTGGCGATGGATTCGATTATCGAAAAAGTGGCCGAGCTGTTCGCCGACAAGCACCACACCCTGTTCCTGGGCCGTGGCGCTCAGTTCCCGGTGGCAATGGAAGGTGCACTCAAGCTCAAAGAAATTTCGTACATCCATGCTGAAGCGTATCCAGCGGGCGAGTTGAAGCACGGCCCTCTGGCGCTTGTGGATAACGACATGCCGGTGGTTACCGTTGCGCCGAACAATGAGCTGTTGGAAAAACTGAAATCCAACCTGCAAGAAGTGCGTGCCCGTGGTGGTGAGTTGATCGTGTTTGCCGATGAGCAAGCCGGTATGACCAATGGCGAAGGCACCCATGTGATCAACATGCCGCACATCCACGATGTGCTGGCGCCGATTCTCTACACTATCCCGCTGCAATTGCTGTCTTACTACGTGGCCGTGCTCAAGGGCACCGACGTAGACCAGCCGCGTAACCTGGCCAAATCCGTCACTGTGGAATAAATGCTGCTGCGACTATTGGTAGTGGATTTAGAGAAATAAAACTGTCGCAGGAGCCGGCTAGGTCTGTCCTACCGCCTCCTGCCTTTCGCTACTGGCTCCGCTCCTGTCTTTGACCACCCAACGGATTGCTCAGGCATGCAAAGCGAGGCGCCGTCTTGTGCGGATCCTCGCGCCTGATGAACTAGCAGGAAGGCGTAATTACAGGTGGAAATCGCCCGCAGCTTCCGGCTGGTAAAGCACTTTCCTGATCTCAATCCGGCGGGTCCTATCAGAAATTCGCCAGTCGATGGAATCCCCCTCCTGATAGCCCAGGATGGCGGCGCCAATGTCGGAATACACGGAATGCTTCCCTGCGTTGCTGTCCGCGTCTTCAGGGTAGACCAAGGCCACTTCGATCTCTTCGTCGTCCAGCTGCAGCAAGGCCCTGGAGTTCATCGTGACGACATTGCTCGCCACCTGCTGCGGCTTGACGACAATGGCTCGCTCAAGCTCATGTTCGAGTTCAACAACGACCGGGCCTTGCTCGAGCGCGATTAGACTCTCGAGCCTGGCTTTGTCGATTTCAGTGATGTAGATCCTGGTGGAGTCGCCAACGGTACCTTCGCGCAAGAGCTGGAGATAGTGCTTCGCCGTCATGGAAAATGACTTCAATGTCGGCGTTTCGCTCTCAAGCACAAAGCCGCTGCGCAGAAAGGCTTTCAGCGAGCGTGCGTTGTCCGGGTGGATCTTGGCGATGAGTTTCTTTGCCCGCATGTCGAGAAAGGCCAGTTTCATACCTTCGCGGATCGTGCGGGCGCCAAGGTTTCGGCCCCATTTGTCGCTGTCTCCGATGACCAGGACTATCTCGCAATTTGAGCCGGTCTTGATTAGACGGACAAAGCCCACCGGAGCGTCATGCCGGTCATAGGCCATGAAGAATCGGCCGCCCTGGTTGAATAGATGGGTCAGGATCGGCAATTGAGTCCGATCGATGACTTGTTCGATGGAGCGGGAGACATGACGCGAATCGCTCAGATAGCAGGTGACGCGTTCATCCTCCAACCAATCCATCAACGTTAACGCGTGCGCACGAGTAATTTCAGGGCACAGAGAAATGAAAGGCTTGTTCATCTTGACCACACTTATATGTAAAGGATGGAAGCCCTTCACGGCTATGCTCATGACGGTTCTTCGGCAACCGGCTATTTTAAGACATAACGTGAGTAATGCCGAACCCGAACCAGTCAAACGCTCAAGCCTTGATGAAGCCGACTATCAGTCACAATGATCAGCGATGCATCGTTGTTCCCTTTAATCTGACCCAGAGACCCATATCAAATGTATGTGGATGTCTTGTCATTACTGGGTGCAACAGTTTTAATTCTCTGGATTCACACCCACTCGACCCGCTCTGCGGGTCGAGTGGTTTCTGGCCTGTGGATAACGTCAGCAAGGAGGCGGCATGCTGTACACCAATGCTCTGAGACAGTTGGATATGCAGGATATTTCGATTGTTTTGTTGTTGATCGAAAACCGCAGCGCCAAGCGGGTTTCAGAAATTTTAAATCTCAGTCAGTCGAGTATCAGTTACAGCCTGAAAAAACTCAGACACTGTTTCGACGACAAACTGTTCGAAAGCAGTGAGGGCGCCATGCAACCTACAGCGCGGGTGCTGGCGATGAAGCCTTATCTGCAAAACATCATGCAGTGCATTAACCAATGCGCCATAGAAGGGGCGGGGCAGAGCAGTGTGCCGCGTCAGTGGAATATCACGGCCCCCGAATATTTTGAAATCCTGATGTTGCCCACGCTGTTGCAGCAGGTGCGTTCAACCGGGCGCAATTGGTCGCTGAGCATGAGCCGTTTGGGCAAGGATTTGCCGATCAATGAGTTGCTGGCCTCAGACATCGATGTCTGCTTTGGCTTCGGCCCGGGATATCACCAGCGACACCCGTTATTGAATTACCGCAGCCTGAATGAAGATGCTTTTGTGTGCTTGTCCAGTGTGCCAAAACATCAGCCGAAAACTGCTTTGGATATCGACGAGTTTTGTGAAACCCCTCAAATATTTCCAACACCTTGGTTGTCGGAAAAAAACATGGTGGATGGCTGGCTGGAGAAGCAGTCCCGCAGGCGAACTATTTTAACCCGCGCCAATTCCTATCATGCGGGGGTCAATATTTTATTGGCGGTACCTGCACTGATCGTTGTTCCGGAAAAAATAGTGGCGACGCTAAATGTTTCACCCAAAATAAAAATGCTTAAACCGCCAGCTGGTTTTCCGACATTTACTCTGGACATGATCTGGAGCCGAGAAAGAAATATCCACAGCGATTTTCATCAGCTGGAAGCGTTGATTGAAAAAATAAAAATATGATTTCTGCGGCTCAGCCCAACCTGTGGGAGTGTGGTGCGCTATACATCTCCCTTCTGTTTGCATCGCAAGGTGGTGTGCGGCCTTGAACTGAAAAGGAAAATTCTATGTTTAAACATTTTTTCAAACCCGCCCGCACCAGCGCGGTTTTTTTATTTTCTTGCCTGGCGGCTTCGGTTGCCTGCGCTGGCGACAAAACCACTTACCCCGATGCCGCTGCCAGTGATCCCAAAACCATGGGCTGGATGGTCGGTGCGCCACCACCTCCTGATCGCATCGTACGTTTTGCCGACGGCAGTTATTTTAATTTTCCGGCCATGCGCTGGAGTGTTTCCAATTTTCGCCAATTGATGCCCACCACCAATGTTTCCCGTGGCTTGGGTGATCCCGTGCCGCTGGCCAGCGCCTTGCGTACGGATATCGACGGTTTGACCTTTGTGCCATTGGGCAGCAAGCAACCAATGACTTGGGAGCAGTCACTGGCGGCTAATTACACCGACGGTATTGTGGTACTGCACCGCGGAAAAATTATTTATGAGCGTTACTTCGGCGTGTTGAACCCCGAAGGCCAGCACGCCGCAATGTCGATGACTAAATCGGTGGTGGGCACCATGGGCGCGATGCTGGTGGCTGATGGCACGCTGGATGCCAATAAAAAAATTGCAGAGTATGTTCCGGAGCTGGCCAAGTCGGCTTTTGGCAACGCCACCTTGCGTCAGGTGCTGGACATGACCACCGGGCTCAAATACAGCGAAGATTATGCCGACCCGAATGCTGAAGTCTGGAAGCACGCACAGGCCGGGAACCCGCTGCCTAAACCCAAGGATTACACCGGCCCGCAAAGCTACATGGAGTATTTGCAGACGGTTGAACCCCAGGGCGAGCACGGTGAAGCGTTCGCTTATAAAACAGTGAATACCGATGTGCTGGGTTGGGTGCTTGCGCGGGTAACCGGAAAAAATGTCGCACAACTAATGTCTGAAAAAATCTGGCAGCGTATCGGCGCTGAACAGGATGCGTATTTCACCGTCGACTCCATTGGAACGCCTTTCGCAGGCGGTGGCCTGAATACCGGGCTGCGTGATATGGCGCGCTTTGGCGAGATGATCCGCAATGATGGCCAGTATCTGGGCCAACAAATCGTGCCTAAAGCGGTGGTGGATGAAATTCGTGCCGGCGGTGACAAGTCGGCCTTTTCCAAGGCTGGTTATGACCTGCTCAAAGGCAGCAGTTATCGCAATATGTGGTGGGTGACGCACAACGCCGACGGTGCTTTCATGGCGCGTGGTGTGTACGGCCAACGCACCTACATCGACCCCAAAGCCGAGATGGTGATTGTGCGTTATGCGTCCAACCCGATTGCCAGCAATTCAGCGAACGACCCGGTGACCATTCCGGCGTTTGAGGCCCTGGCCAAACAGTTGATCGATCACCCGCAGTAATGCAGCACCTGTAATCGCTGTGGATAAGTTTTTATGCGCAGCGATTACCCCTCTCGGCAAAGATGAAGAATGCGTTGGCTGGACAAAAGTTTCATCACTTCTGCGATATCGTTACTAGATATTTCATAAGTGAGAATTTCCATGCGCGTCGATTTAGATGCCGAGGAGGAGAGGCTTGAGTCTTTGCCTCGTTTTCAAAGTGCCTCTGCACAGGCCAGCCAGCTCTATCAACTGAGTGCAGTGCTGGCGGTTTTAGTGATTTTGGCGTGGGCGCTGGCCTTTTCCATTGGGCTGTTCTCATCGGAGTCGCTGTGGCCGGTGCTGCTTAATAACAATGCGGCAGCTCTGCTGGTGCTGGGGGCTGGTGCTCAATCGGCCTATTGGGTGGCACGTTGGCGTCGCGAGGCACTCAACCCTGCGCCTGAAGTGTTCCAGGACGAACCCGACGAACAACCCGAAGGTATTGAACGCTTGAACCAGCGGATCAATACAGGGGCACAACGCCTGTTAGCCACGATCGGTGAGCCGGTGTTGTGGCTGGCCGGTGTGGGCGGCGCTGCGTGGTGGAGCGTGCAACACACCTGGAGCCTGGCATTGCCGGGCTACGCGATGGGTGCGTGGGGCAGTATCGCGGCAGGGCTCGCCATTGCGCTCGCATTTGCGCTGCTGGTGTTCGAGCGTTATCTGGCACAGCAGTTACCTGCGCAATGGCCGGAAGCACACGTGCTCGCGCCGTTGGCTCGCGTCCCGATTCTGACTTTTTTACTGAGCGCCGTTTGCCTGTTATTCAGCAGCGACGATGCGCTGTGGCCAGCCCGTTTGGCCGTGTTGACGGGGCTGCTGCCTGCCGCTGTGGCGATTGAGTTGATCCTGCGTGCGGTGGCGGCGTTGTTCAGTCCGCGTCGCGACAAGCTCGAACCACGGATGATTGCCCAAAGTTTTGTTGCGGGCATGTTGCGTTGGCCGCCTCAACCATTGCTGGCGCTGCAGCACGAACTGCATAACCGCTTTGGTATCGACCTGCGTCAAATCTGGGCGTTTACGTACATGCGTAAAGCGTTCTTCCCGGTGCTGGCGGTGGTGGTTGCGGTCGGCTGGGTACTGAGCGGCGTGAATGAAATCCCGCTTCAAGGTCGCGGGATTTATGAGCGCTTCGGTAAACCGGTTGACGTGTTGGGGCCGGGACTGCACGCCGGTTTGCCTTGGCCATTGGGCCGGGTATTGGCGGTCGAAAATGGTGTGGTGCATGAATTGGCGACCAGCACTGAATCGACCATCGATCCGTTGCTCACGCCTGCCGATGGCTTGCCACCGCTTACGGCCAACCGGTTGTGGGACGCCACCCATGTGAATGACAAGTCTCAGGTGATTGCCAGCGACAGCGGCGACAGGCAGGGCTTTCAAATCGTCAACATGGACGTGCGTTTTGTGTACCGCATTGGCCTGAGTGACCGTGCTGCCATGGCCGCCACTTATCACAGCGATGACGTCCCGACGCTGATCCGCAGTACCGCAAGTCGCATTCTGGTCCACGACTTTGCCTCGCGCACACTCGATGGTGTGCTCGGTGAACAGCGCAGCGCGTTGGCCGATGACATCGGTCGCGCCGTCCAGGCTGATCTGGATACGCTCGACAGCGGGGTCGAAATTCTGGCCACCGTGGTTGAAGCCATTCATCCACCGGCCGGTGCAGCCAATGCGTATCACGGTGTCCAGGCTGCCCAAATCAGTGCGCAGGCCTTGATTGCCCGTGAGCGGGGGGCCGCCAGTGAACAAACCAACGTGGCGCAATTGCAGGCCAGTGTCGCGCTGGACCAGGCCCATGCATTGGCACGTGAAGTGAACGCTACCGCACAGACGGCGGATCTGCGTTTTGGCGCTGAACAAAAAGCCTACGCCAGCGCCGGCCATGCGTTTTTGCTTGAGCAGTATTTAAGCCAGTTAAGCCTGGGACTGAACAACGCCAGATTGCTGATCCTCGACCATCGCCTCGGGGGCAGCAGTGCGCCGACCCTCGATCTGCGTTCTTTCACGCTGCCGGCCGATCCTGTCGCGCCGCGTAAAGCTGCTCAGTAAGGAGCCCTTATTTTGTCTCAATCTCACGATCACAGCGGCCATCATCATGGCTGTTCACACCACGGCCATCACGCTCATGGTGACGACCACGAGCCGAGCCCGTTCCCGTGGCGACGCATGGGCTGGGCCGCGCTGCTGGTGCTGTTTGCCATCGCCGCTGCCAGCCTGGTGCAAGTACGCTCCGGTGAAGCGACGGTCATCACCCGCTTTGGCAACCCGGCCCGGGTGTTGCTAGAACCGGGGTTGGGCTGGCGCTGGCCGGCACCTTTTGAAGTCAGCGTACCGGTGGATTTGCGTTTGCGTACCACTTCCAGCGGTTTGCAGGACGTGGGCACCCGCGATGGTTTGCGGATTATTGTGCAGGCCTATGTCGCGTGGCAGGTGCAGCCCGATGCCGAGAATGTGCAGCGATTCATGCGCGCGGTGCAGAACCAGCCAGACGAAGCTGCCCGGCAGATTCGTACCTTTGTCGGCTCGGCACTGGAAACCACGGCCGCCAGTTTTGATCTCTCAAGCCTGGTGAACACTGATGCCAGCCAGGTCAGAATTGCCGACTTCGAAGCGCAACTGCGCCAGCAGATCGAACAGCAACTGCTCAGTACTTACGGGGTACGCGTACTGCAAGTGGGTGTCGAACGGCTGACGTTGCCCTCGGTGACGCTCACGGCCACCGTTGACCGTATGCGCGCTGAGCGCGAGACCATCGCCACTGAGCGCACCGCCGTTGGCAAACGTGAAGCGGCGCAGATACGTTCAGCCGCCGAACGCGATGCGCGGATTCTCCAGGCGGATGCCAGCATCAAGGCTGCCGATATTGAAGCCCAGTCGCGGGTCGAAGCGGCGCAGATTTACGGCCGCGCTTATGCCAGTTCGCCCGAGCTGTACAACGAACTGCGCTCGCTCGATACGCTGGGCACGATGGTTAACCCGGGGACAAAAATCATTTTGCGTACCGATGCAGCGCCGTTTCGTGTACTGGTCGACGGCCCGCCGAAGCTGGATGCCAAGGCTGGATCGCAGCCATGAATCAGGAACCTGAAGCGACAAAAGGGGCCAGCAGCCCATGGCAACAGGCCGGGCGCCTGGCTTTTTTGGGCTTGTATGCCGTGACGGTTTTCGCGGCGGTGGCGTGGGGGTTTTCCAACGTGCGCCAGATCGATCCGCAAAATCGTGCGGTGGTGTTACGCATGGGCGCGCTGGATCGCATTCAAAATGCCGGCTTGTTGCTGGCGTGGCCAAGGCCCTTCGAGCAAGTGGTGATCGTCCCTGCTGCAGACCGCGTGAGTGAGCGCAGGATAGATAACCTCATGCGCTCAGATGCCGCGCTGCAGGCCGACCGGGTGGCGACATTTGCTACGCCGATCAACGATGCACTGGCCGGCTCCGGGTATCTGCTGACGGGCGATGCGGGTGTGGTGCAACTGGATGTGCGGGTGTTTTACAACGTCACCGAACCCTATGCCTTTGTGCTGCAAGGTGAGCACGTATTGCCTGCGCTGGACCGTCTGGTAACGCGCAGCGCGGTAGCCCTCACGGCCGCCCGGGATCTGGACACGATCCTGGTGGCTCGCCCCGAACTGATTGGCAGCGACAGCCAGGCGGCCGAACGCCGCGAGCGTCTGCGCGGTGATCTGGTGCAGGGTATCAATCAACAACTTGCCGCCCTGAGTACGACAGGCCAGAGCCTTGGCCTGGAAGTGGTGCGCGTGGATGTGCAATCCAGTTTGCCGGGCCCTGCGGTCAATGCCTTCAACGCGGTACTGACTGCCAGCCAGCACGCCGAACAAGCGGTGGCCGCGGCCCGTAACGAAGCTGCCAAAGTCACCCAGTCGGCCACCCAACAAGCCGACCGCAGTGTCGAGCAGGCGCAGGCTCAAGCCAGTGAGCGCCTGGCCAAGGCGCAGGCGGATACGTCCACCATCATCAATTTGGCCAAGGTGCAGCAGGCCGGTAATGACCCGGGCCTGATGTTGCGTCTGTACCGCGAACGCATGCCGAGGATTTTGAGCCAGGCCGGCTCTGTCACCAGCGTTGATCCTGAAGATGATTCCCGCCTGATTATTCAGGGAGCCGAACAATGAGTACGTCCGCCACTCAACCCGCCGTCAGCCTGCTCAGCGGTGCCGAGCAACGCAGCGCCGCGCGCCAACTGACCCTGGCCATGCTGGCGCTGGGCTTGTTGGGTTTGGGGCTGGTATGGCGCTGGCTGATGCCCGCACAAATCGGCGTCAGTCAGTTGCTGCTGGGCTTCGCTTCCCTATTGGTGGCCGTGCCTGTCATGCGTTCGGCCTGGTACAGCCTGCGCTACCCGAGCCTGCATGGGATCACTGATCAGCTGATTGCCCTGGCCATGCTCGGTGCCTGGGCCACCGGAGATTTGCTGACGGCGGCACTGCTGCCAATCATCATGATCTTCGGCCACGTGCTTGAAGAGCGCAGCGTGATCGGTTCACAAGAAGCGATCCACGCACTGGGCAAGCTGACCCGCAGCCAGGCGCGCCTGTTTCAGGCTGACGGCAGTTTGCTGGAAGTCGACAACGCCACACTTGAAACCGGTGACCAGGTTGAAGTGCGCGCGGGTGACCGGGTACCCGCCGATGGTGTGGTGCTGGCGGGGCAGGCCAGTCTCGACACGGCTTCGATCACCGGTGAGTCGGTACCCCTTGAAGTCAGTGTCGGTCAGCCGATTTTTGGTGGGGCGATCAACCTTGATGGCTTGCTGCGGGTGCAAGTCACGCGCACCGGTCAGGAGTCGACCCTGGGTAAAGTCATCGCTTTGATGCAAAGCGCCGAGCGCGCCAAACCGCCGATCACGCGGTTGCTTGAGCGCTACGCCGGCAGCTACATGGTGCTGGTGTTGATGATCGCGGCAGTGACCTGGTTTATCACCAACGATGCACAGGTAATGCTCGCCGTGTTGGTGGCGGCGTGCCCTTGCGCGTTGGTCCTGTCGGCACCGGCGACGGCGATTGCCGGCATTGCCGTGGCTGCACGCCACGGGATTTTGATCCGCAGTTCGGCGTTCCTTGAAGAGCTGGCGGATCTCACGTCTTTGGTTGTGGATAAAACCGGCACCCTGACTTACGGCACCTTGCGGCTGCAAGGGATTGAAACGGAGCAGACCGACCAACAACCGCTACTGCAACTGGCCGCCAGTTTGGGCGCCGCCAGCAGTCACCCGGTGAGCAGGGCCCTGGCCGGTCTGGTGAGTCACGAACACATGCTGGCGCTGAGCGATGTTCGTGAGCGTCAGGGGTTGGGCGTAGTTGCCAGCACGGAGCAGGGCGAAGCGGCCTTGGGCCGCCCCGAGTTGTTCAGCCAGTTGGGTATCAGCACGACCACCGTGCCTGATCACGACGGGCCCATTGCAGGCCTGTCGCTCAATGATGCGTTTCTCGGCTGGCTGTTGTTGGCGGACAGCATCAAACCCGAAGCCCGACAGGCGTTGGGTGAGCTGCGCGAGCTGGGGCTTGGCCGTCAGGTCCTGCTGACCGGCGATCGCCAGAGCGTTGCGCAGCATTTGGCACACACGGTAGGCATCAGCGAGGTGCAGGCGCAGGCGCTCCCCGAAGACAAGCTCAACCGTGTATTGAGCGAAATAGACAGCGGTTTCCGGCCCATGGTGGTGGGTGATGGCATCAACGATTCGCTGGCGCTCAAGGCTGGTGTGGTGGGCGTTGCGATGGGCGCAGGGGGGGCGGATATCGCGTTGGCATCCTCGGACATTGTGTTGATAGGCAGTGACTTGAGACGGCTGGGGACCTGCGTTCGCCTGAGCCGCGAGTGCCGTCACACATTGCACGTCAATGTGATCATCGGTCTGGGCTGGACCCTGGCCATTGTGGCTGCTGCGGCTTTTGGCTGGCTGGGCGTGGCGGGGGCAATGATTGCCGCCGTGTTGCATAACCTCAGCACGTTATTGGTGCTGGGCAATGCAGGGCGCTTACTGCGGTTTCATGAGCCTTTGGTGGCACTTAAACCGGCCTGCGATTAATTCGGATAAGTGGTAGCGCACGCTCTAGCGTCTACCTCTGGTCCACGAAGCTGACAGTTTTGGTTAATCGTCTAACCTATAGTTTTGATATCTGAACTGAAGGAGGAACACAGATGCTCGCGCAACTTCCGCCGGCCTTACAGAAACTTCAACTTCCATTACGGCTAAGGCTGTGGGACGGCCACGAGTTCAATTTTGGCCCGACGCCCAGCGTCACGATTGTGGTCAAGGATCCGACCCTCGTGGCTCAATTTACCAACCCCAGTCTCGACCTGCTGGGCAGTGCTTTTGTTGAGGGCCGGCTTGAACTGGAAGGCTCAATCAGCGAAGCCATTCGCGTATGCGATGAATTGAGCCAGGCGCTGGTGAGTGATGACACGGCCAGCGCGCCTCCTCGCGTTTATCACGACAAGGCCACCGATGCCGAGTCCATTTCTTATCACTACGACCTGTCCAACGACTTCTATCAGTTGTGGCTCGACCGCGACATGGCTTATTCCTGTGGGTATTTTGAAACCGGTGAAGAGAGCCTGGATGAAGCACAGCAAGCCAAGTTCCGCCTGCTGTGCCGCAAGCTGCGACTCAAACCCGGTGAATACTTGCTGGATGTTGGCTGTGGCTGGGGCGGGCTGGCGCGTTTTGCCGCGCGGGAATATGGGGTCAAGGTCTTCGGGATTACCTTGAGCAAGGAGCAACTCAAACTTGCTCGTGAACGGGTCAAAGCCGAAGGTCTGCAGGACAAGGTTGATCTGCAACTGCTGGACTACCGCGATCTGCCCCAAGATGGCCGGTTCGATAAAATCGTCAGCGTCGGGATGTTCGAGCACGTGGGGCACGCCAACCTGCGCGAGTATTGCGAAATTCTGTCCAGGGCCGTGCGTGAGGGCGGGCTGGTGATGAACCACGGGATTACATCCAAGCACACCGATGGCCGTCAGGTCGGTCGCGGGGCCGGTGAGTTTATCGATCGTTATGTGTTCCCTAACGGTGAGTTGCCGCATCTGTCGATGATGACTGCCGAGATCAGCGAGGTGGGGCTGGAAGTGGTCGATGTTGAAAGCTTGCGTCTGCATTACGCGCGCACGCTGGAGCATTGGAGCCAGCGACTGGAGCACAACCTTGAGGCTGCCGCCAAACAGGTCCCGGAACAGGCCCTGCGTATTTGGCGGCTGTATCTGGCGGGTTGTGCTTACGCCTTCGCTCATGGATGGATCAACATTGACCAGATCCTGGCGACCAAACCTCATGCCGATGGCTCGCTGGAGCTGCCACCGACCAGGGCGGATATTTATCGCTGAGAGTGGGTTTCCCACGTGATGGGGCCCGGGTCTTGTTCCGGGTTTTTATCCAGGACGAAACGCCCGTTCTGGATACCGATATTTTGATCAACCTGGGCCAGGGCTTTTTGATCGAAGGTCTGTGAGCTTTTTTTGAAGACAAGGTCGTGGCGGGCAACGTTACCTCCCCAGTCGGGTGAGGGCAGGGAGATGTAGCTGATGCGGTATTGGTCGTCAGTGAAGTCCCCCTCAACCACATACACGCCGTAGTGGTTCTCGCCCGGGGAAATGATTTTGTAGACGCCATTGTTGTAGTAATAGAGCACAGCTTCTTCAAAAGGCTTTTCGCTGTACATTTTTTTGTAGTGCAGCCGGTGGATGTAAGTCGGCTGACCGACCTCCACGTTTATCAGAGGCTTGGCGGGAGGAGTGGCAGGCGTTTGAGCTTGAGCAAGCGTGCTGATGCTGAAGACAAAACCCAATAGCGGGAACTTCATTGTTGTTGTCCTTATGCTGAACGACACGGAGGATTCCGTGCCGCTCAGTTTAAGGAGTCCTGTTTGACCCTTTGGATCACGCCAGTTGATTCAGACCCTTCCTACAGCATGCGCTGGCTAAACCTATAAAACAGGCGAAACCAGCCGCGCAACCCGCATGGCCAGTTGCTGCAAGCGGTGAGTGGCCTTGATATCCGCTTCCGTAATTTCGCGGGCCAGTGCGAAGTCATCGAGCAGCATGTGCTCGACCTGTCTGGCGAACGCATCGTCGACGGTGAGCAGCATCACTTCAAAGTTGAGACGGAACGAGCGGTTGTCCATATTGGCGCTGCCAATGGCGCTGATTTCGTCGTCGACCAACACCACTTTTTGATGCACAAAGCCGGGTTGGTAACGGAAGATCCGCACGCCTGCGCGTACGGCTTCGAAGGCATACAGGCTGGACGCGGCGTAGACGATTTTATGGTCCGGGCGGGACGGTATCAGGATGCGCACATCCACCCCGCGCAGCACGGCGAGTCGCAGCGCAGCGAACACTGCTTCATCGGGGACAAAGTAGGGGGTCGTTATCCATACCCGGCGGTTGGCGGCATGGATGGCCTCAACGAAAAACAGCGAGCAGGTTTCGTATGGGTCCGCCGGGCCGCTGGCCAGGAACTGGCAGAGCACGCCATCTTCCGGATAGCTCTGGGGCAATATCAGGGGCGGCAATTTGCGAGCGGCCCAGAACCAGTCTTCAGCAAATGATTCCTGCAGGCAGGCAACCACAGGCCCGGTGACTTCGACGTGAGTGTCGCGCCAGGGTGACAGAGGTGGTTTGGCACCCAGGTATTCAACGCCTACGTTGTGCCCACCGACAAAGCCTCGCACTCCATCCACGACCACCACTTTTCGATGGTTGCGAAAGTTCACCTGGAAGCGACTGATCCAGCCACCACGGGTGGCGAATGCATAGGTTTGTACACCGCCTGCGCGCAAGCTTTCCCCGTAACTTTTGGGCAGCGAATGGCTGCCAATACTGTCGTACAACACATGCACCGCGACGCCTTGGGCTGCTTTCTCAAGGAGCAGTGCGTGCAGCTTCATGCCAAGGTCATCGTCGTGGATGATAAAGAACTGGACCAGCACCACTTCTTTGGCGGAGCGAATGGCGTCGAAAATGGCGTCGAACGTAGCCGTGCCATTGATCAACAAACGCACCGAGTTGTTTGCCAGGCAGGGCATGCGTCCCAACTTCGGCATTGCCCGCAACGAGGTATAGGCTTTTGAGTTGCGAGCAGAGAGTGCTTCTTCGACCCACGGTCGCCAGTCCAGGTCGGTGATGGCGTCGCGCATTTCCTTGTTGGCATCACGCCGGGCGCGAATGTAATCATCAAATGTGCTGCGACCAAAGATCAGATACGGGATCAGGGTGAAGTAAGGAATGAAGAACAGTGACATGGCCCAGGCGATCGAACCCTGCGCCGTCCTGACGGTGAGCACCGCATGTACGGCGGCAATCAGGCCTAAGCTGTGGATCAGTAAAATCAGATAACCAAATACGTGCGGGCCTAGATAATCCATGCGTATCCTTGCTCCTCAATGTCCAATGCCAAGTCTTGACCGACCTGAATGTATTGATTGGTTGCGGGTGCAACACTTACCCATTTTTGACGTCTAACGCGAACAATAGCGTAGGAGTAACTTGATGAATGTTCGTCTGCTTGGGTTGTTCATGGCCTGTGGTTTATCGATCCCGGTGGCTCAAGCCCAAATGCTTCAGCCGGGGCTTTGGGAATTGACCTCCAGCAATATGCAGGTTGATGGCCAGCAGTTGCCTGAACTGCAGGTAATGTTAGGTCAATTACAGAACATGCTGACCCCGGAACAAAAAGCCCAGTTGGAGAACCAGGGGCTGACCATGGGGGGTAAAGGTGTTCGGGTGTGCCTGACACCCGATCAAGTGAAATCAGACAACATCCCGCTGACAGATCCCAAGTCTGGTTGTAACCAGCAGATCACTGAGCGTAGTGGAAATCAGTGGAAGTTTCGCTTTAGTTGTCCAAAAGCCCAGGGCGCAGGTGTGGCAACATTTGCCAGTGATCGTGAATTCACCACCCAAGTGAATGGCACCTTTAATGCGACCGGGATTCAGCAGAAGGGCAGCATGGATACCCGCGCTGTCTGGCTGGGACAAAACTGTGGAACAGTCAAACCACGTACCTGATCAGAACTCGTTTTGCAGCGCTTTATAGCCGCGCACCAGATCGACATTGGTGCGCGCTACATCCTCTGAAAACTCCGATGCACTGACACTGACTGGAGCGAATTGGCTCAGGTCAGTGTTTGGCCCGATGCGGGTCGTGGACGGAACGTAAAAATTCTCAGGCAGGTCGCGGCCATCGACGACCGAGTTATGCCGCACCACACAGCCGTCACCCAGCTCGCAATTGAACAGCACACTGTTGAATCCGATAAAGACTCGATCGCCCACACGGCATGGCCCGTGGACGATGGAGCGGTGCGCTATCGAGGTGCTCTCACCAATAGTGACTGCCGCCCCGGACTTCGAGTGAATCACCACCCCGTCCTGGATATTGGAATTGGCCCCGATAGTGATCGGGAGCATGCCTCCTTCACTGTCTACCTCGTCGGCGCGTATCACGGCATAAGGCCCGACAAATACGTTTTCGCCGATCACCACCTTGCCGCAAATAATCGCGGTTCTATCGACGTACGCTGACTCGGCGATCTGCGGTAAATCACCGGACGGATTTTTGCGGATCATCGTGTTCTCCAGTTCCAGTGGCTCTCGGCCACGGCGTCATGGCTGTGCAAACTTTCGGCGTGGACCACTTTGAGGCTAAAGCCTTTCACCCCTGGGACAACCTTTAACGCGACATTCAGTCGGCGCGCTGCATCCTCACAGAACATCAGGTTCTGACCATTGGCTAACGCGAAGGCTTGTTCATCTGCGCGCTTCACTGCGGTTTGTACGGCGGTACCCAATGCCGCTTCTGCTTGATCGATCAGCATGCTGATTGGGAACTGCTGCAGCTCAGTGCTGAGAAGTGTCTTTAGGTAGGCGGTGCTTCGTTGGCTATGGGGCGTTGCAACAATGCCCTGCGAACTGCCAAGCCAGGTTAAAACTTCGGCGTGTTGCAGTGGCTTGTTGGCGAAGTCATTAACGAATTGTTGCTGGATTAACTGCCTGGCCAATGCGGCTGAGCACGGGCAAGTCGATGAGTAATCCACGTCAATTTTTAGTTCCACGTGGAACATTCCGTTTTTCAGGGAGGCATCGATACTCACCGGGTAACTCTTCCAGCCACTCAAAGGGCTGACTAAGGCGGGGCGTTTAAGCAGTACGTGGGTGTGAATTCGCAGGTATGCGCAGATCGATAAATCGTCATGGCTGTCGAGAAATTGCTGCAAAACTTTTTTAAAAACGAGAGGGTTCAGGTCCTGCGACTCGAGTACTTCTAGCGCTAAATAAAGTCGCGACATATGAATCCCGCGCGCTTCACCGTCATCCAGGCTTACACCTGCGTCGGCTGTTGCGGTGAGTCGCTGACCGTCAATCACAACCGGTAGCGCAATGCCGCACATTCCAACCCATTCTAGTGGGACAGCTTGTCGGGCGTTTTGTGACGCAATGTCGGGAAGGGTGAGGGCATTCATAAAGGCTTCCATCGAGGGAGTTGGCGTTTTGTTACTCAATAACAATTCTAATGCTTTGTATTGTTATAATGTATCATTATCGACGATCGAAAATGATCGAGCCAACAAGCGGGCGCTTTGACCTGCCAACCCTGATGAGGAACTCCCATGCCTAAACGTCTGCCGGTGACAGTGCTGTCCGGATTTCTCGGAGCAGGAAAAAGCACCCTGCTAAATTATATTTTGCGTAACCGCGACAACTTGCGCGTGGCGGTGATCGTTAATGACATGAGCGAAATAAATATTGATGGCGGGGCAGTCCAGCGCGACGTGACCTTGAATCGTGCAGAAGAAAAACTCGTCGAAATGAGCAATGGCTGCATCTGCTGCACCCTTCGGGAAGACTTGCTGGAGGAGGTCAGTGCATTGGCGAAGGACGGACGATTCGATTATTTGCTGATCGAATCAACCGGTATTTCAGAACCGCTCCCGGTAGCAGAAACCTTCACTTTTCGCGATGAAGCGGGCCAAAGCCTGGCCGATATTGCCCGGCTGGACACCATGGTCACGGTGGTGGATGGCCTGAATTTCTTGCAGGATTTTCAAGCCGCAGAGAGCCTGGACTCACGGGGCGAAACCCTTGGGGAATCCGACGAACGGTCAATTACTGATTTGTTGATTGAGCAAATCGAGTTCGCTGACGTTATTTTGATCAGCAAAATTGATCTCATCAGCAGTGCTGATCGTCAGGAATTAATCGCCATTCTGGAGCGGCTGAACGCCCAGGCTGAAATCATTCCTATGGTGATGGGCGAAGTTCCGCTCAATAAAATTCTGGATACCGGACGTTTTGACTTTGAGCGTGCGGCCCAAGCTCCCGGCTGGTTACAGGAGTTACGCGGCGAGCATGTGCCCGAAACCGAAGAATATGGCATTGCCTCCAGCGCTTATCGCGCGCGCCGGCCCTTCCATCCGGAACGGTTTTTTAATTTTATTGAGCGTCCATGGACCAACGGTAAATTGCTGCGCTCTAAAGGTTTTTTTTGGCTGGCCAGTAAATATCAGGAAGCGGGCAGCTGGTCCCAGGCGGGTGGTTTGATGCGTTACGGGTTTGCCGGGCGCTGGTGGCGCTATGTCCCCCGCGACCAGTGGCCACAAGATCCGGAAGCGAAGGCCGAAATTCTTCAGAAATGGCTGCCGGACACCGCCGATTGCCGGCAGGAGTTGGTGTTTATTGGTCAACACATCGACTTTGCCTTGCTGACGGCTGAGCTCGATGCCTGTTTGCTCAGCGATGCAGAGATGGCACTGGGCGCAGAAGGCTGGAAACAGCTGAGCGACCCGTTCGGTGAATGGCATGAAGAGGTGGCTGCGTGATGAATGCCTTTGCTCAGACGGCTCAACCTTTGATTCATCAGGTTCGCGGGCAAACCCCGGATGCCATGACGCGAATCCTTGATGAAGCGGTGAATCTGGCGATCTGGCAGCGTCAGTTGCCTGTGCAAATTGTTGATTTCGGAGCGTTATTGCTCTCCCTGGACGAGCCATTGGCTGACGCCATCGTTCTGGAAGTAGCCAATGAAGATACGCGACCCAACCTCCACGGCCTGGCATCCAGGTTTCATGATCTGGAAGGCTATGCAGGCTTTATTGCCGATGTTTCCTGGCTGGTCAGTGCCTATGCGTGTCTGTTGGGCGCAAAACGCATTGGGCTGCGTCTCAGGGCCCTGGATAAGGCCATGTGTCCACGCTTTCATGTGGATCACGTACCTGTGCGGCTTATTACCACTTATGCGGGGATTGGTAGCCAGTGGCTGGAGGAAGGCGTTATGGAGCGTCGTCAGCTGGGGCAGGTACAGGCCGAGCCAAACGAGGTCGGGTTGATTCAGCAAATAAATGCCGGTGAAGTGGCCTTGCTCAAGGGCGAAAAGTGGCAGGGTAACGAGGGAGCGGGCTTGATCCATCGTTCGCCTGCTCTGGCGCAGGGCGAACGACGTCTGATTTTGACCCTCGACTGGCTGGCCTGAGGCATATTGCTCGCTTGGACCTCTACAGAAGCTGGCGATCATGCTGCAGAACATTCCTACCCACGTGATTGCCGGGCCCCTTGGCGCCGGCAAAACCAGTCTGATTCAGCACCTGATGGCGCACAAACCCGCGCACGAACGCTGGGCGGTGCTGGTTAATGAGTTCGGCCAAATCGGCCTGGATGCTGCCCTGATGAGCCAGGCAGATGACGCAATCGCCATTGCCGAAGTGGCAGGCGGATGCGTGTGTTGCGTCAATGGCGCGCCTTTTCAGATCGGCTTGAGCCGTCTATTACGCAAGGCTCGCCCCGATCGACTGTTTATCGAACCTTCCGGTTTGGGTCATCCCGTACAGATTTTGAAGCAGCTCAGCGAGGCGCCCTGGCTCGGTGTTTTGGCCTTGCAGCCGAGTGTGATGGTGCTGGATGCGCAAGCACTGGCCCAGGGCAAACCCTTGCCTGCAACCCAGCAAGAGGCCCTGAAAAGTGCTGGTTTAGTGGTCATGAATAAATCTAATAGTGTCCCAAATGAGCAACGTGAGCAGATTGCATGCAGCCTGCCAAAGTGCCCTGTTTTATGGGTCGAGCATGGGCGAATCCCTTTAAATACGCTGCCTGCAGCCCACATGAATATCTCTCATGCTGTGGATAACTCATTGATTTATAAGGATTTTAATCAAATTAACAGCGTGTTTACCGACCCTCGGACACCGATTGTGATGACTCAGTCGCAGCCCGAAGGGTGGAGTGTGGGCTGGCGTTGGCATGCCTTGCGGCAATTCGACTTGGGCTTGCTGCAACAGTGGCTGCAAAGCCTGGATTGGCGACGTGCGAAGCTGGTTATTCACGGTTCAGAGGGCTGGTTTTCAACTAATTCTGTGGATAACTCGATCGCGCAGTGGAAATCGAGCGAGTGGCGCAAGGATTCACGCCTGGAACTGATCTTTGATCACCCACAAAATCTGGAATTGCTCCGGTCGGGGCTGGAAAACTGCCTGTTAAGAGAAGTTCATTAGGGGGGAGGGTGTGGCGCGGCCCGGTAATCAGGGGGTTTTAGGCTAAATCTGTGCTGGTAAAATTGTCCTACAACTAAAAGTGTTCGCACAGTATTTTCTGCCTAAAACCCTTTCGATGTGTCTATCTCAAGGGTTTTGGCCTGTTTTACAGTAAAGTTATCCACAGGCAAGAGGTGTTGGCGCGGTCGGCCGGGCTCAGTGGCGTGTTTTGCTGTGTTCCTGGCGCCATTGGCTGAGCTCAATCACCTGGGCGGTGGGAATTTCGCTCGGCTGGGGCTCTGTCTGAATCGGGTAGGGCGGCAATTCGATTTTTGCGCTATGGGCGCCGAATTGGGTGATGGACCCGGTATGGCGCTGATCGCCTGTTACCGTGAATTCGAAGTTATACACACGGGCCAGACGCTTGTTGCCGCTGGCATCGGCGATAAAGCCAATCTTTTTGAGGGCCACGTTTTCATCCAGCAACTCGATATCAAGTTTTTTACAGTGCTGTTTGACCCGCTCCAGCGCCCGCTCGCGCATACCGTGGTTATGCCACAGCCAGGCAGCAGCCGTTGCCAGCAGCATCAGCACAAACATATTTCCAAGGGTCAGCATTACATGTGCTCCAACAGATTGTGCTCAGCTTAACTGCGTGTTCAACCTGTCGTACAGGCCGCGTTTCGTCGCATACTGCGTGGCTTGAATCCACCCGTAGTCTGGAATCCGGCATGAAACGTACACCTCATTTACTCGCCATCCAATCCCACGTGGTTTTCGGCCATGCCGGCAACAGCGCTGCGGTTTTTCCTATGCAGCGCGTCGGGGTGAATGTCTGGCCTTTGAACACGGTGCAGTTCTCGAACCACACTCAGTATGGTCAGTGGACAGGCGAAGTGTTGGCTCCCGAGCAAATTCCTTCACTGGTCGACGGGATCGCCGCCATCGGTGAGCTGGGCAACTGTGATGCGGTCCTGTCCGGGTACCTGGGCAGCGCAGCGCAGGGGCGAGCCATTTTGAGCGGCGTGGCGCGCATTAAAGCCGTCAATCCCCATGCGCTGTATTTGTGTGACCCGGTGATGGGGCACCCTGAGAAAGGCTGCATCGTCCCACAAGAGGTCAGTGATTTTCTGCTCGAAGAAGCCGTCGCGATGGCGGACTTCCTGTGCCCCAATCAGCTGGAACTGGACAGTTTCTGCGGCCGCCATCCGCAATCCTTGTTCGACTGCCTGGCCATGGCCCGCAGCTTGCTGGCCCGAGGCCCGAAAGCGGTGCTGGTGAAGCATTTGTCTTATCCCGGCAAACCGGCAGAAAGTTTTGAGATGTTGCTGGTAACGGCCGAGGGGAGCTGGCATTTGCGCCGTCCATTGCTGGCCTTCCCGCGTCAGCCCGTGGGCGTGGGCGATTTGACGTCAGGGTTGTTTCTGGCGCGGGTATTACTGGGTGACAGCCTGGTGGCCGCTTTTGAGTTCACCGCTGCGGCGGTGCATGAGGTGCTGCTGGAAACCCAGGCCTGTACCAGCTACGAATTGCAGTTGATCCGGGCCCAGGACCGCATCGCTCATCCGCGTGTGCGGTTTGAGGCCATGCCGATCAGTTTGTAAGCACATTCGGATTTTTTGTGGGAGCGAGCCTGCTCGCGAACGACCTTCGCCAGCAGGCTCGCTCCCACAGATTAAAAATCTGTAGCGGTTACACCGTCTCGTCTTTCAACTCACGATAACGCTGCTCCAGTTCCTGACGGATCTGGCGGCGTTGTTTGCCCTGAAGAAAGCGGCGCTTGTCTTCGCTGTTCAATGGCTGCAACGGCGGAACAGCGGCCGGTTTACGATCATCGTCCACTGCCACCATGGTGAAAAAGCAACTGTTGGTGTGGCGCACCGAGCGTTCACGAATATTTTCGGTGACGACTTTGATCCCGACTTCCATCGAGGTGTTGCCGGTGTAGTTGACTGACGCGAGGAAGGTCACCAGCTCACCGACATGAACCGGCTCGCGGAAAATAACCTGGTCCACCGACAGGGTGACCACATATCGACCCGCATAGCGGCTGGCGCAGGCATAAGCGACTTCATCGAGGTACTTGAGCAGGGTTCCGCCGTGAACATTGCCAGAAAAATTGGCCATATCCGGGGTCATCAAGACCGTCATCGACAGTTGGGCGTTTCCGGGTTCCATAGCAGCAGGCTCGCGGTTGTATTGCAGCAGTGAAGTGGGTATCTCTGCGGATACTTGTCGATTTTTGAAACAGTTATTAACGGGACGTTGCCGTTTTGACTGCCGTCACGCGTATATCCATCTGTTTCCATATATTGCACCGCCTTTCCGCTGGAAGTCGCGGTGTTAACCTGCAAAAGCCCATTTATTGGGTAATTCCTACATTTAAAACGGTCGATGCTCACAGCCTAAAAAGCGGTGTCTCTCGTCTTGTTGTCTGGTGAAAATTAAACAAGGAGTGCCACGCCATGCATGCCATCAGTTTTATTCAGGATCTGGCAGTCATCATGCTGGTCGCGGGTGTGGTGACGATTCTTTTCCACAGGTTCAAGCAGCCGGTGGTGTTGGGCTACATCGTGGCGGGTTTTATTATTGGCCCGCACACCCCGCCGTTTGGCCTGATCCACGATGAAGAAACGATCAAGACCCTGGCCGAGCTGGGGGTGATCTTTTTGATGTTTTGCCTGGGGCTGGAGTTCAGCCTGCGCAAGTTGTTCAAGGTCGGGGCGACCGCCTTTATCGCAGCGTTTATGGAAATTACGCTGATGATCTGGATCGGCTACGAAATTGGCCGCTGGTTCGACTGGAACACCATGGATTCGCTGTTTTTAGGCGCAATTCTGGCTATTTCGTCGACCACCATCATCGTCAAAGCCCTTAACGACTTGAAAATGAAAAATGAGCGCTTCGCGCAGCTTATTTTTGGCGTGCTGATCGTTGAAGACATCCTGGGTATCGGGATTATTGCGCTGCTGTCGAGCATCGCTGTCAGCGGCAGTGTCAGCCCCGAAGAAGTTTTTTCGACGGTCGGTAAATTGTCGTTGTTCATGATTGTGGCGCTGGTTATCGGCATTTTGCTGGTGCCGCGTGTGCTGGCGTATGTGGCCAAGTTCGAAAGCAATGAAATGTTGCTGATCACCGTGCTGGGGCTGTGTTTTGGCTTCTGCCTGCTGGTGGTCAAACTGGAATACAGCATGGTGCTTGGTGCGTTTTTGATCGGAGCGATCATGGCCGAGTCGCGTCAACTGCTGAAGATTGAACGCCTGATCGAGCCGGTCCGTGATTTGTTCAGCGCGATCTTTTTTGTCGCCATCGGGCTGATGCTAGACCCGGTAATCCTGCTGGAATATGCGCTGCCAATCGTCGTGATCACCATCGCGGTGGTGCTGGGCAAGGTGCTGTCCTGCGGGCTTGGGGCGTTTATCGCAGGCAATGACGGACGTACCTCGCTGCGGGTTGGTATGGGGCTGTCTCAGATTGGAGAGTTTTCGTTCATCATCGCGGCGCTGGGCATGACATTGCAGGTCACCAGCAGCTTCCTGTACCCCGTAGCGGTGGCCGTATCGGTGTTGACGACCCTGATGACGCCTTACCTGATTCGCGCCGCAGACCCGCTCTCACTCAAGCTGGCACAGGTGGTACCTGGTCGCCTTTCGCGGGTGCTGGGGTTGTATGGCGAATGGCTGCGCAATATTCAGCCCCAAGGGGAGGGCGCGTTACTGGCGGCAATCATCCGAAAAATACTGCTGCAAGTTGGCGTCAATCTGGCGCTGGTCATCGCTATTTTCTTCGCCGGCGGCTATTTCGCACCCCGCATCGGGCGCTACTTGCAGGGCTGGATTCTGGAGCCGAGCTGGCAAAAAGGGATGATCTGGGGCGCGGCTTTGCTGTTGTCGCTACCGTTCCTGATCGCGGCGTATCGCAAGCTCAAGGCGCTGTCGATGCTGCTGGCGGAGATGGGGGTCAAGCCTGAAATGGCCGGGCGTCACACGCAACGCGTGCGTCGGGTGATCTCTGAGGTGATCCCGATTTTGTCATTGCTGGTGATTTTTCTGCTGCTGTCGGCATTGTCGGCGAGCATTTTGCCCACCAATGAATTGCTGATGGTGATTGCAGTGGTGGCGGCGGGGGTGGCTGCGCTGTTGTGGCGCTGGTTTATCCGGGTTCACACGCGCATGCAGGTTGCACTGCTGGAGACGCTGGATAACCACAAGGAGGGTGAGCACTGACTGCCCGCTGACCAAAGGCTGGAAAGCGGGCGTTCCGAGGCAGGTATCAGCTTTCCAGCCAGACGTCCCGCGCCCAGTGCCAGACCGATTCCCAGGTCTCTTCGGTGACGAGTTCTTCTTCGCCGGACCACAGCACCACGGTGCCGTCTTCTTCGACGCAGTAGTAGTCGTCGCCGTCCTGGCAAATAGGGATCAAGCCACGATCAACGCCGGCATCCCAGGCGTTGGCCGCCACTTCCGGCAGGTAGGTGTGCGATTGCGGGTCGGTCACAGTGACCGGCTCCAGGCTGCCATACACCACGTCACTGACGGTCAGCAAAAACTCTCTGAAGACAAACGGGATATCAATGAACAGCTGTTCTTCGATTTCCACCAACTGGTCTTCTTCAGGCAGTTCCAGAGGAACTGGTACAGGCTCGTTTTTTTCGCGTAGCTCTTCAATGATCTCTTCCACGACCTCAATCCTCATACTCTATGGCGCGGTTTATATGACGCGCTTTATACAGTAGCTCGTTATAAGTGCAATCGTGAAATGCAAAAGCCCCGGACAAGTCCGGGGCTTTGGTTAACGCAAGTACAGCCTTCGGGATCAGCCGTTCTGGCGGATACCGGCAACCAGCCAAGGCTGGTTATCGCCTTGTTGACGTTCCATGTTCCAGCTTTCGCTGAAGGCTTCACCCTGGTCAAAGCGCGAGTTTTTCGACACGCCGCTGAAGGTCAGGGTTGCGATGGTTTTGTCTGCACGATCATCCAGGCCGTCCAGTTGCACGGTCAGGTTGTCGATGTAGGTGGACTGGAAGCCATCACCCAGTTCAGCGCGTTCACGCTTGAGGAAGTCGAGCATCTGCGGTGTTACGAACTCGGCGATCTTGTCCATTTCGTTGGCATCCCAGTGCTGTTGCAGGGACTGGAAATGGTTGCGCGCGGCTTCAAGAAAGTTCTGCTCATTGAACCAGGCCGGTGCATTGATGACCGGACGGGCCGCAGGAGCAGCCGAACCACCACCGAAGAACGACGAAGGAGCAGGCTTGGCGTCAAAGGCTTCGCGTTGCTGTGGAGCGTGACCGGCAGGGGCCATCATCTCGGATTGTTGCTTGCGACGACGGGCCGCGATAAAGCGGAAGATCAGGAAGGCGATGACCGCCATGATCAGGATGTCGAAGAACTGCATGCCCTGGAAGCCGCCGCCCATGAACATGGACGCCAGCAGGCCGCCAGCGGCGAGGCCGGCCAGAGGGCCGAGCCAGCGCGAAGCACCACCGGCTTTAGCGGCTGCGCCTGCAGCACCGGCAGCCGCAGGGGCTGCGGCTGGAGCAGCCTGGCGCGTTTGGTGGCTAGGCGCTGCACCAGCGCTTTTGCCGCCGCCGAAGCGTTTGGCGTTCGCGTCGAGGCTCATCGTCAAACCGATGCACAACGCCATGGCGATGCTAAGAAAGCGTTTCATAAGGGGTTCCCATTTGTGGATACACGCGCGCCATGTTGCACAGGTGAGGTGTGACTGGCTAGGCGTGAAGTGTTTCGGGCTTTTTCCTACTTATCTGTAGGGCCTGGATTTATTTTGCGTAGGAGAGCGTGTGGGAGCGAGCCTGCTCGCGAAAGCGATGTATCAACCAACAATCACATTGACTGATGTGTTCTCTTCGCGAGCAGGCTCGCTCCCACAGGGGTTTGTCTCACCTTATTCCCGGAAAGCTGTCGGGTTGCTGTCAGACCGCTTCAAGTTTGGCGTAGCCCATCATCAGCCACTTGCTGCCTTCCGAGAAGTTCACCTGCACCCGCGCCTGCGCGCCTGCGCCCTCGAAGTTGAGGATGACGCCTTCGCCGAAGACCGCATGCTTGACCATCTGGCCAAGCTTGAATTCGGTCTCTGGAATTTCCGAACCACCAAACAGGCTGCTGGCACTCTGCTTTTGGCCGCCACCGAAAGGGCGGCTGACACTATTGGACAGCCGTACTTCCTGAATCAGGCCTTTTGGTACTTCACGCACGAAGCGAGAAACCTTGTTGTAGGTCTCGCTGCCGTACAGGCGTCGGGTTTCAGCGTAAGTCATCACCAGATTTTGCATTGCACGGGTAATGCCCACGTAAGCCAGGCGTCGCTCCTCTTCAAGGCGGCCGGGCTCTTCCAGGCTCATCTTGTGTGGGAACAAACCTTCTTCCATGCCGACCAGGAACACATACGGGAACTCCAGGCCTTTGGCGCTGTGCAGCGTCATCAGCTGAATACCGTCTTCATGCTCTTCGGCCTGTGTATCGCCAGCTTCCAGCGAGGCGTGACCGAGGAAGGCGGCCAATGGCGACAGCTCTTCGTCTTCGTCATTGTTTTCGAAGTTGCGAGCCGCGCTCACCAGCTCCTCAAGGTTTTCTACCCTGGCCTGGCCTTTTTCGCCTTTTTCCGCCTGATGGTAGGCAATCAGCCCGCTTTGCTCGATCACGGTCTGGGTCATCAGATGCAGAGGCATCTCCATGACTTTGGCCGCGAGGCTTTCGATCAGTTCGATAAAGCCGGCAATGGCGCCCGAAGCGCGACCGGGCAGGGCTTTATTGGCGATTAGCTGGCGCATCGCTTCCCACATCGACACATCGCTGTGGCGAGCGTGATCGCGAATGGCTTCGACGGTTTTTTCACCGATGCCGCGGGCCGGTACGTTAATCACCCGCTCCAGCGCCGCATCGTTGCCACGGCCTTCGAGCAGGCGCATGTAAGCCATGGCATTTTTGATTTCAGCGCGTTCGAAGAAGCGCTGGCCGCCATAGATACGGTACGGAATACGCTCGCGCAGCAAGGCCTCTTCAAGCACCCGTGATTGGGCGTTGGAGCGATACAAAATAGCGATGTCGCTGTGGGCCAGGCCGGTTTTCAGAGCGCTTTCGATGGTCTCGACCACGTAGCGCGCTTCGTCGTGTTCGTTGAACGCGGCGTATAAATTAATGGCTTCGCCTTCGCCGCCGTCGGTCCACAGTTCTTTGCCCATGCGCCCGGTGTTGTTGGCAATCAGGGCGTTGGCCGCTTTGAGGATACCGGCGGTGGAGCGGTAGTTTTGCTCCAGGCGGATTGTTTCGGCGTCCGGGAAGTCGGTCGAGTACTGGTAAATGTTCTCGATTTTCGCGCCGCGCCAGCCGTAGATCGACTGGTCGTCATCGCCTACTACCATCAGGCTATCGCCGCCCTGGGCCAGCAATCGCAACCAGGCGTATTGAACGGCGTTGGTGTCCTGGAATTCGTCCACCAGAATGTGCCGAAAGCGCTTTTGGTAGTGCGCCAGCAAGCCCGGGTTGTCGCGCCACAGGTCCAGGGCGCGCAGCAACAACTCGGAAAAGTCGATGACACCGGCGCGTTGGCACGCGATCTCATAGGCTTCATAGATGTTGCGCATGGTGGCCAGGAACAAATCACCACTGGCCTGGATATGTTTGGGACGCAAGCCTTCGTCTTTTTGGCCGTTGATAAACCACTGCGCCTGACGCACAGGCCAGCGTTGCTCATCGAGCCCCAGTTCACGGATCACACGCTTGACCAAACGTTGCTGGTCATCGCTGTCGAGGATCTGGAAGGTCTGGCTCAGACCGGCTTCTTGCCAGTGAGCCCGCAACAGGCGGTGCGCCAGGCCGTGGAAGGTACCGACCCACATACCGGCCGGGTTGATACCCATCAACTGCTCGATGCGGTGACGCATCTCCGCAGCGGCCTTGTTGGTGAAGGTCACCGACAGCACGGAGTGTGGGGATGCGTTTTCGACCTGGATCAACCAGGCGATACGGTGCACCAGCACACGGGTTTTGCCGGAACCTGCGCCGGCCAGGACCAACTGACGCCCCACACTGGCCGTGACGGCCTGACGTTGGGCATCGTTGAGAGAATTTAACAAGAGAGAGAGATCATCGCGCATCGGGGCATTTTAGGGGCTGTTGCCGTTTCAATGCTAGCTACCGGGCCCAGTGGTCAAAAAGGTTGCAGGCCTGGAGCAAGGAGGGCGAGTGACGGTGCCCTGCTTATTTCACCGGATTAATGGTGTCTCTGCGTTTGGTCGCATGCATTGCTTGTGTATGCTCGGGCGACTTTTTGGCTCATCTACTGATAAGAATTTTGCCGATGGTTCAGAGTTTAAATTCGCCGGGTAATTTTTTCGGCATGGGGTTCGGTTTTTTTGTGCTGCTGCTGGGTGTTGCGGGTTGGCAAGTCAGAAAGATCAAGCAGCGCAACAAGGTGCGTCGCTTGCGTCGTCAGGGCTTGTTCGAGGACTTGCAGCAAGCCAATGTGCGCAGCGATCAGCTCAATATCGAACTTGCGCGCGAAGTGGAGCAGCGCCGTTTGGTAGAGGCGCGTGTGCGCCGCCTTACCCATTTTGATGAGCTGACCGGTCTGGCCAATCGTCTCTTGTTCAAGGAGCGTCTGGAGGAGGCCAATCGGCGGGTGCGTCAGGGCTCGTGCAACCTGTCGTTGCTGCACATCAATCTCGACCGTTTCAAACTGCTCAATGACAACCTTGGGCACGAGCTGGCGGATCATGTGCTGCAAAAAATGGCCGAACGCATTGCCAAGGCCTTGCCTGAGGCCGATACCATCGCGCGACTGTCAGGCGATGAGTTTGGTGTGCTGTTTGATGCCTACACCAGTTTGACCAGCCTGGCGCGGGTATCGACCCGGTTGCTGGAAAGGCTCAGTCGGCCGCTGGTGGTGGATGGCCATGAGCTGATCATCAGTGTGTCGATGGGCATCAGCCTGTTGCCCGACAGTGCACGTGACATTGCCACGCTGGTGCATCAGGCCAACAAGGCCATGCAGCAGGCCAAGCACCTGGGCGGTGGCACTTTTCAGTTCTACAGTCACAGCTTGCAACGCAGCACTCTGGAGAGTTTGCGGCTTGAGAACCAGCTGCGCAAAGCCATTGCCGAACGCCAGCTCAACGTTTTTTATCAACCCAAGTTATGCCTGGCCACGGGGCAGCTGCACGCGGCTGAAGCGCTGGTGCGCTGGGATCATCCGCAAATGGGCAGTGTCCCTCCGAGCGACTTTATCGCCCTGGCCGAGGATACCGGCCTGATCAGCACCATCGGTGAGTTTGTGCTGCGCCAGGCCTGCCGTCAGGCGTGTGAATGGCAGCAAGCCGGGCTGGCGCCGATCCGGGTGTCGGTGAACTTGTCCGGGCATCAGTTGCGACAGGGCAAGCTGGTCAGCCTGGTGCGTCAGGTACTGGAGGAAACCGGTCTGGCGGCCCACTGCCTGGAGCTGGAACTGACCGAAAGCCAGTTGCTCGACAACGTTGAATACGTCATCGCGACTTTTCAGCAGTTGCACGAGTTGGGGGTGAAGCTGGCGATTGATGACTTCGGTACCGGCTATTCGTCGCTCAGTTACCTCAAGCGCTTTGCCGTGGATTACGTGAAGATCGATCAGACCTTTATTCACGGCGTGGGGCGTTGCAGTGAAGACGAGGCCATTACCAGCGCGATTATCGCCATGGCCCACAGCCTGGACCTCAAAGTGGTGGCCGAAGGTGTTGAAAACGAGGCGCAACTGGCATTTCTCAAAGCCCGCAAGTGTGACGAAGTGCAGGGTTATTTGATCAGCCGTCCGGTAAACGCCGTGGAATTGGGTGAGTTGCTGCGTACCCGTGTTGCTGTTTTGTAGTGCCAAAAAGGGCTACACAGCCGTCAGGCTGCTTGATTTCAGGGGGAGGGCGGGTATCGGGGTGGTGTATTGACTGGGCAGAAAACGAATTCTTGTAGTATAACTACAAGATTGCTACATCCCCGGCGCCCGCCGCTTACAGACCGAGTCCTGCCCTTTGAACCTGCTGCAACATATCGCCCAGTCACGCCACCTGTTACGTAAATCGGAACTCAAGGTCGCCGATCACGTGCTGCTTGATCCTGCGGCTGTAATGCACAGTTCCATGGCCGACCTTGCCCACAGTGTCGGTATCAGCGAGCCCACCATCGTGCGTTTTTGCCGGGCGATTGGCTGTTCCGGGTTCCAGGACTTGAAGCTCAAGCTGGCGCAAAGCCTGGCAGCGGGCGCCAGTTTTGGTCAGTTCGCGATCCATGAAGACGATTCGGTTGCGGACTACAGCCTGAAAATTTTCGACACCACGTTGCACACCTTAATGGACGTGCGCGAGAAGCTTGATCCGGTAGCGCTGCAACGCGCCGTGACGGCCATGTCGCAAGCGCAGCGGGTCGAGTTCTATGGCTTCGGCGCCTCGGGTGCCGTTGCTGCGGATGCCCAGCACAAGTTTTTCCGTCTGTTGCTGACCGCAGCGGCGTATTCCGACCCGCACATGCAAGCAATGTCAGCCGTGACCTTGAAACCTACCGATGTGGCGATTTGCATCTCCCAGTCGGGCCGCTCCAAGGACTTGCTGATTACGGCCAATCTGGTGCGTGAAAGCGGCGCGACATTGATCACCTTGTGTCCGAGCCAAACGCCGTTGGCGGAGCTTGCGACCGTCAATCTGGCGATCGATGTGCACGAAGACACCGAAATCTATACCCCGCTGACTTCGCGTATCGCTCACCTGGTGGTGATTGACGTGCTGGCGATGGGCGTTGCCATGGCCCGCGGCCCGAGCCTGGTCAACCACCTCAAAAGCGTCAAGCGCAGCCTGCGCAGCTTGCGCCTGTCGCCAAAGTCGCTGAAGAATCACGACGACTAAGGGTAGAGAGAACCTTCTGCAGGATCTGGCAAACCAGTTCCTGCAGGGGGGCGGCAAAGTTTCATTCTTCTGTCATCGCGCTTTCGCCAAGTCGTCACAAACAAAGTGCATCTTGAAACTCCCGTACACGCCTTGGGAGACTCGAAATGGCTCAGCCTTACGAAGAACGCAATAGCGCCGTCAAAACCCGCCGTCAGCAAGAAGATCAGCGCCGTATGGCCTTTCGCCGCGCGATTGAAGACCATGACAATCAGCGTCAGCTGACCCTCGAGACCGCGGACTACCCCGACCTCAACGCAATCAATTATTGGCAGGCAGCCCCGGCAAGTGGCCGTCGAAGCGCTCAACCAGCGCACTGATTTGCAGGCGTTCGCTGCGAATAAACCCCAGAAATGCATGCGCCACCGGTGACAGGCGCTTGGCCTTGGCCTGTACCACGCACCAGCTGCGATACAGCGGCAATTCTTCGACCGGCAGCTCGCGCAGCAGGCCGGTCGCCAGCTCCAGGCTGACGGCGTGGCGTGTTAACAGCGCCACGCCCAACCCGGCCACTGCACATTCGCGTTGCGACTCGTTGGACGCCACTTCCAGCGTTTGACTGAAGTGCACGCGCTTCTCCTTGAAGTACTCCTCACACGCCATACGCGTACCAGACCCCTGCTCGCGCATCAGCAAGGTGTAGGGCTCCAGGTCCTGCAAATGCAGCGGGCCCCGGTCGCACAGTGGATGGTCCGCCGGCACGACGGCAACGATCGGATTATTCAGGAAGGGGAGAAATTCCAGCCCCATGTCCTGCGGCACCATCGACATGATCACCAGATCATCACGGTTGTCTGAAAGCCGGCGAACGGCTTGTGCCCGATTGACCACCGTCAGCTGCAAATTGACTTCAGGGTGCTGGCGCTTGAACGCGGCAAACAGATGCGGGACGAAATATTTTGCACTCGATTCGACCGCGAGTTTCAGCTGGCCCTGCAACGATCCGAGCATGTCCGAAAGCTGCATGTCGAGGTTTTCAAGGCGCCCGAAAATATCGCGGCTGGCCAACTGAAGCGCTTCAGCCGCTTCGGTCATGTACAGTTTTTTGCCCACATAATCGAACAAAGGCTGGCCAATCAGCTCTTCAAGCTGACGAATTTGTAGACTTACGGCGGGTTGCGTCAGCGACATTTCCTCTGCGGCCCGGCTGTAAGAGCGTAAATCACAGACTTCGTTGAACACCTGAAGCTGTCTAAAAGTGATACGCATCAATGACTTACGCATTTTTTATTAATTATCCGAGTCTGTCAGTGGCTCAACTATAAGTCTTTACTTATGGTGATCCCAAGAAAGATTGATTTTTGTTTATTGCTGCGTGGGTCTAGTGTGACGACACAACGGTTCAGACACATTTGGACACGTGCCGACCTGGTCTAGCAGGTCGTTTGTTCATGGGCTTTAGGGAAAATCCAAGTGATAAAAAAGATCCTGATCGCCAACCGCGGAGAAATTGCCGTCCGCATCGTGCGTGCTTGCGCCGAGATGGGGATTCGCTCTGTAGCGGTCTACTCCGAAGCTGACCGGCATGCCTTGCACGTCAAGCGCGCTGACGAAGCACACAGCATTGGCGAAGACCCGCTGGCCGGTTATTTGAACCCGCGCAAGCTGGTGAACCTGGCTGTCGAAACCGGTTGTGATGCCCTGCATCCCGGTTACGGTTTTCTGTCAGAAAACGCTGAGCTGGCAGATATCTGCGCCGAGCGCGGGATCAAGTTCATTGGCCCGTCTGCTGAAGTCATTCGCCGCATGGGCGACAAGACTGAAGCGCGCCGCAGCATGATCAAGGCCGGTGTGCCGGTAACGCCGGGTACAGAAGGCAACGTTGCCGACATCCACGAAGCATTGCTCGAAGGCGAGCGCATTGGCTATCCGGTCATGCTCAAAGCCACCTCGGGTGGTGGCGGTCGCGGGATTCGTCGCTGCAACAGCCGTGAAGAACTGGAACAAGCCTTTCCTCGAGTGATCTCTGAAGCCACCAAAGCCTTTGGCTCGGCAGAAGTGTTCCTCGAAAAATGCATCGTTAACCCCAAGCACATCGAAGCGCAGATCCTCGGTGACAGCTTTGGCAACGTGGTGCACCTGTTTGAGCGCGACTGCTCGATCCAGCGTCGCAACCAAAAGCTCATCGAAATCGCTCCAAGCCCTCAGCTGACCCCGGAACAGCGCGCCTACATCGGCGACCTGTCAGTGCGCGCAGCCAAGGCCGTGGGTTACGAGAACGCCGGCACCGTGGAGTTCCTGCTCGCCGAGGGCGAGGTGTACTTCATGGAGATGAACACTCGCGTGCAGGTGGAACACACCATCACCGAAGAAATCACCGGCATCGATATCGTTCGTGAACAAATTCGCATCGCCTCCGGCCTGCCGTTGTCGATCAAGCAAGAAGACATTCAGCACCGCGGCTTTGCACTGCAGTTCCGGATCAACGCTGAAGACCCGAAAAACAACTTCCTGCCCAGCTTTGGCAAGATCACCCGTTACTACGCGCCCGGCGGTCCTGGCGTGCGTACCGACACGGCGATCTACACCGGCTACACCATCCCGCCGTATTACGACTCCATGTGTCTGAAGCTGGTGGTGTGGGCGCTGACCTGGGAAGAAGCGATGGACCGTGGTTTGCGCGCCCTGGACGACATGCGTCTGCAAGGGGTCAAAACCACCGCCGCGTATTACCAGGAAATCCTGCGTAACCCGGAATTCCGTAGTGGCCAGTTCAATACCAGCTTCGTAGAAAGCCATCCAGAACTGACTAACTACTCGATCAAGCGCAAACCCGAAGAGCTGGCCCTGGCCATCGCTGCCGCCATCGCCGCCCACGCAGGCCTGTGAGGAATATTTTCATGTCCAAGAAGATCTTTGTAACTGACACCATCCTGCGTGACGCTCACCAGTCGCTGCTGGCCACCCGCATGCGCACTGAAGACATGCTGCCGATCTGCGACAAGCTCGACAAAGTCGGCTACTGGTCGCTGGAAGTCTGGGGCGGCGCAACATTTGATGCCTGTGTACGTTTCCTTAAGGAAGACCCGTGGGAGCGTCTGCGCCAACTGCGTGCAGCCTTGCCTAACACGCGTCTGCAAATGCTCCTGCGCGGCCAGAACCTGCTGGGCTATCGCCACTACAGCGATGACGTGGTTAAAGCCTTCGTCGCCAAAGCGGCCGTGAATGGCATCGACGTATTCCGTATCTTCGACGCCATGAACGACGTGCGTAACCTGCGCGTTGCCATCGAAGCGGTCAAAGCTGCCGGTAAGCACGCTCAGGGCACCATTGCCTACACCACCAGCCCGGTGCATACCACTGAAGCGTTTGTGGCCCAGGCCAAGCAAATGGAAGCCATGGGTTGCGACTCGGTCGCAATCAAGGACATGGCTGGCCTGCTGACCCCTTACGCCACCGGCGAACTGGTCAAGGCACTGAAGGCTGAAATCAGCCTGCCAATCTTTATTCACTCCCATGACACCGCCGGTCTGGCTGCCATGTGCCAGCTCAAGGCGATTGAAAACGGTGCCGAGCATATCGACACCGCGATCTCCAGCTTCGCGTGGGGCACCAGCCACCCGGGCACTGAGTCGATGGTAGCGGCCCTTAAAGGCAGCGAATACGACACCGGTCTTGACCTGTCGTTGCTGCAGGAAATTGGCCTGTACTTCTATGCCGTGCGTAAGAAGTATCACCAGTTTGAAAGCGAATTCACCGCAGTCGACACCCGCGTTCAAGTCAATCAGGTGCCGGGCGGGATGATCTCCAACCTCGCCAACCAGCTCAAAGAGCAGGGCGCCCTGAACCGCATGAGCGAAGTGCTGGCCGAAATCCCGCGTGTGCGTGAAGACCTGGGCTTCCCGCCGCTGGTGACACCGACCTCGCAAATTGTCGGCACCCAGGCGTTCTTCAACGTACTGGCTGGTGAGCGCTACAAGACCATCACCAACGAAGTGAAGCTCTACCTGCAAGGCGGCTACGGCAAGGCGCCGGGTGTGGTCAACGAGCAGCTGCGTCGTCAGGCCATCGGCAACGAAGAGCTGATCGACGTGCGCCCGGCTGATCTGCTCAAGCCAGAAATGGTCAAGTTGCGCGGCGAAATTGGCGCGTTGGCCAAGTCCGAAGAAGACGTGCTGACCTACGCCATGTTCCCGGACATCGGCCGTAAATTCCTCGAAGAGCGTGCGGCGGGCACCCTGTCACCAGAAGCATTGCTGCCAATCCCTGAAGCAGGCGGCGTGAGCAAAGCGGGCGGCGAAGGCGTACCGACCGAGTTCGTAATCGACGTACACGGCGAAAGCTACCGCGTTGATATCACTGGTGTCGGCGTCAAGGCTGAAGGCAAGCGTCACTTCTACCTGTCCATCGACGGTATGCCGGAAGAGGTGGTGTTCGAGCCGCTCAACGAATTCGTCGGCAGTGCCATCGGCAAGCGTAAGCAAGCCAGCGAGCCGGGCCACGTGAGCACTGCAATGCCGGGCAACATCGTCGATGTACTGGTTGCTGTAGGCGACGTCGTCAAGGCTGGCCAGTCGGTACTGATTACCGAAGCGATGAAAATGGAGACTGAAGTACAGGCCTCCATCGCAGGCAAAATTCTCACCATCCACGTCATCAAAGGCGACCGCGTTAACCCGGGCGAAATTCTGATCGAAATCGAAGCCTGATACCGCCTTTGATGTAAACGCTTTAAACCTCGGGGGAGCATGTGCTCCCCTTTTTTTTCGACTGGCTTTCCATATCTGCAAGTTAATGCAGATTGATGATCTAGTAATCGCCTTTTTCTGCATTAAAATGCATTTTAAGGGCGAGAAAAATAACCATATCTGCACTATATTGCAGGCAATGGTTTATTCGATTGTTTGATATGCATTGAATTGCAGGTGCGAGCATGTTTCAGCTAACCCTTCAGCTCTACAGTGCTGGTCAGTGGCAGGACGCGATGACGCTGGCTTTTTCTGAGCCGAATAAAGGGCTCGATGGCCCTTGCCGCTTTGGCTACAAGCAGAAGTACCTGATGCAAAACCTGGAAGCCATTGAAAGCCCCTTTCTTTGCTCGGTGAGTGCTTGTGTGCCCGTCGAGTGGGATACGCACATTTTGAAAAAGGCCCCCGCCTTCCTGCACGACATTGCCCCGGCCGGGGCTGCGAAGAAAATCCTGATCAAGCAAATAGGGCGGGAAAAACCTGAGGACTTGAGCATTGATTTGTTTTTGCTTGGCCGCAGCACGCCTGCGCCTATAGGTCATCTGCGGATTAAAGAGTCGTTTGAACGACTAGATACCCGGCCGGCCCTTGGCTTCTCCCGTCAGGACGTGATTGATCGTGACAACACGTTCCTTGAATACGCCCACGAGCAGGGGGCTGCGATTGGCGGCGCCACAGGTGCGGGTGGTGAGGCGCCCAAGTTACTGATGGCTGAAGGCGCGGACGGTTTGTTGTACCCCGACGCCACTCTGGCGGACGCGCACGTCAAGCAGCACTGGTTCATCAAGTTTGCCCGCAGCAAGGCGCTGGCGCTGGATTGCGAAATTCTGCGTAGCGAATTTATGTACTACAAGGCCCTGCAAGCATTGGGCATCGAAACGGTTCCGGCCCAAGGGCTGGCGCTGGAAGAAGGGCGAAAGCCGAGCCTGTGGATGCAGCGCTTTGACCGCAAAGTCACTGGGCAAGGCGTCGAGAGGCTTGCTGTGGAGTCTGTCTATTCTCTTGCCCGCGTCACTGAGCCCGGCAGCGACATGGCTCACGTCGAAGTGCTTGAGCGGTTGGCCGCGCTTTGGAAGCATGCTGGCCAGCAGGACCAGATCCCTGACCTGGTGGCTGAATACTTGCGCCGCGATCTGCTAAACAAAATCCTCGGCAACAGTGATAACCATGGTCGCAATACCGCGATTATTCGTGGCGCTGATTCATTTCGCCTGGCACCTGTCTATGACCTGGCGCCCATGGTGATGGATGGCGAAGGCATTACGCGCACGACCAAATGGTCACGGGAGGTAGAGCGTGCAGGGCAAATTGATTGGCGGGGCGCCTGTGAATCGCTGAGCGCGATTATTGACCCGGACATGGCGTTTGAGCGCTTGCGTGCCGATGCCGAGCCGTTGCGAGCACTGCCTGATTTACTTCGTGCTGAGGGGCTGTCGGAGCTGACGATGAATCATCCACAAATTGCGCTTAAAAACCTCGACCAGCGCTTGCGCGAGTGGGGCTTGAAATGACCCTGACTATTGATGCGCGCCAGCTGATGATCGAAAGCATTGAGGCTGATCTGGCTCAGGGCAAAATCGCCCTGGGGGAGGCGGTAAAGCGCTTTCGGGTTGATGTGACCGGATTGCAGCAAACCCAGTTTGCTCGCATGTGCAAAATTTCGGTCCGTACCTTGATTCAAATCGAGCACGGCGAAGGCAACCCCACGCTTAAATCCCTGAATGCAGTCTTCAAGCCCTTTGGTCTGCAAATGGGTGTGGTTCGCTTGCCGCGAAAATTCTGATCCCCATTCAGTAACAAAAACGCCCAACAGTCCTTGTTGGGTGCATTGATCAAATTTTATACAGTTGATGCTCTGCATTCTTCCAGGGTCTTTATTTGGCCGCTTTCTGGTTGGTTATCCAGCGCCAGCCATTTTTCGAAGCCTGCCGCTATAGAGGGCCATTCCGTACTGATTATGCTGTACCACGTGGTATCACGATTTTTGCCTTTAACCACCATATGTTGGCGAAAAACGCCTTCGTATGTGTACCCTAATCGTACTGCAGTACGCTTTGATCGCGCGTTGTCGTTGTTGCACTTCCACTCCAGGCGTCGGTTGCCCAGTGCGAAGGCTTCCTTGGCCAGGAGGTAGACCGCCTCGGTACTTTTTGGCGAGCGCTGCATGGGGGCGCCAAAGGTCACGTGGCCGATCTCGATGCGCCCGTGCTCCGGGACGATGCACATCAGGCTAATCAAGCCTTGTGCCTCTGCGTTCGACTTATCAATGACGGTGTAAAAATGCGGATCACGGCTGGCGGCATGGTTTTGCAACCAGGTATCAAACTTCGGACGCTCATTGAAGGGCCCGTAGGGCAAATAGTCCCAAAGCTTGGGATCGGCCTGCGGTCCCTGTAAGGCTAGCCATAGTTCATCGCCATGCCGTGCCGGGTCGAGCTTTTCCAGACGAATGAATTGCCCTTCAAGGGTTCGGGTATCGGGTGTTTTGGCCGCCAGCCAGTGTTCTAGAGAGTCGGGCATTGCGCGTTCCTTAGTTATGACAAGGTTTTGCGAAACTGAATAAAGCCGGTGCGCTCGGCAATGCGCTCGTATAACTGGATCGCCGTGGCGTTGGTTTCCTGAGTCATCCAATAGACTTTGGCACAGTCTTTAGCGTGAGCGACGGCGTATACGTGCTCGATCAGTTGGCGGCCAACGCCTTTGCCACGCACTTGGGGGCTGACAAACAGGTCTTGAAGGTAGCAGGCGTTTTTAATGCTCCAGTTGGTACGGTGATAAACGCACTGGACCATGCCTACGGCTTTATCGTCTTGCCAGGCAAGGGCCAGGGAAGTCGGTTCTGCCGGGTCGAAAAAACGGGCCCAGGTGGATTGGGTGATTTCATCGGACAGCTCGGTCTTGTAGAAGCGCAAATACGCCTGCCAGAGAGGTAGCCACTGTTCGTGATCGGCGGCGGTTGCGGGTTTGATCTGGATTTGAGTCATACGAGCTATTCCTTAGCCATTAAGTGAGCGAGTGCGTGGTCTTGCGGGTTGCTGTTGGCCAGGAGTCCCTTGCGTACGCCCGCTTGGTCGGCGGCGTCGCGGTTCTGGCTGAGTTTGCGTTTGCCGTCCAGGCGGGTGATGGGCAGGCGAAAACCCACAATGGCCTTGAGCATGCTGTCGATGTAGTCCGCGGGTGCATCGCTGACCGACCAGGGTTCAGATCGATCTGCTTCGTGCTTGCTGCTCAGGCGGCTGACCAGTGCCAGTAAACGCTCGGCATCATCGAAGACCTCTGCTGTGCCATACGCGTGCACGGCGAGGTAGTTCCAGGTGGGCACTGCTTTGCCGTGTTCGGCCTTGCCGGGATAGAAAGACGGGCTGATGTAGGCCTGTTCTCCGGCGAAAATCACCAGGGCTTCGGCTCCTTCAGCCAGGGCCTTCCAGTGCGGATTGGCACGGGCAAGGTGGCCGTACAGCGTGCCGCAGGCGCCTTCATCCGGGTTCAGCAGTAAAGGCACATGACTGGCGATCAAGCCTTGACTGCCGTAGGTGACGAGCACGGGCAGGGGCGTGGCCAGCATTTGCTGATGCAGGATTGGAACGTCGTCTACTGCGAAGGCGCGGGGAACGTACATAGAAATTATCCTTGGCGAATGGCTTCATCCTAGGCAGGCTATTGGTTTGTTGTAAGAGCCATTAATGGTCATTTTCATAGGTCCAATCCATGACGGATTCAGCGCTTTCCATCGCCTTCAACCCAGCCGGAATTGAGCTTGATCCGAAAAAAGGCCTGAGCCGCCAGCTGTATCAGGCCTTGCGCCAACGCGTGCTTGATGGCCGGTTGAGTGGCGGTGCGCGGTTGCCGGCCAGTCGTGACCTGGCCGCCGCCCTCGGTATTTCGCGTAATAGCGTGGTGCGGGCCTATGACCAGTTGTATGCCGAAGGTTTTATTGAGGGGCGAGTGGGGGATGGCACCTATGTCGCAAAATTGCCGGAAAAAGCCCTGCCGATAAAAAAGTTGTCCACCAACTTGTCCACAGGGTTTTCAACAGGCTTATCCCCAGGGTTATCCACAAAACAGGCCGAATTACCTGTAATTACATCCAGTAAAGTTATCCACAGCACAGCCTTGAGCAGGGTCGCAAAGCACGCATTGGACCTCCCTCCCAGCGGCGTTCCGCGTGCATTTCGAGTGGGGGTTCCGGCTTTCGACTTATTCCCTTTCGAGGTATGGAGCAAGCTGCAGGCGGCTTTTTGGCGTAAGCCGGACTTGCAGCAACTGTGCTACGGCGACCCGGCCGGTGATGAACGGCTGCGGGGGTTGATTGCGGCTTATTTGCGCACATCGCGAGGTTTATCGTGTACGGCTGAGCAAATTTTGATCACCAGTGGCGCGCAGCAGGGAATTAGCCTTTGTGCACAGCTGCTGGTGGAGCCCGGCGAGGGGGTGGCTGTGGAAAACCCGGGCTATCGCGCAGCCGCGTATGCATTCGCGATTGCCGGAGCCCACGTGCAGGGTGTGGCGGTGGATCAGGAAGGCATGGATTGTTCGGCCTTGGCGCACCTGAGCAACTGTCGACTGGCCTATGTCACGCCTTCGCACCAATACCCCAGCGGCGTCACCATGAGCCTGGCCCGGCGCCTGGAGCTGTTGGCCTGGGCCGAGCGGACACAAGGCTGGATTGTCGAAGACGACTACGATGGCGAGTACCGTTACAGCGGCGCGCCGCTGGCCCCATTGGCTGCGCTGGACCGTAGCGGGCGGGTGATTTATGTCGGTACCTTCGGCAAGGTGGCCTTCCCGGCGTTGCGCCTGGGCTATCTGGTGCTGCCCAAGGGGATGACCGAGCCGTTTGCCCGACGCCGATCTCTGGATATGCGGCATTCGGAAGTCAGCACCCAGGCGGTCATGGCCGAATTTATGGCGGCCGGGCATTTTCAGCGGCATATCCGGCGCATGCGTCGGGCTGCATTGAGCCGTCGCGATGTGTTGCTGGCCAACTGGCCGCAGGGGCTAGCAGGAGTGGGGCCGATGCCGGCAATAAACGCGGGGTTGCACGTTGCTGTGCCGGTGAGCAGTTTTGCGCGTGAGCAAGCACTGTTGGCGCAGGCAAAGGCGGCAGGAGTGGAAGTCAACGGGTTAAGCAGTTATTGGCTGGAAGACTCGATCGAGCCTGTGGATAAACGCGCGGGCTTGGTGCTGGGGTTTGCGGCGGTACCCGAAGTGGAGATCAAGGCGGCGCTGGAGCGGCTGCGCAAGGTATGGAATTGAGGATCATGCTGCGGTTGCTCTGTGGGAGCGAGCCTGCTCGCGAAGGTATCAAGCGCGTTGCGCTTAGCTGGTAAGCACGCGCTATCGTTAACGAACTTCGCGAGCTGGCTCGCTCCCACCGGGGATTATGCGTCGCTCATGCGTTCAAACCCTTCCAGTACGTTCACCGCATTCACGCCGATTTCTTCTACCGCGTAGCCGCCTTCCATCACAAACAGAGTCGGTTTACCCAGGCGTGCAATCCGTTCACCCATACGCAGGTAGTCCGGGCTGTCGAGTTTGAACTGGGAAATCGGGTCGTTCTTGAACGTATCCACACCCAGTGAAACCACGATTACGTCAGCGTCGTAGCCTTCGATTTCGCTGCAGGCCAATTCAAGGGCGGCGCTCCAGCGATCCCAGGCCGAGCCCGCTGGCAGCGGATAGTTGAAGTTGAAACCTTCGCCCGGCCCTTCACCGAGTTCATCTTCGTAGCCCAGAAAGAACGGAAACTCGGCTTCAGGATGGCCATGGATGGAGGTGAACAGCACGTCGCTGCGTTCATAAAAAATCGACTGCGTGCCGTTACCGTGGTGGTAGTCCACGTCGAGGATCGCCACTTTGCGTCGGCCCTGATCGAGGAATGCCTGCGCGGCAATGGCGGCGTTGTTCAGGTAGCAGTAGCCGCCCATCAAATCGCTGGCGGCGTGATGGCCGGGTGGTCGGCACAAGGCGAAGGCGCTGTGGGCACCGCTCTGGATTTCGGCCAGGGCGGTCAGGGCCACTTGCGCGGCGCTGTAGGCCGCCTGCCATGTGCCGGCGGTAATGGGCGCACCGCCGTCGAAGCTGTAATAACCAAGCTGGCCGTGAAGGCTGGTGGGCAAAACGGCGCGCAGGGTACGGGCGGGCCAGGTGTAGGGCAGCAAGTCGCCGTCGCGGCCATGCTCGGTCCAGCGAGCCCAGGCACCCTGAAAAAAGTCCAGATACGCTGCACTGTGGACCCTCTCGATCGGCCCCCGCCCGAAGTCTTGTGGCGAGCGCACCGGCCCGAGTTCGCGGGTGTGCACGCGCTGCAAAATATGGTCGGCGCGAGAAGGCATTTCGAAGCAGGGCATCAATTGCCCGTCCATCAACTCACAGCGGCCATGATGCAGGTGATGATCGTCCGAGTAGATCGTCAGCATTTTCTTGTTCTCCCAAGGCTTGAGCGGTGGCCTACAGTTTTGCGGCGCAAGGTGTTTGAGAGAACGGCAGGAGCGGCCAAAAGGAGATTGATGTGGCCAAAATCACTGACCGAAATTCGCCCCTGAATCAGGCGCGGAACTGACTGGGCGCGACCCCGCTCCAGCGTACGAAGGCATGGCGAAAACTCGCGGTTTCACTGAAGCCCAGGGTTTCGGCAATCCGGTAAATGGGCCACTCGGTTTCGTTGAGCAGCAGCTTGGCCCGTTCGAAACGCAGGTCGTCGAGCAACGTTTGATAGCTGCAACCCACATCGTGCAAATGGCGACGCAGGGTACGTGGCGAGCAGTTCATTTGTTCGGCCAGCCCCTCAAGCCCCGGGGCGGCGTGCAGTTGTGCGGCAAGGAGTTTGCGGATGCGTTCCAGCCAGGTTTGCCGCCCGGTGAACTCCAGGTTTTGTTTACGGCAGCGTTCGGCCATTGCCTGATGGGTGACGGCATCGGCCAGTGGCAAGGGTTGGTCGAGCCAGCTTTTGGCGAACGCGAATGCATTGTCGTCGGCATCGAATGTGCGCGGGCAAGGGAAGCTTTGCCCGTAGCTGGCGTGATAGTCCGGGGCACTGTGGCCGAAACGTGCACCCACCAGTGGCAACGGCTGGCCCAGCAGGTCTTCGCAAATGACCTTGAGCGAGACCAGGCACAGCTCGGTATTGAATACGGCCAGTTGTGGGTTCTCGCCATAACCGTTGGCGCAGAACGACACCTGTTCGCCTTCGATCTCAAGGCTCAGTTCAAAAAGTGTTCCCAGCAGCGCCGGGTAGCGCAACGCCAGACGCAATGCGTCACCTAAGGTGGCACTGGTGAGTAAGGCATAGCCCAGCATGCCGTAGGACGACACATGCATGCGCCGCCCCAGCTCCAGGCCGATTTCGCGCCGCAAGGCCACGGCGTTGGCGCACACGCGCATTTCCTGATTGGTGGTGATGCGCGTGTCTGCGCGGCTCAAGTCCGCCGCCCGTATGCCGCTGCCCGCCAGCAGCGCTTCGCTGGGCAAGCCTTCATCCTTGAAGGTGTTGAGCACCAGCGAAACAGCGTTGAGGGTAGTGAGATGAGAATGCAGCATGCTGGCTTCCTGCGTGAGGGTGCAGGAAACCAGCAAGTTGTGTGCCGGGGGCGGGCGCGAACCTGTAGCCGCTGCCGCAGGCTGCGATAAGGGCCGCAGGACCTTCAATCAAGGCGGGCCTGCGGCAGCAGCTACACGTCGATCAGGCCAGCTCCCCGCACACGTCCAGCTCAACCAGGCGACGCACTTCAGCCAGTGGCAGGTCTGCACCGAGCAAGGCATGCAGTTTGCCGAACACTGCCTCACGGGTCATGCCACCCCCTGATAGCACGCCAACCCCACGCAGACGGCTGCCTGCTTCGTACACGTCCAGTTCTACACCGCCTTCATGGCATTGGGTGATGGCCACCACCACAATGCCATTCTCCTGCGCCCGTTGCAGGCTGGCGAGGAAGTCCGGGTTATCGCTGGGGCCCGTGCCGCTGCCGAAGCATTCGATCACCAGCGCTTCGATCCCGCTGTTGAGCAGTGCGTCGAGTTGGGCGGCGCCGATACCCGGTACCAGCGGCAATACACCCACGCTGGCTTCGTGCTTGGGATGGCTGTAGGTCAGTTCGCCCGGCAATGACGCGGCCTTGGTCACGCCGCCGTTGCGCGTCAGCGCCACAAACGGGTTGCGCCCAAAACTGCGTACCTTGGCGCAACGTGTCGGAGCCATCAGCTTGCCGTGGAAGTACAACTGAACCCCGTGAGGCTGGCCTTGGCCCAGTGCCTGCAGTGCACCGCTGACGTTTTCCCAGGCATCGCTGTCGGGTACGCCTGCCGGCAGCATGGAGCCCGTGAACAGCACCGGTGCCGGCAAGCCCAGCAGTTGAAAGCACATCGCCGCCGCACTGTAGGCCAGCGTGTCAGTGCCGTGCAGGACCAGGACGCTGTCGCAGCCATCCTGTTCGATGGCTTCGATGATCGCGCTACGCAGGCGCAACCAGTAGGCCGGCGTCATGTTGGCGCTGTCGATCAGCGGGCTCATCTCGCGAAAGGACCACTGCGGCACTTTCAGCGCCGGTTGGCTGGCGAGGTGCTCGCTCATGCGCGCTTCAAAACCCGACGCAGGTGCCAGGCCGCTGGCGCTGGCTTGCATGCCGATGGTGCCGCCGGTGTAGAGCACCATGACGTGTTGGGAAGGCGAGTGAGTGGCTGCGGTCATTGTTGGGTCCCCATAAGCAAAAACGCGGCGGTTCTGGAGAACCGCCGCGTCAAGTATCAGCGTTTTGTTTCTTCGACCTTGGCGGCCGGTTTTGGCGGCCAGGCCTTCAGGTCCAGGTCCAGATCCGGGAATTTACTGGAATCGAACACCGGTGTCTTGATCCCCGCACGACGCTGGTCATCGTAGTCCTTGAGCACCCGCATGCAGATCTTGAACAGCATCGCCAGGGCAACCAGGTTAACGAAGGCCAGCATGGTCATGGCGATGTCGGCGAATGCGAAAACGGTTTGCAGGTTTTCGATCGAGCCCCAGAAAATCAATACCAGCACCAGAACGCGGTAGCCAATCAGCGCCTTGCGGCTTTCACCGACCAGGAAGCGCAGGTTGTTCTCGCCCAGGTAGTAGTTGTAGAGCATCGAGGTGAACACGAACAACGCCAGGGCCACGCTGATAAACACACGGCCCCATTCGCCGACCACGGCCGCCAGGGAGTTCTGGGTCAGGGCAATGCCGTCGCCTTCGAAGCCCGGGGTGTAGAAGCCCGACAGCAAGATCAGCAAGGCGGTGCAGGTACAGATCACGAACGTGTCGAGGAATACGCTGAACGCCTGAACCACGCCTTGGGCGATCGGGTGTTCAACATCGGCCACGGCTGCCACGTTCGGGGCGCTGCCCAGACCGGCTTCGTTGGCGAATACGCCACGTTTGACGCCCATCACGATCGCGCTGCCGATCAGGCCGCCAAACACCGGGTCGAGGCCGAAGGCGCTCTTGACGATATGGCCCAGCATGGCTGGCACGTGGTCGAATTGCAGCACGATCACATACAGGGTGACCGCGATGTAGGCCAGGGTTTTGACCGGTACCAGCAGGTCAGCCACCGAAGCGATACGTTTGATACCACCGATAAACACCAGACCCAACAGAATGGCGATGGCCAGACCTGAGTAACTGACATCGAAACCGAAGGCATCTTGCAGCGAGTGGGTGACGGCGTGGGCTTGCAGGCCCATAAAGGCGAAGCCGAAGGTGATCAGCAGCAGCACGGCCATCAGCTGGCCCATCCACAGTTTGCCCAGGCCATGCTTCATGTAGAAGGACGGACCGCCACGTAGTTGGCCTTCAGCGTCGCGACGCTTGTACAACTGGCCCAGGGAACACTCGATCAGGCTGCTGGACATGCCGACCAGCGCAGTCACCCACATCCAGAACACGGCACCAGGGCCGCCCAGGGTAACGGCAATGCCGACACCGGCAATGTTGCCCGCGCCTACACGGCCAGCCAGGCTCAGCATCAATGCCTGAAACGAGCTCAGTTCACCGGCGCTGCTGCGCAGGCTGTCTTTGAATACCGAAAACATGTGCAGGAAGTAACGAAACTGAACGAAACGCGAGCGGATCGTGAAGTAGCCACCGAGCCCGACCATAAGCACGATTAGCACTTTCCCTGAGAGGAAGTCATTGATGACTTCAAGCATGGATTATTCCTCGCTGTTTTTATCTGATGGCAACACGGGCGGATCGAAATATCGCGTTACACCTGCTTGAGCAAGGCATAAACGTAGGCGATCAATGTGACCCTGGCCATGTTGCTGCTTGGTTTACGATGCTGTTTCCGTGCTGACGATGGCCGCTGGTGCTGGGGCCGGGCACAGGAAGAGGGCCGGCACTATACCTAGGAGTGTGGAAAGCGTCTGCATAAGTGATTGTTTTTTCATGTACGAGTCGTCTTAAACGGCATCAATTTGTGTCCGATTTGCCCTTTTTTCAGGCAAAAAAAAGGGCCTGCAGACGTATCTACAGGCCCTCAAAAGGTGAGAGGTGTCTAGTCCCTCGACCTGGTGAGCGTTGAGCGTGTTACAGCATCAGGCCTTAAGGGGCACCAGACGCGGAGCAATCATGTTTTCCGGGCGCAGGATGTCGTCGAGCATGGCGTCGTCGAGCAAGCCTTCTTCGCGCACCAGTTCCAGCACGCCACGGCCGCTTTCAAGGGCGATACGGGCGATGCGGGTGGCGTTTTCATAGCCGATGTACGGGTTCAGTGCAGTGACCAGGCCAATCGAGTGCTCGACCAGTTCGCGGCAGCGTGCTTCGTTGGCGGTGATGCCGACGATGCAGTGTTCGCGCAGCATGTCCATGGCGCGTTGCAGCAGGCGGATCGAGTCGAAGATCTTGAAAGCGATCAGCGGCTCCATCACGTTCAGTTGCAGTTGGCCGCCTTCGGCTGCGATGGTCAGTGCCAGGTCGTTACCGATGATCTGGAACGCAACCTGGTTAACGGCTTCCGGGATAACCGGGTTGACCTTGCCTGGCATGATCGAGCTGCCTGGCTGACGCGCTGGCAGGTTGATCTCGTTGATGCCGGTGCGTGGGCCGCTGGACAGCAGGCGCAAGTCGTTGCAGATCTTCGACAGCTTGACCGCGGTACGCTTGAGCATGCCGGAGAACAGGACGAATGCGCCCATGTCCGAAGTGGCTTCGATCAAGTCGGCTGCCGGTACCAGCGGGTGACCGCTGATGGTTGCCAGGCGGTTTACGGCCAGCAACTGGTAGCGCGGGTCGGCATTGATGCCGGTACCGATGGCGGTGCCGCCCAGGTTTACTTCGGTCAGCAGCTCTGGCGCCAGTGTTTTCAGGCGGGCCAGATCTTCACCCAAGGTAGTGGCGAAGGCGCGGAACTCTTGACCCAGGGTCATAGGTACGGCGTCTTGCAACTGGGTACGGCCCATCTTCAGTACGTGGTTGAACTCAACACCTTTGGCCGCGAATGCCTGAATCAGGTTGTCGAGGCTGGCGAGCATGGCGTCGTGACCCAGCAGCAGACCCAGACGGATCGCAGTCGGGTAGGCGTCGTTGGTCGACTGCGCCATGTTCACGTCGTTGTTCGGGTGCAGGTATTGGTACTCGCCTTTCTGATGGCCCATGGCCTCCAGCGCGATGTTGGCGATAACTTCGTTGGCATTCATGTTGGTTGAAGTGCCAGCGCCGCCTTGAATCATGTCGACCACGAATTCTTCGTGGAAATCACCGTGGATCAGACGTGCACAGGCTTCGCTGATGGCAGCGTGCTTGGCGTCGCTCAGATGACCCAGTTCGCGGTTGGCGTCAGCAGCGGCTTGTTTAACCATTGCCAGGCCCACAACCAGCTTCGGGTAGTGCGAAATCGGGACGCCGGAGAGACGGAAGTTATGCACCGCTCGCAGGGTCTGGATGCCGTAATACGCTTGAGCGGGTACTTCGAGTACGCCAAGCAGGTCTTTTTCGGTACGGAAAGATGCAGCGGAGGACATGATGGAAATCATCTCGATAAGGACCCGGTCTGAGCCGGAACGCTGCGAATCCTAGGCCTGTGGACTATTTTGGGCCAATGCCTTTAAACACTATCCTATGCATAAACGGCATAATGACGACGTGACGCGACAAGCGCGTCGAGCGTGTGACCCAATTTGGTGCGCGTCCGGGAGGACTCGATGAATCTCGAAAGCAAATGGTTGGAGGACTTCAGTGCCCTGGCCGCGACTCGCAGTTTTTCCCAGGCGGCTGAGCGTCGCTTTGTGACTCAGCCGGCCTTTAGCCGACGTATTCGCAGCCTGGAAGCGGCGTTGGGGCTGACCTTGGTGAATCGTTCCCGCACCCCGGTGGAGTTGACTGCGGCCGGTCAGCTGTTTTTGGTGACTGCGCGCACTGTGGTCGAGCAACTGGGCGAGGTGTTACGTCACTTGCATCACCTGGAAGGCGGGCAGGGCGAGGTCATGCAAGTGGCTGCCGCACACTCGCTGGCACTGGGGTTTTTCCCGCGCTGGATCGCTCAATTGCGTAACGAAGGGCTGAACATCGCGACACGTCTGGTTGCGACTAACGTCGGAGACGCGGTGCATGCCTTGCGCGAAGGTGGCTGCGATTTGATGCTGGCTTTCTACGATCCGGATGCTGCCTTGCAGATGGATCCGGAAATTTTCCCCTCCTTGCACCTGGGCAATACCGAAATGCTCCCGGTGTGTGCCGCGGATGCAGACGGCAAGCCCTTGTTCGATCTGGAAGGCGAGGCCAGCGTGCCGCTACTCGCTTACAGCGCTGGCGCCTTCCTGGGCCGTTCGGTGAATTTGTTGCTGCGCCAGCGCAGTCTGCGCTTTACCACTATTTATGAAACCGCCATGGCCGACAGCCTTAAAAGCATGGCACTTGAAGGGCTGGGCATCGCCTGGGTGCCGCATTTGAGTGTGCGGGCAGAGCTGGCACGGGGTGAGCTGGTGGTGTGCGGTGGCCCGCAGTGGCATGTGCCACTGGAGATCCGCCTGTACCGCTGCGCCCTGGTGCGCAAGGCCAACGTGCGGTTGTTGTGGCGCAAGTTGGAGAACCCGACCGGCCAGGCACCAACCCCGACCTGACCCGAATGCGGTATGACCTCAACTGTGGCACCGCTGGGTCAAGTGAACAGCATTACGACCTGAGGTGGTTTTTTGCTTGACCTAAGAGTCAATAAAACCGGGCTTTCGGGCCGTTTTTAACGTGCAAGACAGATGGTCGCCAAAGGTGCTTTCAAGGCAGTTCTTTGGGGTATACTGCGCGGCCTTCGGCCGGCTCGACCGGCCTTAATTCCTATAACAAGCCACGTCGGTTTCCCCCACGTGGCTTGTTGTTTTTTGACGCGCCTGCGGGCGCCCAAGAGAAGAGGCGCGACGATGAGTGCACTGGTAGGCGTGATCATGGGCTCCAAGTCCGATTGGTCCACCCTTAGCCACACCGCCGATATGCTGGAAAAACTCGGCATCCCTTACGAAGTAAAAGTGGTCTCTGCCCACCGCACTCCGGATCTGCTGTTCCAGTATGCCGAAGAGGCCGAAGGCCGCGGGATCGAGGTCATCATCGCCGGTGCCGGTGGCGCTGCCCACTTGCCAGGCATGTGTGCGGCCAAAACCCACTTGCCGGTGCTCGGCGTGCCGGTGCAATCGGCCATGCTCTCGGGCGTCGATTCGCTGTTGTCGATCGTGCAAATGCCAGCGGGCATTCCGGTTGCCACCCTGGCCATCGGCAAGGCCGGCGCGATCAACGCTGCCCTGTTGTCGGCGAGCATCCTGGGCGCCAAGCACCCGCAGTTTCATACCGTTTTGAAAGCATTCCGTGCTGAGCAGACAGACAGCGTTCTGGACAATCCAGACCCGCGCGAAGCCTGAGGTTTTTGACGATGAAAATCGGTGTAATCGGTGGCGGCCAGTTGGGCCGCATGCTGGCCTTGGCGGGTACTCCGCTGGGCATGAACTTCGCTTTCCTTGATCCGGCACCCGATGCCTGCGCGGCAGCTCTGGGCGAACACCTTCGCGCGGACTACAGCGACCCGGATCATCTGCGCCAATTGGCCGATGAAGTAGACCTGGTCACGTTTGAGTTCGAAAGCGTTCCGGCTGAAACCGTGGCATTCCTGTCGCAATTCGTCCCGGTCTATCCGAGTGCCGAAGCGCTTCGCGTTGCCCGTGATCGCTGGTTCGAAAAGAGCATGTTCAAGGACCTGGGCATTCCGACGCCGGCGTTTGCCGACATCCAGTCCCAGGCTGACCTGGACGCAGCGGTAGCGACCATTGGCCTGCCGGCCGTGCTCAAGACCCGTACCCTGGGTTATGACGGCAAGGGCCAGAAAGTGCTGCGCACACCTGCTGATGTGGTGGGTACGTTTGCCGAGCTGGGCAGTGTGTCGTGTCTGCTGGAAGGTTTTGTACCGTTCACGGGCGAAGTATCGCTGATCGCCGTGCGCGGTCGTGACGGTGAGACCAGGTTCTATCCGTTGGTACACAACACTCACGACAGCGGCATTCTCAAGCTGTCGGTTGCCAGCACGAATCACCCGCTGCAAGCATTGGCCGAGGATTACTCCAGCCGTGTGCTCAAGCATCTGGATTACGTAGGCGTGATGGCGTTCGAGTTCTTTGAAGTCGACGGTGGCCTCAAGGCCAACGAAATCGCCCCACGTGTGCATAACTCCGGGCACTGGACCACCGAAGGCGCCGAGTGCAGCCAGTTCGAAAACCATTTGCGGGCCATTGCCGGCTTGCCTTTGGGGTCGACGGCCAAGGTCGGCGAAAGCGCGATGCTCAACTTCATTGGCACCGTGCCGCCGGTTGAGAAGGTCATTTCGATTGCCGACTGCCATTTGCATCACTACGGCAAGGCTTTCAAGGTCGGCCGCAAGGTCGGTCACGCCAACCTGCGCTGCGCCGACATGGCGACCCTGCAAGCGCAAATCCTCAAGGTTGAGGCCTTGATCGACGAAGCGTAAATCGCTTGTCACCGGGAACCATTGGGTTGTCGTTGCTCTCTGATGGCGTGATGCCAAAGTGCTGACTAGGCTTTGGTTGAACGCCATCTAATTTGAGAGGAAGCGCCCATGGGCATCATCGGAACCATTTTTATCGGCTTGATCGTTGGCCTGCTGGCTCGTTTCCTGAAACCGGGCGACGACAGCATGGGCTGGATCATGACCATCCTGCTGGGTATCGGCGGTTCGCTGGCGGCTACCTATGGCGGTCAGGCGCTGGGTATCTACAAGGCGGGTGAAGGTGCCGGCTTTATCGGTGCGGTGGTGGGTGCCGTGATCTTGCTGGTCATTTACGGCCTGGTGTCGAAAAAGAGCTGATTAAACGCTTTGGCCCTCTCTGCGCCAGTCGCAGAGAGGGCTAAACTGGGCCGCGTTTATATCTCTCTTTGATCGAGCCTTTCATGCGCCGTCTTCTACTGACTTTCCTTTTACTGGGCAGCAGCCTGGTACACGCGGCAGAACTGCCCGAAACCGACTGGCTCGAACTGATGCCCAAGTCGGATCAAAAAGCCCTCGAACAAATGCCAGAAATTGACCATGACTCGCCCGAGGCCAATGGTACGTTTACCGACAAGGGTGGTTTGAAGCAGAGCAAGGGCCTGCCGGCCGTCATGTATTCCAGCAAAACCGTCGCCGGTATGAATGGCAAAAATATCCGCTTGGGCGGTTACCCCGTGCCATTGGAAACGGATGCCAAGGGGCGCAGCACCCTGTTTTTCCTGGTGCCGTACCCGGGCGCCTGCATCCATGTGCCGCCGCCGCCGCCCAATCAACTGGTGCTGGTGCGCTATCCAAAAGGCCTGAAGCTGGACGACATCTATACGCCGTTGTGGGTGATGGGCACGCTGAAGGTCGAAAAAGTCAGCAATGACCTGGCCGATGCGGCCTATGCGCTGGATGCGAGCAAGGTGCGGGTGGTGGTCGAGGAAGATTTGTAGGTGGCAGATTAATTGTGGAAGCGAGCCTGCTCGCGAAAACGATCTTCGCGAGCAGGCTCGCTCCCACGAGGTTTGTGTGTATCAGGCCTTCAGGCGCTTGCTGCCAATACTTACGCCCATTGAGTGGCTGGCGCCCGGTTGCAAGGTGATCACGTCGTCCATCACGTTGGCGGTTTCGATGCAGAGCATGCGCTGCCAGCCGTCTGCTGCCATGTCGCTGAAACTGGCGGTCTTGTCGACCCACGGGTTCCAGATCACCGCCGTGCGCGAGCCATGGCTGGTCAGCTCAAGGGTTCGCGACCAGTCCGGGTCGGCGATGCTCAGTTGCTGCGGGGTGTCGAGGTAGATACGGTCGGTCTCGCCGCTAAAGGTCAAGTCACCCGCTTGCTTGAGGTGTGCCCAGTCGTTGAGTGTGTCGATGTACGTTAAACCGTCGACCCCTTTAACCTGGACCTTGCGCACGTCGCTGACCGCGAAATAGCTGTGCAGCGCCTGGCTGATGCTGACCGGGATGTCGCTGCGGTTATGGCTGGTGAGGCTGATGTGCAGCTGCGTATCGAGACGAATGCTCAGGGTCAGCGCCACATCGTGAGGCCATCCCGGGAGGCCGCCTTCGATGTGGGGCAGGCCCAGTTCAATATGCAGGGCTTCGCCCGCGTCATCGATTTCCAGCACTTCCCATTCACGGGTGCGAACCAGGCCGTGAGCAGTGGCGGGCTCGGTGCTTTGGCGCATGGCCTGGACACTTGGCGGGTTCAGCGCAAAATTGCCAAACCATGGCCAGCACACAGGCACGCCGGCACGAATGCCCTTGCCCTGCTTGTACTGGGCTTTTTCGTTGAGCCAGATAATCGGAGGCTCATCGCCTATCTGATAGCTAAGTACCTGCGCGCCCTGTTTGGCGACCAGCAACTGAGCCTGACCATGCTGGAAGTGCCAGCACTCCAGTTCATCCAGGGTGACTGACTCTATGTGGTGCATGGCAGGCTCTCTATTTCAGTGGCTAGGCAAGGTTTAACGGCGCGGCGGTACGGAGCGGGTGCGACCGCTGCCATCAATGGCGACAAATACAAAGACCGCTTCAGTCACTTTGCGCCATTCGCTGGACAGCGGATCGTCGCTCCACACTTCAACCATCATCTGGATGGAGCTGCGGCCGATTTCCAGTGCCTGGGTGTAGAACGACAATTGCGCTCCAACAGCCACAGGTACCAGAAACGCCATACGATCAATGGCGACAGTGGCTACACGGCCGCCAGCAACCTTGCTGGCCATTGCGGTGCCAGCCAGGTCCATTTGGGACACCAGCCAACCACCGAAAATATCGCCGAAACCATTGGTTTCGCGCGGCAGGGCGGTGATCTGCAAGGCCAGGTCGCCTTGCGGGATTGGATCTTCCTGTTCGAGCTCTAACATGCCGAAGGGCCTCTGACCCGTGATTCTTCATAAGTGCTGCGGGTGAATAAGCGTCTTTAGAAAAACGATTCAGCCCGAACATACTACGTTCGTCACGTTCTTCATAAGCCGCGCCAAGGGGGAACTCTGCGAAATCGGCTGCAAGCATCCAGCGAGCGTTTTCGCACAGCAACCTCAAAAGTTACCAAGTGTTTCTCATGATCGCGAGTATATCGGGCGACAGGCCAGCCGACGACCTTCTGATTCTGCTTTTTGAATGCGCTGCGCGTCTAGCTCTGTGCTTTTGTAGGCAATTTGTTATCTTTCAAAACCTGCCCAGCCCCTGCCGGCGAAGTTGCAGCTTTTTGCCGAGCCTAATAAGAGAAGCATTACCCCATGATTACAGAGTCTTCCAGTGCTGCGCCGCCTTCGCGGCCGTTAACCCGTAATGACTATAAAACCTTGTCGCTGTCTGCCCTGGGTGGTGCGCTGGAGTTTTACGATTTTATTATTTTTGTGTTCTTTGCCACGGTGGTCGGCAAGCTGTTTTTCCCGGCGGACATGCCGGAGTGGCTACGCCTGATGCAAACCTTCGGCATTTTTGCCGCCGGTTACCTGGCGCGCCCACTGGGCGGCATCGTCATGGCGCACTTTGGCGACCTGCTGGGGCGCAAAAAGATGTTCACCTTGAGCATCTTCATGATGGCCGTACCGACCTTGATCATGGGTCTGCTGCCTACTTATGAGCAGATTGGCATGTGGGCGCCGATCCTGTTGCTGCTGATGCGGGTGATTCAGGGTGCTGCCATTGGCGGTGAAGTGCCGGGGGCCTGGGTATTTGTGGCCGAGCACGTCCCGCCGCGCCATGTGGGCTATGCCTGCGGCACGCTGACCTGCGGGCTGACAGCCGGTATTTTGCTGGGCTCGCTGATGGCCACTGCCATCAACACGATCTACACGCCGGCTGAAGTGTCTGATTTCGCCTGGCGGATTCCTTTCCTGATGGGGGGTGTGTTCGGGTTGTTCTCGGTGTACCTGCGTCGCTGGTTGCACGAGACGCCGGTGTTCGCCGAGCTGCAGTTGCGCAAGGCATTGGCGGCTGAAGTCCCGCTCAAGACCGTGCTGCGTGACCATCGCGGGGCGATCGTGATCTCGATGCTGCTGACCTGGTTGCTGTCCGCCGGGATCATCGTGGTGATCCTGATGACACCGACGGTTCTGCAAACCATTTACGGTTTTTCTGCGACCACCTCGTTGCAGGCCAACAGCCTGGCAATCGTCTTCTTGAGCCTGGGCTGCATCGCCTCGGGCGCTCTGGCTGACCGCTTCGGTGCGGGCAAAGTGTTTGTGCTGGGGTGTGCCGGGTTGCTGGTGACGTCGTGGACGTTCTATCACAGCCTGCTGCAGCACCCGGACTGGCTGTTCCCGTTGTATGCCTTGAGCGGTCTGTTTGTAGGCACCATCGGTGCCGTGCCTTATGTGATGGTTAAAGCCTTCCCGGCTGTGGTGCGCTTCAGTGGTCTGTCGTTCTCATACAACCTGGCCTACGCCATCTTTGGCGGCCTGACCCCAATGGCCGTGACCCTGTTGCTCAAGGAAAGCCCGATGGGCCCGGCGTATTACGTGGCAATCATTTGCATCATGGGCTTGCTGGTAGGCGCCTACCTGTGGAAAAAAGGCCGCTGATCGAGTCCTGCTCCGTCGCCTCACATGCCTGACATCCCCCCCAAGGCCATCATTTGTAACGAATGATGGCCTTTCATCTAATTGTCACAATCGGTTCATAGAGTAGTCACATGGCCTGCAGATACTGGCCCCCGATTCATCTAACCCCGTTTGCTAGGAGTAAGGCATGAAACTGAAGCGTGTTATGGCGGCCCTGACTTTTGTTGCCGCTGGCGTTGCAACTGCCAATGCGGTTGCCGCTGGTGTTGACCCGGCTATTCAGCCCTACGTGAAGACCACCGGTGTGTCGGGGAACCTGTCCAGCGTTGGTTCCGATACCCTGGCGAACTTGATGACCTTGTGGGCTGAGGCTTACAAGAAAGAATATCCAAACGTAAACATCCAGATTCAAGCTGCCGGTTCTTCAACCGCGCCGCCTGCGATTACTGAAGGCACCGCTAACCTGGGCCCGATGAGCCGCAAGATGAAAGACAACGAACTGGCTGCTTTCGAGCAGAAGTACGGTTACAAGCCAACCGCTATTCCGGTGGCCGTGGATGCCCTGGCCGTGTTCGTGCACAAGGACAACCCGATCAAGCACCTGACCATGGAACAGGTTGATGCGATCTTCTCCTCGACGCGTCTGTGTGGCGCCAAAGCCGACGTTAAAACCTGGGGCGACCTGGGTGTGACCGGCGACCTGGCCAACAAGCCAGTGCAACTGTTCGGTCGTAACTCGGTATCCGGCACTTACGGCTACTTCAAGGAAGAAGCCCTGTGCAAAGGCGACTACAAGCCTAACGTGAACGAGCAGCCGGGCTCCGCTTCGGTAGTGCAGTCGATCAGCAGCTCGCTGAATGGCGTGGGTTATTCGGGCATCGGTTACAAAACCGCCAGCGTGAAGACCGTGCCTTTGGCTAAAAAGGGCAGCACTGAGTTCGTCGAAGACACCGAAGAAAACGCACTGAACGGCAAATACCCGCTGTCGCGTTTCCTCTACGTGTACGTGAACAAGGCGCCGAACAAGCCGCTGAACCCGCTGGAAGCCGAGTTCATCAAGCTGGTTCTGTCCAAGCAGGGTCAGGAAGTGGTCGTGAAGGATGGCTACATCCCGCTGCCAGCCAAAGTTGCAGCCAAAGCATTGGCTGACCTGGGCTTGAAAGAAGGCGCTGCTGACGTCGCCAAGAAGTAATGACTTTGTAGTCGCTGCCGCAGCCTGCGGCAGCGACTACAGGTTTTACGTTTCACAGATGCACCTCATTTTTTAACTCCGCTGCCAGCACCTTTGGGCGGCGGATTTTTTGCGTCACTGCTTTGTCATCTTTCTGTCATACAGGACCGCTAGGGTGTGCGCATGAATGATCTGGCCAATTCCCCAATGACTACGACATCCGCTCCCAAGCGCATTGATTTCAATACGCCTGAACTCAAGCGCAAGCGCCGCATTCGCGCGCTTAAAGATCACCTGACCCGCTGGTATGTATTTATCGGCGGTCTTGCCGTGCTCGGCGCAATCACCTTGATTTTCTTCTTCCTGGGCTATGTGGTTTATCCGCTGTTCCAGGGCGCCGACCTGAATGCCAAGCAGGCGATTACGCCGGTCTGGATGCAGGATGCAGGCAAGCCGCTGATGATCTCCGTCGAGGAGCAAAATCAGGTCGGTATGCGTGTATCGGACAAGGGCATGGTGCTGTTCTTCAATGTGAAGAATGGCGACGAGCTTTCGCGGGTTAACTTGCCGCTGCCAGCCGGCACGCAAGTGACGTCGCTGGGTCAGGATCAGCCGGGTAACCCGGTGGTGGTTCTGGGCTTGTCCAACGGCCAGGCCCTGGTGTTCCGCCACACCTACAGGGTCAGTTACCCGGATAGCAAAAAGACCATCACCCCGGCGATTGAATACCCGTATGGCGAAACGCCGATCGTGCTCGACCCGCAAGGCCGGGCACTGGATCACGTTAACCTCAGCGTGAACGATTCGACGCTGGTGCTGGCAGGTTCAGCCGGTTCGCAATTGAACGTGCTGTCGCTGGCCCGCGAAGAAAACATGATGACCGAAGAGGTCACCAATACAGAGACTCGCATCGATCTGCCGCAGATGACCAATAAGGTTAAAGCGCTGTACATCGATCCGCGTCAGCAGTGGCTGTATGTGATCAATGATCGCGCGCAAGTCGATGTGTTCAGCCTGCGTGACAAGAGCCTCAACGGTCGTTACACGCTGGCTGATGACGCCACCACAGAGATCACGGCCAGTGCGCAACTGGTGGGTGGTATCTCGCTGATATTTGGTGATTCGAAGGGTGGCTTGAGCCAGTGGTTCATGGCCCGTGACCCGGATGGCGAGCAGCGCTTCAAGCATATCCGCAGCTTCCAGATGGGCACTTCACCGATTATTGAAATAACAGCCGAGCAACGCCGCAAGGGCTTCCTGGCCCTGGACGCTGCTGGTGAAATCGGCGTGTTCCACAGTACTGCACACCGCACCCTGCTGGTCGAAAAAGTTGCTGAAGGCCCGGGGGTGATGGCGCTGTCGCCACGTGCCAACCGCGTCATCGTGGAAGAGGGCGGCAAGCTGTTGCCACTGACCTTGAAGAACCCGCACCCGGAAGTGTCCTGGAGCGCGCTGTGGAGCAAGGTCTGGTACGAGAACTACGACGAGCCTAAATACGTCTGGCAATCAACTGCTGCCAACACCGACTTCGAACCGAAGATGAGCCTCGCGCCATTGACCTTCGGTACGTTGAAGGCTGCTTTCTACGCCATGTTGCTGGCCGCACCGCTGGCTGTTGCTGCCGCGATTTACACTGCTTACTTCATGGCTCCTAGCCTGCGCCGCAAGGTCAAGCCGGTGATCGAGCTGATGGAAGCGATGCCGACGGTGATCCTGGGCTTCTTCGCCGGTCTGTTCCTGGCGCCGTATGTCGAAGGGCATTTGCCGGGGATTTTCAGCCTGCTGATGCTGATGCCGATTGGTATTTTGGTCGCCGGTTTCACCTGGAGCCGTCTGCCTGAGTCGATCCGCCTGCGAGTACCGGATGGTTGGGAAAGCATGATCCTGATCCCGGTGCTGCTGTTTGTGGGCTGGTTGTCGCTGTACATGAGCCCGTATATGGAAGCCTGGTTCTTTGGTGGCGACATGCGGATGTGGATCTCCCACGACCTGGGCATCACCTACGACCAGCGCAACGCACTGGTAGTGGGTCTGGCAATGGGTTTTGCGGTTATCCCCAACATCTACTCGATTGCTGAAGACGCCGTGTTCAGCGTGCCTCGCGGTCTGACGCTGGGTTCGCTGGCGCTGGGTGCCACGCCGTGGCAAACCATGACCCGCGTCGTGATCCTGACTGCCAGCCCGGGGATCTTCTCGGCACTGATGATCGGGATGGGCCGTGCGGTAGGCGAGACGATGATTGTGTTGATGGCCACCGGTAACACCCCGGTCATGGAAATGAACCTGTTCGAAGGCCTGCGTACCTTGGCGGCAAACGTGGCGGTAGAAATGCCGGAGTCGGAAGTGGGCGGTAGCCATTACCGCGTGCTGTTCCTCTCGGCGCTGGTGCTGCTGCTGTTCACCTTTGTCATGAACACTCTTGCCGAGCTGATCCGTCAGCGTCTGCGCAAGAAATATTCGTCGCTTTAAGGAAGGTAGAAGTCTGTGAAACAGAACTCCCTCAAAGGCTGGTTCAAGAGCGGCGCTCCTGGCGTCTGGATCAGCGGTGGCGCGGTGTCCATCGCCGTCATCATGACCATCGGTTTGCTGTCGGTGATTGCGGTACGTGGCCTGGGCCACTTCTGGCCTGCTGCTCTGATACACGCTGAGTACAACGTGCCCGGTGATGCCAATCACCTGGTGATCGGCGAAGTGGTGCAAAAGGAAGAAGTGCCCCGCGAGCGACTCAAAAGTGCGGGCTTGCCAGTACCTGATCAAGGCCCCGAGTTCATGACGCGCGAGCTGATCAAGGTCGGCAACCGTGACTTGAACGGCAACGACTTTACCTGGGTGGTCGGCGAGTGGTTGACCAACCAGAGCACGCCGCCAGAGTTGATGGCCATTGAGCGCCGCGAGTGGGGCAACTTTTACGGTTACCTGGTTAACGTGAAAGAAAACGGCAAGGTGGTGGCAGAAGGTGCCGCCGCCTGGCCAGAGCTGCAAGCGCGGGTCAAGCGTGTGAATGATCTGGCGGCTCAACTGAGCCAGCTGGAGAAGAAAGACATCGGTGCGATCAACTACGGGCTGGAGCGTATCCGCCTGCATGGTCGCAAGCTGGAACTGGACGGCAAGCTGACCCCGCAGGCACAAGCGGACATGGACGCTGAGCGTGCCGAGCTGAATGCCCGTTACAAGGCTATTGAAGATCGCTTGGGTGAGCTGCATGCACAGTTCAATCGCGACAGCCTTACGGCCCGCGATGCCAATGGCAAAGAGCTGGTGATCGACATCGGCAAAGTGGTCAAGGCCTACCAGCCGAACGCCATGAACAGCTGGCAAAAACTGGCCATGTATTTCAGCAACATCTGGGAGTTCCTGAGCCAGGACCCGCGTGAAGCCAACACCGAAGGCGGGATTTTCCCGGCGATTTTCGGCACCGTGATGATGACGTTGATCATGGCCGTGATCGTGACCCCGTTCGGCGTGCTGGCGGCTGTTTACCTGCGTGAATATGCCAAGCAAAACACCCTGACCCGGGTGATCCGTATTGCGGTGAACAACCTGGCGGGTGTACCGGCCATTGTTTACGGTGTGTTCGGCCTGGGCTTCTTTGTGTATGTGCTGGGCGGTTCGGTTGACCGCTTGTTCTTCGCTGAAGCATTGCCTGCGCCGACCTTCGGTACGCCGGGCCTGATGTGGGCTTCGTTGACGCTGGCGCTGCTGGCGGTACCGGTCGTGATCGTGGCCACCGAAGAAGGGCTGGCGCGTATTCCGCGTACCGTTCGCGAAGGCTCGCTGGCACTGGGTGCGACCAAGTCCGAAACCTTGTGGAAGATCGTGCTGCCGATGGCCAGCCCGGCCATGATGACCGGCATGATCCTCGCCGTGGCTCGCGCCGCAGGTGAAGTGGCGCCGTTGATGCTGGTGGGCGTGGTCAAGCTGGCGCCGTCGCTGCCGCTGGACGGCAACTACCCGTACCTGCACCTTGACCAGAAGATCATGCACTTGGGCTTCCATATTTATGACGTCGGTTTCCAAAGCCCGAACGTCGAAGCTGCACGGCCGCTGGTATACGCCACAGCGCTGCTGCTGGTGCTGGTGATTGCGACCCTGAACTTGTCGGCGGTGTGGATTCGTAACCACCTGCGCGAGAAGTACAAGGCGCTGGAAAGCTGATAGACACACAACCTGTGGGAGCGAGCTTGCTCGCGAAGGTATCGCCAGGGTTTCAAGGTGAAACCGGTTGCCTGAATCGCTGGCAGGCCAGCTCCCACAGAAGAAGCCCGGTTACTGAAAACCGAAACGAATTTTTAGCGTATGGAGCAACCCATGCAGCATGAATCCTCAGCCCATGGCATCAACATGTCAGCCTTGGGTCGCACCAAACAAAGCTTGAACCTGGAAAATGAAGAAGTCGCCATTGAAGTGCCGGGTCTGAATCTTTATTACGGCGAGAAACAAGCGCTGTACGACGTGTGCCTGAATATCCCGAAGCAACGGGTGACGGCGTTTATCGGCCCGTCGGGTTGCGGTAAATCCACGTTGCTGCGCACCTTCAACCGCATGAACGACCTGGTAGACGGTTGCCGCGTCGAAGGCGAGATCAACCTGTACGGCAACAACATCTACCGCAAGGGCGAGGATGTCGCTGAGCTGCGTCGTCGCGTCGGTATGGTGTTCCAGAAGCCAAACCCGTTCCCCAAGACCATTTACGAGAACGTGGTTTATGGTCTGCGGATTCAGGGCATCAACAAAAAGCGCGTGCTCGACGAAGCTGTTGAGTGGGCACTCAAGGGTGCGGCGTTGTGGGATGAGGTCAAGGACCGCCTGCACGAATCGGCACTGGGGCTGTCCGGTGGTCAGCAACAACGTCTGGTGATTGCCCGTACCATCGCGGTGGAGCCGGAAGTGTTGCTGCTCGATGAGCCGTGCTCGGCACTCGACCCGATCTCGACGTTGAAAGTCGAAGAGCTGATCTACGAACTCAAGTCCAAGTTCACCATCGTGATCGTGACCCACAACATGCAGCAAGCAGCCCGGGTTTCGGACTACACGGCGTTCATGTACATGGGCAAAATGGTTGAGTACGGCGACACGGATACGCTGTTCACCAACCCGGCCAAAAAGCAGACCGAAGACTACATTACCGGGCGCTATGGCTAGTTTGAGCGGCAGTGACCGTTCGACGTATCGACAATTTGGCTAGCCGCTTACAGCGCGCAGCTCACAGCTTTTGCGGAGCAGAACCATGATTTCAAAGGATGGCCTCACCCATCACATTTCCGCGCAGTTCAACGCGGAACTCGAAGACGTGCGCAGCCACCTGCTGGCGATGGGCGGCCTGGTCGAGAAACAGGTCAACGATGCGGTTACCGCGTTGATCGAGGCCGACTCGGGTTTGGCTCAGCAGGTGCGCGAGATTGATGAGCAGATCAATCAGATGGAGCGCAACATCGACGAGGAGTGCCTGCGCATTCTGGCCCGTCGTCAGCCTGCGGCGTCTGACTTGCGTTTGATCATCAGCATCTCCAAGTCGGTGATCGACCTTGAGCGCATCGGTGACGAAGCCACCAAGATCGCCCGCCGTGCCATCCAGTTGTGCGAAGAGGGTGAGGCACCACGGGGTTATGTTGAAGTGCGTCACATCGGCGATCAGGTGCGCAACATGGTGCGCGATGCACTGGACGCCTTTGCCCGCTTCGATGCCGACCTTGCCCTGTCGGTGGCTCAGTACGACAAAATCATCGATCGCGAGTACAAGACTGCACTGCGTGAGCTGGCCACTTACATGATGGAAGACCCGCGCTCGATTTCGCGCGTGTTGAGCATCATCTGGGTGCTGCGTTCGCTGGAGCGTATCGGCGACCACGCACGCAATATCTCGGAACTGGTGATTTATCTGGTACGCGGTACCGACGTGCGACACATGGGCCTCAAGCGCATGCGCGAAGAAGTTCAAGGCACGGGTGCCGATAACGCTAATGTTGCGCCGCAGCCTGACGATAAATAAGACAGCCTGATCTAAAAAGCGCCCGGCTCATTGCCGGGCGTTTTGGTTTTCGGGCGTTCATATCCAAGGAGCAGTCGATGAGCAAGGTTAGTGTGCTGGTGGTAGATGACGCGTCGTTTATTCGTGATCTGGTTAAAAATTGCCTGCGTAACTATTTCCCGGGCATCAGGATCGAAGACGCAGTCAACGGCCGCAAAGCCCTGGCCCTGCTGAGCCGTGAAGCTTTTGATCTGGTGCTGTGTGACTGGGAAATGCCGGAGATGTCCGGCCTTGAACTGTTGAGCTGGTGCCGTGAGCAGGACCATCTGAAAACGTTGCCATTTATCATGGTCACCAGCCGTGGCGACAAAGAGAACGTGATCCAGGCAATTCAGGCGGGGGTTTCGGACTTCGTCAGTAAGCCCTTCACCAACGAGCAGTTGCTGTCCAAGGTGAAGAAGGCGTTTACCAAGGCGGGGCTGCTCGATGCGGTGATGGCCAGCGCGCCGACGCGGCTGAACTCGGCGTTCGGCAATGACTCGCTGAATGCGTTGACCGGTGGCAAGGCACAGGTTGTGACACCGGCGGCTGCCCCTGCGCCTGCGCCACGCCCGGCTCAGGCCCTGACGAGTCGCGGCCAGGGTCAGCTGCGTTTGCCCAGTGGCACTCAGACGTGTGTGATCAAGGCGCTTAGCCTTAAGGAGGCGCTGCTGGTGGTGCGTCGCGGCGAAGTTCTGCCTCAGGTGCTGGATAGCGCGGTATTGGACCTGGAGCAAGGCGAGAGCGCCGAGGTGGCGCGTTTGAATGGTTATCTGCATGCCATCGTGGCGTATGAGCCAAAACCGGACAGTGCCTGGCTGCAACTGACCTTCCGCTTTGTCGATCAGGATGCCGAGAAAATGAACTACCTCTCGCGTCTGATCGCCCACGGCACGACGCAGAAGCATTTTGTGCCGGGGGCGTGAAGTGGTGGCGATATCCCTTGTAGCCGCAGTCTCGCTACGCTCCTCAGCGGCTACAAAGGTCAGTCAGGGCAGCTGCAACCCGCCCGATGCCTTGTGAATCGCCCGCAGGTGTTCGCCGACCTGTTTGACGTTGGCTTCAGTTGCCGCAATTTCGGCGGCGCGGGAAGGCTCCAGCAGGCTGCGAACCTCCTTGTCCAAATCAGTGGTCAGACGCAGCAGTTGCTGTTGGCGCTGACTGCTTTCGGACTCGAGCATTTCCCACTCCTTGGCCTGGGGCAGGCCGTAACCGCCGCTGCCGAGCAGTTCAGCCGGGCGGCTGAGAAAGCCGCTGCTGGCGAGAATTTCCTGCAGGGTCTTGTTGGCTTTGTCCATGCCGCCATCCTTGAGCCCGCGCGCGCCCAGGTACTTTTGTTTGACCTCATCCTGGGCCAACAGCAGTTGGCGGCGAAAGCTGGCCTGCTCCAGCAGCAACAACGCTGCGCTTGAGCGCAGGTCAGCTTGCTCGATCCATGGGCGACGTTCGTCTGCGTTCAGGGCCAGCCAGTCTTCAACAGTGGTTTGCTTGATCGGCAGGCGGGTTTTGAGCACGTCGAACATCGCCTGGTAGCGATCGCGGTACGAGTCAAAGCGATAACCCATGCGCAACGCTTCTTTGGGATCGTCCAGCACGCTGGTGTCGGCCAGCCCACGGGCCTTGAGCACCTCAAGCAAACCATTGGGCACGATGCTGTCCAGGCCCTTGAGCTTGGCATTGTCACTGCCACTGCGCAGCAGCTTCAGCGTTTCAACCGCGCAGTTGTTGGAGATGAAGTAGTAGTCGCCGTCATAGCTCCAGTGCATTTCGGCGGCGTGCTCAACCACCTCCTCGATTTCAGGGCGGCTCAGTTTGAGCGGCACGGAAGCCAGGCTGCGCAGTTCGGTTTTGGTGTACTCGTCGATCACCTGGGCCAGCGGCAATACAAACAGGCGCGACGGGTAGGCACCGGTCAGGCCGTCCCAGCTTGAGAGCTGTACGTCATTGACGAACGCCCGGTAGGACAACACCAGATGTTCTTGCAGGTCGAGTCGGCAGTCTGGTCCGCGTGGGCGCCCGGGTGCACAGATCACCAGGCGCAACATGCTGTGGCCCCAGCGGCTGGCCCATTCCTGATTGGCTTCGGCCAGCAGGTAGTCGACGGCATACACCCGCTCCGGGTCTACGGTGCCCAGCGGCGTCTTGGCGAAGTCGTTGCCTGCATTGAGGAAGGCAAAACCCTTGGGGCATTCGTCCCTGGCTGCGGGTGCCCAGCCGAAATGCTCTTTGTAATAGCGATACAGCGCTGGTCGGCGACAGGCGTAGGCCGGGTCGAGGAGAAAGTACTCCATGTTGACCGCGACAAATTCTTTGGGGCTGGTGACTTCGTAAAGATCAGGGCTGCGCACCACCTGGTGGTTATCTTGCTCGCGCTCGCCGCGGCGCCCCACGTATTGCTGCCAGCCGGCCAGGTCGAGCAAGCGCGGATCATCACTGAGGGTGAAGCGGCGATCGGTTTGCCCGCGGCATTGATCGGGCAGGCCAATTTGCCCGGCGTTGCTGTTTTGTCGGGTACAACGCCGTATCAGCGTGCGTTCTGCGCCGGGCCAGAGGCGGGCACGGTCGTAAATGTGCGTCAGTTCGTGCAACACGGTGGCGAGCATTTCACGGCGCACGGTGCCGTGGGGGCGGTTGGTTTGCTGGGTGGCGGCCGAGCCATTGGTCAGTCCGGCCAGCAGATTGCGATTAAGGTCCAGCTCGGAGGTCAGCGATGCCTGGCCGTAGGCGTTGCTGGGCATGTCATCAGTCCAGCCCACCAGGATCTGCCGGTCCAATTGCTCTATAAAACGCGGTGGCAGGCTCTGCATGGCCTCATCCAGCAGGGCTTGGCTAGCCTGTTGCTCGGCCGGGCTCAGGCCCTCGGTCTTGAGTTGCAGATGCAGCGCCGCCTGGGCGCTGCTGGCGATCAGCAGCAGGCCACAGGCCGAGAGCCAGCGCGTTAACGACTTCACAGTGCGAGGATGGCTTCAGCGAGAACCTGGTCGCTGGCGTTGCGGGCTTCAGGCACGCGGTCGCGCAGGGTGCTGAAGGCCGACTCCAATTGCACACCGCGAATGTCGCCCTGGCTGGCAACGAAGGTGGCTGCGTCGTCGTGGGCTTCGCGCACCACTTTAGAGTCGCGGATGGAGGTCGTGGTGTCAGACGTGAAGTCGATGGTGCGGCCAAACGCGCGCACGATGATGTTACTGGTCTGCACGACAGTCTGTGCCTGCGCCACATCGGCGAGCAGCAAAAGGCCGAGGGTGGCGACGATTAAAGGGCTACGCATGAAACATCTCCAGAAGAAGCGGGTATTTATTGGACGAGAATTGCCTGTGCCAGTTCAAGGTCGCTGGCACTGAATGTTGGCGGGTGCTGGCGCAGATAACGCAGGGCAGATTCCAGCTGGGCCCCCCGTATTTGGCCATCACTGGCAATAAAGACGGCGGCGTCATCCTGGGCGGCACGTATTAGTTTGCGATCAAAAGGCGCGGACGTCACTTTACTGGTGACGTAACCACTGAGCACCAGATTCTGGGTGGTCAGGTCGAAGGCGTTGGCTGATTGAGTCCAGCAGAGAGCGAGCAGAGCAAATAAGGAAAAACGCATGGGTCTCGAGGCTGTTTGAATGAGATCCAAGGCTAGCGTAATGGCCGGGGCAGGGCCAGCGCGGTTCCACGTTCTGTAGCCGCTGCCGCAGGCTGCGATAAGGACCGAAGGGCCTTCGCTTTTGTAAAACAGGGCTGCTACGCAACCCATCGCAGCCTGCGGCAGCGGCTACAGGATTTTTACCGGATCAGATCGTCAGGATGGCCTGGGCCAGTTGGGCGTCAGTGGCTTGCAACAGAGGTGCGTGCTGACGGATGGCCTCAAAGGCGCTTTCGAGTTTCACGCCACGGATAGTGCCTTCGCTGGCCACGAAGCTGGCAGCGTCGTCACGGGCAGCACGTACGATCTTGTTGTCACGGAACGAGCCGGTGGCATCAGATGTCAGGTCGGACGTCGCTTTGAGGGTGCCCACGATGCCATCGGTAGTAACGATGAAGCTTGTGGCGTTGGCGCTTGCTGCAACGGCCAGCAGAGCCGCCGCGCTAAGTAGGCGAAGTGTGGACATGGTGAGACTCCTGAATATGAACTTATGAAAATAGACGGTTATGGGCCGAATAGTAGGCTCAGGGTTGCATCAGGCAAAGGATGTTTTAACCGGTACCGTAGTTAAAGTGCTCTAAACCGGGTATTTGGCAAACTGTACCTGCCTTGTTTTTAATAATTTAAAACTGTACCTGTCGCATGACCAGTACTCAAAACCCTGCCCCATAAACGACAAAACCCGTCAGCGGTCACCCGCGACGGGTTTTGTTTTTTCAATTCTGGGTGCTGGCGTTGGACCGGTGGTCAGGGCCAGCGAGCGCTCATTAGCGCCAGAACGGCTTGCTCAGCTCTTCGTAACGCTGTGCTTCGCTAATCCCGGCATCAGCCAGAAGACGCGAGTCCAGGCGAGCCAGTTGATGGCGGCTGGAGATACGGCGCTGCCACAACATCAGGTTGGCAAATACGCGCAAAGGCATGGAAGCCTGGTTGTTTACAGTGTTGCTTTCGCTGAACAGTTCGGAACTGAGTGTACGTTCCATGGTGTCATCCTTCCGCTTGTGGCGGCATTGGCTAGTGGTTTAACTGATGCCAATGATCCTCCTCTTTGTCCAGGGTCTCTAGATACAGTTCACCTGTATTGCGATGGGCCAGTTAACTGTTTATAGGGGCTGTACGGTTAGAAATGAGCGCAACTGTACCTGTACGCACTTTAATGGTGCGTAAGTGGCGATATCGACAGGGAGAGGGGGTGTTTTTAGCTGAATATGACCAGTACAGCAGTACAGTTTTTGAAACTACAGCCCAAAGAAACCGCCGACGAAACAGTGTTTTCGTCGGCGGCTGTCTAGTCCGGGTGTTACGGCAGCATCTTCCCGGTTTCTTCCAGGTTGATATGCCAGCTCAGGGCTTCACGCAGGATGTGTGGCGTGTGGCCGCCAATCGCGCAGGCCTTGGTGAAGTAGTCATTCAGGGCTTCACGGAAGTCCGGGTGGACACAGTTGTCGATGATCACGCGTGCACGCTCACGTGGGGCCAGACCGCGCAGGTCTGCAAGGCCTTGCTCGGTGACCAGGATGTCGACGTCGTGCTCGGTGTGGTCGACGTGGCTGACCATTGGCACCACGCTGGAGATCGCCCCGGCCTTGGCAATGGACTTGGTCACGAAGATGGCCAAGTGTGCGTTGCGGGCGAAGTCGCCCGAGCCGCCGATGCCGTTCATCATCCGCGTGCCGCAGACGTGGGTGGAGTTGACGTTGCCGTAGATGTCGAACTCCAGGGCCGTGTTGATGCCGATGATGCCCAGGCGGCGAACCACTTCGGGGTGGTTGGAGATCTCTTGCGGGCGCAGTACCAGTTTGTCCTTGTAGCGCTCGAGGTTGCCGAACACGTCCGCGTTGCGACGTTCCGACAGCGTGATCGAGCTGCCCGACGCAAAGGTCATCTTGCCAGCGTCGATCAGGTCGAAGGTCGAGTCCTGCAGTACTTCGGAGTACATGGTCAGGTCTTCGAACGGCGAATCGATCAGGCCGCACATCACCGCGTTGGCGATGTTGCCGATACCGGCTTGCAGCGGGCCGAGCTTGTTGGTCATGCGGCCTGCTTCGACTTCCTGCTTGAGGAAGTTGATCAGGTGAAAGGCGATACCGTCGGTTTCGCTGTCAGGCTCGGACACGGTGGACGGTGAGTCCGGCTTGTTGGTGATCACGATGGCGACGATTTTTTCCGCCGGGATCGGGATTGCGGTGCTGCCGATACGGTCGTCGACTTTCACCAGCGGGATCGGTGTGCGGGTCGGGCGGTAGGTCGGGATATAGATGTCGTGCAGACCTTCCAGGTTCGGGTTATGCGCCATGTTGATCTCGACGATCACCTGTTTGGCGAAAATCGCGAAGCTGGCGGAGTTACCCACAGAGGTCGTTGGAACGATATGGCCTTGCTCGGTAATGGCAACGGCTTCGATAACCGCGATGTCCGGCAGCTTGAGCTGATTGTTGCGCAACTGCTCAACGGTTTCGGACAAATGCTGGTCGATAAACATCACTTCGCCAGCGTTGATTGCCTTGCGCAGGGTGCTGTCTACCTGGAATGGCATGCGGCGCGCCAGTACACCGGCTTCGGTCAATTGCTTATCAAGGTCGTTGCCCAGGCTTGCGCCGGTCATCAGGGTGATTTTCAGTGGCGACTTTTTAGCCCGCTCGGCCAGGGCCTGGGGGACGGCTTTGGCTTCACCGGCACGGGTAAAACCGCTCATGCCGACGGTCATGCCGTCTTGGATAAGGGCGGCGGCTTCTTCGGCGCTCATGACCTTATCGTGCAGGGAGTTCAGGCGAATACGTTCACGGTACATGGATTGGTATCTCGGGCAACGGAAGCAAGAGGCGCAGTCTATTCATTTTCAGAGCCTTTCGTCCCGCTACCATGGTCGAATGCCAGCGGCCGATTTAGAGCCTTTGGTCGGGTTCTTCGGAAAAAGAAAAACCCCGGCCAATCCAGCGCCGGGGTTCTCGGTATTGCGGTGATGCAGGATTTTACTCGACCGCTTTAACCATATCTTCAATAACTTTTTTGGCGTCACCGAAGACCATCATGGTTTTATCCAGATAAAACAATTCGTTATCCAGACCGGCATAACCACTGGCCATTGAGCGCTTGTTAACGATGACGGTTTTGGCTTTATAAGCTTCGAGGATCGGCATGCCTGCAATCGGCGATTTAGGATCGTTCTTGGCGGCCGGGTTAACCACGTCGTTGGCGCCCAATACCAGCACCACATCCGCCTGGCCAAACTCGGAGTTGATGTCTTCCATTTCGAACACCTGGTCGTAAGGCACTTCGGCCTCGGCCAGCAATACGTTCATGTGGCCCGGCATCCGGCCGGCAACCGGGTGGATCGCATACTTCACGGTCACGCCACGGTGGGTCAGCTTTTCGGTCAGTTCTTTGAGCGCGTGTTGCGCCCGTGCTACCGCCAGGCCGTAACCCGGAACGATGATCACAGTGTCGGCGTTCATCAGCAGGAAGGTGGCGTCATCGGCAGAGCCGGACTTCACCGGGCGTGCTTCCTTGGCGCCAGCCGGACCTGCGGTGTCTACTGCGCCACCAAAGCCGCCGAGGATCACGTTGAAGAACGAACGGTTCATCGCCTTGCACATGATGTACGACAGGATCGCACCCGAAGAGCCTACCAGCGAACCGGCAATGATCAGCATCGAGTTGTTCAGCGAGAAGCCGATACCGGCCGCTGCCCAACCCGAGTAGCTATTAAGCATCGACACCACGACCGGCATGTCTGCGCCGCCAATCGGGATGATGATCAGCACGCCCAGTACGAACGCCAGAGCCAGCATCAGTGCGAACGCGTTGAGGTTGCCGGTCAGCATAAAGGTGATGCCCAGACCCAGCGTGGCCAGGCCAAGCACCAGGTTCAGCTTGTGTTGGCCGCTGAACTGTACCGGTGCACCCTGAAACAGGCGGAACTTGTATTTGCCCGACAGCTTGCCGAAAGCGATCACCGAACCTGAGAAGGTGATTGCGCCAATGGCTGCGCCCAGGAAAAGCTCCAGACGGTTGCCCGCCGGGATAGCGTCGCCCAGGTGTTTGACGATGCCCAGCGATTGCGGCTCAACCACGGCTGCGATGGCAATGAAAACTGCAGCGAGGCCGATCATGCTGTGCATGAAAGCGACCAGCTCAGGCATTTTGGTCATTTCGACGCGTTTGGCCATGATCGAGCCAGCGGTGCCGCCGACCAACAGGCCGACAATCACATAGCCGATACCGGCGGTGGCAATCTCAGCGCCCAGCTTGTAGATCAGACCGACCGTGGTAATGATCGCCAGGCCCATACCGAGCATGCCGAACAGGTTGCCGCGCCGCGAGGTGGTGGGGTGCGACAGGCCTTTGAGGGCCTGAATGAAGCAGATCGATGCAACCAGATACAGAACAGTGACCAGGTTCATGCTCATGGCTTGCGCACCTCTTCTTTGGCTTTAGGTGCTTTCTTCTTGAACATTTCCAGCATGCGCCGGGTGACCAAAAATCCACCGAATACGTTTACAGCAGCCAGCGCGACCGCCAGGGTGCCCATGGTTTTACCCAGTGGGGTAACAGTCAGTGCGGCGGCGAGCATGGCGCCCACAATCACGATCGCCGAAATGGCGTTGGTAACGGCCATCAGGGGGGTGTGCAGCGCAGGCGTTACGTTCCAGACCACGTGATAGCCCACATAAATGGCCAGCACGAAGATGATCAGGTTGTAGATACCGGGGGAGATGAGCTCTTCCATTATTTTTATCCTCAGCCGTTTTTGCGCACGACTTGACCGTCGCGGCACATCAGGCATGCGGCGACGATGTCGTCTTCAAGGTTGATCTGGAACTGCCCTTCGGGTGTGAAGACCAGCTTGAGGAAATCCAGCAGGTTGCGGGCATAGAGCGCCGAAGCGTCGGCGGCAACCATGGCTGCCAGGTTGGTGTGGCCGACGATGGTCACGCCGTGTTCAACCACCACTTGATCGGCGACGGTCAGCGGGCAGTTGCCCCCTTGGGCCGCGGCCAGATCGATGACCACAGAGCCGGGCTTCATCTGCGCCACGGTTTCGGCGCTCAACAGCACAGGCGCCTTGCGGCCCGGGATCAGGGCAGTGGTGATCACGATGTCAGCCTGTTTGGCGCGCTCGTGAACAGCCAGCGCCTGGCGCTGCATCCAGCTGGTGGGCATCGGGCGGGCATAACCCCCTACGCCGACTGCGCATTCGCGTTCTTCGTCGGTTTCGTAAGGCACGTCGACAAACTTGGCGCCCAGGGATTCGATCTGCTCTTTAACGGCAGGTCGTACATCGGAAGCCTCGATCACGGCGCCCAGGCGCTTGGCGGTAGCAATCGCCTGCAAGCCAGCAACACCTGCACCCAGAATCAACACGCGAGCGGCTTTTACAGTCCCGGCGGCGGTCATCAGCATCGGCATGAAGCGCGGATAGTGATGAGCGGCGACCAAGACGGCTTTATAGCCGGCAATGTTGGCTTGGGATGACAGCACATCAAGACTTTGCGCACGAGAGGTTCGGGGGGCGGCTTCGAGAGAGAAGGCGGTGATCCCGTGCTCGGCCAGTTTGGCAATGGTTTCATTGCTGAACGGGTTGAGCATGCCAATCAGCACGGTTCCGGTTTTAATCAGGGCCAGTTCGCTGTCGCTTGGGGCGACAACCTTGAGAATCAGCTCTGCGCCGAAAGCATCTGTGGCGTTGCCAATAGTCGCACCGGCGGCTTCATAAGCACTGTCAATAACACTGGCATTAATGCCGGCGCCGCTTTGAACAGTCACTTTATGGCCTTGGCCGATCAGCTTCTTGATGGTTTCCGGGGTTGCAGCAACCCGCGTTTCACCCGTTTGGGTTTCGAGAGGAACACCAATGTGCACGTCATATCTCCTGCGTGATCTTTTATAAGAAAGCCAGCGCACTACGGATGGTGCGACTGGGGCGGCCGATCAGCACGATCCCGCCAAAGTATGGGCGGGGCGAGGCATTCTGCTGGCAATTTTTTTACCCTTCAAGAACTTATGGAGGGTGACGGGATATTAACTACAAGTCATGCAGTGACCGAATGTCGCAACGGTCGGCTACATGCCTTTAAATACGTGGCTTACAGCGGATTTAGATGTTTTTATAGTTTTTTTCACATTTCTTTTGGTTATCGCTGCATAACTTTGAGAAATACCCTGCAGGCCGCGTGGTTACTGGTCTCTAGGTTTATCAAGTTAGACTTAAGTACACAGTGTTTAATGGCGACATTTACTTATATATGTAGTGCAATTATTGGTGTCACTACATAGTTTGTCTGGACGATGCGACACTTTAAATCAGGCTGTAGCTCTCGGCCTGCTTGATCAGCCAGTCTCGAAAGGCCTGCAGTGAGGCTGACTCGATTTTGCGTTCGGGGATCATCAGGTAGTAAGCCTTGGTACTCAGCAGGGTGAGTTCATTGGCAATCACCAAGCGTTTTTCGGCCAGTTCGCGCTGAATCAGAAAGGGCGGGATCAGGGCGACGCCCATCTCGTGCATGGCAGCTTGGGCCAGCATCGAAAACAGTTCATAGCGTGGCCCGGTCATATCCCGTGGTACGTTCATGTCCTGGGCGTTAAACCACTGGCGCCAGGCATAGGGGCGGGTGGTTTGTTGCAGCAGTGGGAGTTCGGCGAGGGCCTGAGGGCTCAGCTGCTGGAGTGTGCCTAGCAATGCAGGGCTGCACACCGGCACAGGGTTTTCGCCCATCAGGCGGTAGGACGATGTGCCAGACCAGTCGGCATCACCGAAATAGATGGCCGCATCAAAGTCAGTATCGGCAAACAGAAAAGGCCGTGTGCGGTTTGTCAGGTTTACCGTGACGTCCGGGTGTTGCTGCTGAAAGTCCTTGAGGCGAGGTAATAGCCATTGCGTCCCGAAAGTGGGTACTACGGCCAGCTCAATCACGTTGGCGCCCTGTTGACCCATGACGGACAGCGTGTCCCGTTCTACGGCATCCAGCTGGGTTGCAATGCGCCGGCTGTAGGAAAGGCCTGCTTCGGTCAGTTTTACGCCGCGTTTAGAGCGTCGGAAGAGTTCTACGCTCAGGAATTCTTCCAGGCTGGCGATCTGTCGGCAAATAGCCCCTTGAGTGAGGGATAGTTCGTTAGCGGCCTTGGTAAAGCTTTCATGGCGTGCGGCCGCTTCGAAGCTGATCAGGGCTGTTGTGCTGGGGATCTTGCGGCGCATGTACGGCTTCCTCACTAAATGCAGCCAGTAAAGGCTATTTATCGAGTTACGGAGTGAGAAATTATCACAGGATGGTGCTGAATCCTCGTTTGTCCTTCTATATAGAAGGGGCCTAGGATCGGCTCACGACATTTGATCTATTACGCGAGGGTTCACTCATGGCGGGTAAAGCAAGCTTCAACTGGATTGATCCACTGTTGCTGGATCAGCAGCTCACCGAAGAAGAGCGCATGGTGCGTGACAGTGCCGAGCAGTTTGCTCAGGACAAGTTGGCGCCGCGTGTTCTTGAAGCTTTCCGTAATGAGAAGACCGATCCTGCGATCTTTCGCGAAATGGGTGAAACCGGTTTGCTGGGTGCAATGATCCCTGAGCAGTACGGTGGCAGCGGTCTCAACTACGTCAGCTACGGCCTGATCGCTCGTGAAGTGGAGCGGGTCGACTCGGGTTACCGCTCGATGATGAGCGTGCAGTCGTCTTTGGTGATGGTGCCGATCAATGAATTTGGTACCGAGGCCCAAAAACAGAAGTATCTGCCTAAGCTGGCGTCTGGCGAGTGGATTGGTTGCTTTGGTCTGACGGAGCCCAACCACGGCTCTGATCCTGGCGCGATGATTACCCGTGCTCGTTCGGTTGATGGCGGCTACAGCCTGACGGGCAGCAAGATGTGGATCACCAACAGCCCGATCGCCGATGTGTTTGTGGTGTGGGCGAAAGATGATGAAGGTGACATCCGTGGCTTTGTTCTGGAAAAAGGCTGGAAGGGTCTGACTACGCCTGCGATTCACGGCAAGGTTGGCTTGCGTGCGTCCATTACTGGCGAAATCGTGATGGATAACGTGTTTGTGCCGCAAGAGAACATCTTCCCGGATGTTCGTGGTCTGAAAGGTCCTTTTACCTGCCTGAATTCGGCTCGTTACGGCATCTCCTGGGGAGCGCTGGGTGCTGCTGAGTTCTGCTGGCACACGGCGCGTCAGTACACCCTGGATCGTCATCAGTTTGGTCGGCCTTTGGCTGCAACCCAGTTGATCCAGAAAAAGCTGGCCGATATGCAGACCGAGATTACGCTGGCCCTGCAGGGTTGCCTGCGTTTGGGTCGGATGAAGGATGAAGGGACTGCGGCTGTTGAGATTACGTCGATCATGAAGCGCAACTCATGCGGCAAGTCGTTGGATATTGCGCGTATGGCCCGCGACATGCTGGGTGGTAACGGTATCTCGGATGAATTCGGGGTTGCGCGCCATCTGGTCAACCTGGAGGTTGTGAACACCTATGAAGGCACACATGACGTTCATGCCTTGATCCTTGGTCGTGCGCAGACCGGCCTTCAGGCGTTCTATTAACAGGAGCTCGGCTCATGGGTGCTTTATCGCATTTGCGGGTGTTGGATTTGTCTCGGGTACTGGCAGGGCCGTGGGCCGGGCAGATACTGGCGGACCTTGGAGCCGAGGTTATCAAGGTTGAGCGCCCGGGCAATGGTGATGATACTCGCGCGTGGGGGCCACCCTTTCTCAAGGATGCTTATGGTGAGAGTACGGGGGAGGCGGCCTATTACTTGTCTGCCAACCGTAACAAGCAGTCGGTAACTATCGATTTCACCAAGCCGGAAGGACAGCAGCTGGTTCGTGATCTGGCAGCCAAGTCCGACATTCTGATTGAGAACTTCAAGGTGGGTGGTCTGGAGGCTTATGGTCTGGACTATGCGTCGCTCAAGGCATTGAACCCGGATTTGATCTACTGCTCGATTACGGGGTTCGGTCAGACCGGTCCCTATGCCAAACGGGCGGGTTATGACTTTATGGTTCAGGGGCTAGGTGGCCTGATGAGCCTGACGGGAAGGCCCGAGGGTGATGAGGGGGCGGGGCCGGTAAAGGTAGGGGTTGCGCTGACCGACATCTTGACCGGGCTTTACTCGACCGTAGCGATTCTGGCCGCCCTGGCTCATCGTCAGCATGATGGTGGCGGGCAGCATATTGATATGGCGCTGCTGGACGTGCAGGTGGCTTGTCTGGCGAATCAGGCGATGAACTATTTAACTACGGGCGTTGCACCGCAGCGCCTGGGTAATGCTCATCCTAATATCGTTCCTTATCAGGATTTCCCCACGGCAGATGGCGACTTTATTCTCACGGTAGGGAACGACAGTCAGTTCCGTAAATTTGCTGAAGTGGCAGGTCGACCTGAGCTGGGTGGGGATCCGCGCTTTGCTACCAACAAGCTGCGTGTTGCTAATCGGGCGGAGCTGGTACCGCTTATCAGGCAGCTCACTGTGTTCAAGACTACAGCTGAGTGGGTGGCGCAGCTGGAAGCGGTTGGCGTGCCTTGTGGGCCGATCAATGATCTGGCTCAGGTGTTCGCTGATCCTCAGGTGCGTGCCCGCGGGTTGGCGATGCAGCTACCGCATGCGTTGGCGGGTCTTGTGCCGCAAGTGGCGAGCCCTATCCGGTTGTCCGTAACGCCAGTGGAGTACCGCAATGCACCTCCTTTGTTGGGTGAGCATACTCAGCAAGTGCTGGAGCAGGTGTTGGGGTTGAAGTCGGGAGCGGTAGAGGCTTTGCGCCGGTCTGGCGTGCTGTAGCTATATAGAGGGGTGCGTCAGCACCCCTCTATATAGGTGCATTTAGGGCTATTTGGAGTTTATTGATAGTTTTACTCAATTAGCCCTTGACTAGGATTTTTAGCGGCCTATAATTCGTCCCACTTCCGGCGCAGTTGAAACGGAAAACTCCTTGAGTATCAATGAGTTGGATTGTTTTGCAGTGTCAGCTTCAAGTCATCGAAGCAGGAAATTAGGTGTTGACAGCAGCTTGTAACGCTGTAGAATGCGCACCTCGGTTCAGCGAAGGCTCAACCAACCGCTCTTTAACAACTGAATCAAGCAATTCGTGTGGGTGCTTGTGGAGTCAGACTGATAGTCAACAAGATTATCAGCATCACAAGTTACTCCGCGAGAAATCAAAGATGTAACCAACGATTGCTGAGCCAAGTTTAGGGTTTCTTAAAAACCCAAAGATGTTTGAACTGAAGAGTTTGATCATGGCTCAGATTGAACGCTGGCGGCAGGCCTAACACATGCAAGTCGAGCGGTAGAGAGGTGCTTGCACCTCTTGAGAGCGGCGGACGGGTGAGTAATATCTAGGAATCTGCCTGGTAGTGGGGGATAACGTTCGGAAACGGACGCTAATACCGCATACGTCCTACGGGAGAAAGCAGGGGACCTTCGGGCCTTGCGCTATCAGATGAGCCTAGATCGGATTAGCTAGTTGGTGAGGTAATGGCTCACCAAGGCTACGATCCGTAACTGGTCTGAGAGGATGATCAGTCACACTGGAACTGAGACACGGTCCAGACTCCTACGGGAGGCAGCAGTGGGGAATATTGGACAATGGGCGAAAGCCTGATCCAGCCATGCCGCGTGTGTGAAGAAGGTCTTCGGATTGTAAAGCACTTTAAGTTGGGAGGAAGGGCATTAACCTAATACGTTAGTGTCTTGACGTTACCGACAGAATAAGCACCGGCTAACTCTGTGCCAGCAGCCGCGGTAATACAGAGGGTGCAAGCGTTAATCGGAATTACTGGGCGTAAAGCGCGCGTAGGTGGTTTGTTAAGTTGAATGTGAAATCCCCGGGCTCAACCTGGGAACTGCATCCAAAACTGGCAAGCTAGAGTATGGTAGAGGGTAGTGGAATTTCCTGTGTAGCGGTGAAATGCGTAGATATAGGAAGGAACACCAGTGGCGAAGGCGACTACCTGGACTGATACTGACACTGAGGTGCGAAAGCGTGGGGAGCAAACAGGATTAGATACCCTGGTAGTCCACGCCGTAAACGATGTCAACTAGCCGTTGGGAGTCTTGAACTCTTAGTGGCGCAGCTAACGCATTAAGTTGACCGCCTGGGGAGTACGGCCGCAAGGTTAAAACTCAAATGAATTGACGGGGGCCCGCACAAGCGGTGGAGCATGTGGTTTAATTCGAAGCAACGCGAAGAACCTTACCAGGCCTTGACATCCAATGAACTTTCTAGAGATAGATTGGTGCCTTCGGGAACATTGAGACAGGTGCTGCATGGCTGTCGTCAGCTCGTGTCGTGAGATGTTGGGTTAAGTCCCGTAACGAGCGCAACCCTTGTCCTTAGTTACCAGCACGTAATGGTGGGCACTCTAAGGAGACTGCCGGTGACAAACCGGAGGAAGGTGGGGATGACGTCAAGTCATCATGGCCCTTACGGCCTGGGCTACACACGTGCTACAATGGTCGGTACAAAGGGTTGCCAAGCCGCGAGGTGGAGCTAATCCCATAAAACCGATCGTAGTCCGGATCGCAGTCTGCAACTCGACTGCGTGAAGTCGGAATCGCTAGTAATCGTGAATCAGAATGTCACGGTGAATACGTTCCCGGGCCTTGTACACACCGCCCGTCACACCATGGGAGTGGGTTGCACCAGAAGTAGCTAGTCTAACCTTCGGGAGGACGGTTACCACGGTGTGATTCATGACTGGGGTGAAGTCGTAACAAGGTAGCCGTAGGGGAACCTGCGGCTGGATCACCTCCTTAATCGACGACATCAGCTGCTCCATAAGTTCCCACACGAATTGCTTGATTCATTGAAGAAGACGATAGAAGCAGACCAAAATTGGGTCTGTAGCTCAGTTGGTTAGAGCGCACCCCTGATAAGGGTGAGGTCGGCAGTTCGAATCTGCCCAGACCCACCAATTTTGTGTAAAAAGCCTGTAGAAATATGGGGCCATAGCTCAGCTGGGAGAGCGCCTGCCTTGCACGCAGGAGGTCAACGGTTCGATCCCGTTTGGCTCCACCATAACCTGCTTCTGTGTCGTAAAGCTTAGAAATGAGCATTCCATCAAACGATGGTGAATGTTGATTTCTGATCTTTTGATTAGATCGTTCTTTAAAAATTTGGGTATGTAATAGAAAGTTAGACTGGATAACACTTTCACTGGTGTTTATTCAGGCTAAGGTAAAATTTGTGAACGTTCTTAATTGAACATGCGAATTTTCGGCGAATGTCGTCTTCATAGTATAACCAGATTGCTTGGGGTTATATGGTCAAGTGAAGAAGCGCATACGGTGGATGCCTTGGCAGTCAGAGGCGATGAAAGACGTGGTAGCCTGCGAAAAGCTTCGGGGAGTCGGCAAACAGACTTTGATCCGGAGATGTCTGAATGGGGGAACCCACCTAACATAAGTTAGGTATCTTAAGCTGAATACATAGGCTTAAGAAGCGAACCAGGGGAACTGAAACATCTAAGTACCCTGAGGAAAAGAAATCAACCGAGATTCCCTTAGTAGTGGCGAGCGAACGGGGACCAGCCCTTAAGCTGTATTGATGTTAGCGGAACGCTCTGGAAAGTGCGGCCATAGTGGGTGATAGCCCTGTACGCGAAAACATCTTTGCAGTGAAATCGAGTAGGACGGAGCACGAGAAACTTTGTCTGAATATGGGGGGACCATCCTCCAAGGCTAAATACTACTGACTGACCGATAGTGAACTAGTACCGTGAGGGAAAGGCGAAAAGAACCCCGGAGAGGGGAGTGAAATAGATCCTGAAACCGTATGCGTACAAGCAGTGGGAGCCCACTTTGTTGGGTGACTGCGTACCTTTTGTATAATGGGTCAGCGACTTATTTTCAGTGGCAAGCTTAACCGAATAGGGGAGGCGTAGCGAAAGCGAGTCTTAATAGGGCGTCTAGTCGCTGGGAATAGACCCGAAACCGGGCGATCTATCCATGGGCAGGTTGAAGGTTGGGTAACACTAACTGGAGGACCGAACCGACTACCGTTGAAAAGTTAGCGGATGACCTGTGGATCGGAGTGAAAGGCTAATCAAGCTCGGAGATAGCTGGTTCTCCTCGAAAGCTATTTAGGTAGCGCCTCATGTATCACTGTAGGGGGTAGAGCACTGTTTCGGCTAGGGGGCCATCCCGGCTTACCAAACCGATGCAAACTCCGAATACCTACAAGTGCCGAGCATGGGAGACACACGGCGGGTGCTAACGTCCGTCGTGAAAAGGGAAACAACCCAGACCGTCAGCTAAGGTCCCAAAGTTATGGTTAAGTGGGAAACGATGTGGGAAGGCTTAGACAGCTAGGAGGTTGGCTTAGAAGCAGCCACCCTTTAAAGAAAGCGTAATAGCTCACTAGTCGAGTCGGCCTGCGCGGAAGATTTAACGGGGCTCAAACCATACACCGAAGCTACGGGTATCACTTAGGTGATGCGGTAGAGGAGCGTTCTGTAAGCCTGTGAAGGTGAGTTGAGAAGCTTGCTGGAGGTATCAGAAGTGCGAATGCTGACATGAGTAACGATAATGGGTGTGAAAAACACCCACGCCGAAAGACCAAGGTTTCCTGCGCAACGTTAATCGACGCAGGGTTAGTCGGTCCCTAAGGCGAGGCTGAAAAGCGTAGTCGATGGAAAACAGGTTAATATTCCTGTACTTCTGGTTATTGCGATGGAGGGACGGAGAAGGCTAGGCCAGCTTGGCGTTGGTTGTCCAAGTTTAAGGTGGTAGGCTGGAATCTTAGGTAAATCCGGGATTCTAAGGCCGAGAGCTGATGACGAGTTGTCTTTTAGACAACGAAGTGGTTGATGCCATGCTTCCAAGAAAAGCTTCTAAGCTTCAGGTAACCAGGAACCGTACCCCAAACCGACACAGGTGGTTGGGTAGAGAATACCAAGGCGCTTGAGAGAACTCGGGTGAAGGAACTAGGCAAAATGGCACCGTAACTTCGGGAGAAGGTGCGCCGGTGAGGGTGAAGCATTTACTGCGTAAGCCCATGCCGGTCGAAGATACCAGGCCGCTGCGACTGTTTATTAAAAACACAGCACTCTGCAAACACGAAAGTGGACGTATAGGGTGTGACGCCTGCCCGGTGCCGGAAGGTTAATTGATGGGGTTAGCTAACGCGAAGCTCTTGATCGAAGCCCCGGTAAACGGCGGCCGTAACTATAACGGTCCTAAGGTAGCGAAATTCCTTGTCGGGTAAGTTCCGACCTGCACGAATGGCGTAACGATGGCGGCGCTGTCTCCACCCGAGACTCAGTGAAATTGAAATCGCTGTGAAGATGCAGTGTATCCGCGGCTAGACGGAAAGACCCCGTGAACCTTTACTATAGCTTTGCACTGGACTTTGAATTTGCTTGTGTAGGATAGGTGGGAGGCTTTGAAGTGTGGACGCCAGTCTGCATGGAGCCAACCTTGAAATACCACCCTGGCAACTTTGAGGTTCTAACTCAGGTCCGTTATCCGGATCGAGGACAGTGTATGGTGGGTAGTTTGACTGGGGCGGTCTCCTCCTAAAGAGTAACGGAGGAGTACGAAGGTGCGCTCAGACCGGTCGGAAATCGGTCGTAGAGTATAAAGGCAAAAGCGCGCTTGACTGCGAGACAGACACGTCGAGCAGGTACGAAAGTAGGTCTTAGTGATCCGGTGGTTCTGTATGGAAGGGCCATCGCTCAACGGATAAAAGGTACTCCGGGGATAACAGGCTGATACCGCCCAAGAGTTCATATCGACGGCGGTGTTTGGCACCTCGATGTCGGCTCATCACATCCTGGGGCTGAAGCCGGTCCCAAGGGTATGGCTGTTCGCCATTTAAAGTGGTACGCGAGCTGGGTTTAGAACGTCGTGAGACAGTTCGGTCCCTATCTGCCGTGGACGTTTGAGATTTGAGAGGGGCTGCTCCTAGTACGAGAGGACCGGAGTGGACGAACCTCTGGTGTTCCGGTTGTCACGCCAGTGGCATTGCCGGGTAGCTATGTTCGGGAAAGATAACCGCTGAAAGCATCTAAGCGGGAAACTTGCCTCAAGATGAGATCTCACTGGAACCTTGAGTTCCCTAAAGGGCCGTCGAAGACTACGACGTTGATAGGTTGGGTGTGTAAGCGCTGTGAGGCGTTGAGCTAACCAATACTAATTGCCCGTGAGGCTTGACCATATAACACCCAAGCAATTTGCGTCGAAGAGACCAGATTGCGGTGTGTGAAGACGATACAAACCGAAAGTTTGCGACTCACAAAACACCACTCTATTACATACCCATTCGCTGGAGCGTGAACCGAAAGGTAAACGACCTGGCTACCGAATTTCTTGACGACCATAGAGCATTGGAACCACCTGATCCCATCCCGAACTCAGTAGTGAAACGATGCATCGCCGATGGTAGTGTGGGGTTTCCCCATGTGAGAGTAGGTCATCGTCAAGATTAAATTCCAAAATCCCTGTCTGCTCGCGCAGACGGGGATTTTGTTTTTGTATAAGTACAAGCTTTGTAAAAAGCCTGTGCTGTTAATCAGGCCATTTGCCTGGCTAACACCTCGATTATCTCAATCGAAAGAAGCAGGAAATAAGGTGTTGACAGCAGCGTGTAACGCTGTAGAATTCGCCTCCCGCTAACGAGAGATCGAAAGCGCAAGTGGTTGATGTTACAGGGGAAACTTTGAAAACATCTTAAAATAACCGCTTGACAGCAACAGAGGCTGCTGTAGAATACGCGCCTCGGTTCAGCGAAAGCTAAACCAACCGCTCTTTAACAACTGAATCAAGCAATTCGTGTGGGTGCTTGTGGAGTCAGACTGATAGTCAACAAGATTATCAGCATCACAAGTTACTCCGCGAGAAATCAAAGATGTAACCAACGATTGCTGAGCCAAGTTTAGGGTTTCTTAAAAACCCAAAGATGTTTGAACTGAAGAGTTTGATCATGGCTCAGATTGAACGCTGGCGGCAGGCCTAACACATGCAAGTCGAGCGGTAGAGAGGTGCTTGCACCTCTTGAGAGCGGCGGACGGGTGAGTAATATCTAGGAATCTGCCTGGTAGTGGGGGATAACGTTCGGAAACGGACGCTAATACCGCATACGTCCTACGGGAGAAAGCAGGGGACCTTCGGGCCTTGCGCTATCAGATGAGCCTAGATCGGATTAGCTAGTTGGTGAGGTAATGGCTCACCAAGGCTACGATCCGTAACTGGTCTGAGAGGATGATCAGTCACACTGGAACTGAGACACGGTCCAGACTCCTACGG